>JBIKPX010000103.1:0-3536 GCA_044357195.1 Candidatus Planktophila sp. | reverse complement strand
AGTTGATGGGCAATATCTATTAGGTGCCACAAACTGGGTTGGCAAGCAAGTTCCGTATCACGCATCGGCACTCGGCAAAGTTTTACTCGCCTACTCAGCCGTCACTATCTCTGCTGGACGACTAGAGCGCTTAACGGATAAGACCATTACTTCTCGCACACGTTTACTCGAAGAGTTAGAGGAAGTACGTCGCCGTGGATTTGCAATCATTAACGATGAGTTAGAAGTTGGCCTCGTTGCAGTTGCAGCACCACTGCGCGAACTAGATGGTCGAGTCGTAGGAGCGATTTCTGTTTCAGGTCCATCTACTCGCCTAAGCCATAAGGAACTTATTCGAATTGGAGATCTCATCGTCTCTGAAATCGATGCAGTACAAGCACGAAATAAGAAAAAACCCCAGATACCTAATCAAAAAATAGGAAAGGTCGGCGCAGCATGACACATGACGAGATCATCAAGGCACTCTTTGATGAAACGATGATTGGCAATGCTCCAGCAGTACTAGAACTTACAAATAAAGCACTTGCCGAAGGAATGGGACCAGATACCATTTTGTTCGAAGCTCTTATTCCATCTCTTGAAGAAGTTGGCGCACGCTTTGAGCGCGGCGATTACTTCGTTCCGGAAATGCTTATTGCAGGTAAAGCAATGTCAGGAGCCCTTAACGTATTGCGTCCGCTTCTGGCTGAAACTGGCGCTGAAACAGTGGGCACATTCCTTATGGGAACAGTTAAAGGCGATGTTCACGATATCGGCAAGAACCTAGTAAATATCATGCTCGAAGGAGCTGGTTTTAAGGTTATTGATATCGGTGTGCAGGTTGCTCCTGAGAAATTCATTGCAGCAATTAATGAGCACCAACCAGATATTTTGGGAATGTCAGCATTTCTCACAACAACTATGCCAATGTTTAAAGTCAACATTCACGAGATTACTAAGGCCGGTCTACGCGACAAGGTAATCATCATGGTTGGTGGCGCACCTGTGACACAGGAATATGCAGATGCAGTGGGCGCAGATGGTTTTGCATCCGATGCCTCAACAGCTGTTCGCGTTGCTAAGGATTTAATCCAGAAGAAGCGCGCACTTGTAAATGCCTAAACTTTTAAACCTGTTGTTAACTGTCGAACACGGCATGAAAAAGCCCGTGTGGGATTGCACCATGTGCGGACAATGCGTTCTGCACTCAACAGGGATGACATGTCCAATGACATGTCCGAAAACGCTACGCAATGGTCCATGCGGTGGGGTCCGCGAAGATGGTCATTGCGAAGTTAAGCCAGAGATGAGATGCGTCTGGGTAAAAGCTTACGATCGTAAAGTTTCTCTTCCACTACCGACCGTGTGGAAAGAGCATTACAACGATCTACGCCCACCAGTTGATATGCAACTCAAAGGCACATCTTCATGGGTTAATTTGATTACAAAGCGTGATCAACAGACACCTGCAGGATGGGCTAAACGCCAAGAAGAAACGCATTCGCACTAATGTCAAAGCTGCGCGATTTATTAACACAAACTAAGGACGTTGTTTACACCGCCGAATTTCCTGTCATTGATGGCGGCGGCATGGAACAAGTTAAAAAGAATGTAGATCGCCTGGCTCCGTGGTTTGTGGCCGTTAATGCAACTGATAACACCGCAGCACATGCGCACGCTTCAAATGTTTCAGTGGCAATTGCGATGAAGCAACATGGCCTCGAACCAATCATGCAAATTGTCTGCCGCGATAAGAATCGTCTTGCGGTTCAAGCAGACATGGCTGGTGCAAATCTTCACGGCATCGAAAACATTGCACTATTAACTGGCGATGACGTTACAGCCGGTGATGAACCAGAAACACGTCGTGTCTTTGATCTAGATGGACCACAAGCAATTAATGTGGCCTCAATTCTTAATGCGGGTACTTATCTCTCTGGGCGCAAACTAAACCCGGCGCCTAATTTCTTTATTTGTTCCGTTGAAAACCCCTTTGCTCCCCCACATGATTACCGCATCGAGCGCGCATTGAAAAAACACCGTGCGGGTGCTCAGATGATTCAGTTGCAAATCGGATATCACCCAGATCGTCTCGAAAAATTCTGTGCCGGTGTGGCAGCAACTGTTCCAGCTTTAGCCATTATTCCTAGCGTTGTTCTGATTAAGAGTGCCAAGCCACTTAGTTTCATGAACGATAAGGTTCCGGGCATCAGTGTTCCGCAAGATGTTATCGATCGCGTTGCGCAATCAGCCGATCAAGCAGAGGCTGCATACCAACTTGCACTAGAACAAGCTCAGCACGCACTTACGTTGCCAGGTGTGCGTGGATTACACATTACAGATTTCCGCCACGACGACACTCTTGAGCGGTTAATGCGCGACCTCGGCCGAACACCTAACCAATACACATAACAGGAGCAATCACATGCATACAGTCGTTCAATCAGCATCGAAGACCGTCACTATTGGTCACGATCAACCATTTGTCATTATTGGTGAGCGCATCAACCCAACTGGTCGCAAGAAGTTTCAAGAGTTGCTCCGTGTTGGCGATCTCTCAACAATCGCAGTAGATGTTGAGTCCCAAGTAAAGGGTGGGGCTGACATGCTTGATGTGAACATGGGTGTTCCACTAACAGATGAACCTGCACTCTTAGCAAGTGCAATCAAGATGATTCAGGGAATTACCGATATTCCAATTTGTATCGACTCATCCGTTATCGAAGCACTTCAGGCAGGACTTGAGGCCTATGAAGGTAAAGCACTCGTTAACTCAATGACTGGTGAAGATGATCGTATGGAGTTAATCCTGCCGTTGATTAAAAAGCACAACGCAGCAATTATTGCTCTGCCAAATGATGAAATTGGTATTCCGGCAACGGCTGCAGAGCGCATTGTTATTACTGAAAAGATTATCCGCGCGGTTGAAAAGCACGGTATTTCATTAGATAACCTAGTAATTGATCCACTTGCAATGACAGTGGGAGCAGATCCAGAAGCAGTAAAGATCACACTTGAAACAATTCACCTCATTCGTGAAAAGTTTGGTTTGAATATGACACTGGGTGCTTCAAATATCTCATTTGGTCTTCCAAATCGTCACGCACTTAACGCTGCATTCTTACCTGCTGCTATGTCACATGGACTAACCTGTGCAGTCATGGATGCCCGCACACCAGCAATTAACGAAGCAGTTCGCGCTGCTGATCTATTGCTCGGTATGGATCAATGGGGCGGCAATTGGATTTCACGTTTTCGTGCACAAGAAGCAGCAAAGGCTGAGGGGTAAATCATTAGCAAAAAAGCTCTCGACCCATCACTTATTCCGGCACATGATGGAACAGGTCGCATCAAGCTGACTTTTCGCGTGCTCGAAAAAGATGGATCAGTTGCTAATGAAAAAGGTTTTACCGTTCCAACAGGTGTGAGTGCATTTGATGCAGCATCCTGGAACGGCATTGCAATTGATTCAACCTGCGGTGGATACGGCACATGTAAAAAATGTCGTATCAAAGTAACAACAGGAGATGTCGAACCTTCCAAACTTGATTACCGTG
>JBIKPX010000102.1:0-3628 GCA_044357195.1 Candidatus Planktophila sp. | reverse complement strand
ATTTAGTGATGTGGACATTATTTATACGGGCAAGCGCGTTGGCCAACCACGTTTGTTGGTTCGAGTAGATCTAGATACAACGCAATTGCAATCTGGGCTAACAGCTGAAATCGGCGTTGTTTCAGATGCTGCTGCCTTTGCAACAGCGCTAACGAAAGCGCTAGCCGATAGTGGTTTTACAAGCAGTAACCAAGGTGCACCAGCTGCAGCTGCTAAAGCGCGCGCAGATATTGGTTGGACCAATCAATCTCGTTCGCATTTTCAATGGCTAGATGTTATTCATGAGCAGATGCCGGCAAATGCAATTGTTTGCCTTGATTCAACGCAGTTGGCATATACGGCTCATCACTACACGCCGTGGTCCACACCTTCTCGTTGGCTTGCACCATATGGACTTGGAACTTTAGGACCTGCTCTTCCTATGGGAATCGGTGCAAAGGTTGCTGCGCCAAATGATCCGGTCGTCATTATTGCCGGAGATGGCGGTGTGCTCTTTACTATTTCAGAGTTAGCAACTGCGCGTGATGTCAGCGGAACGATTGTGACAATTATTTGGGATAACGCTGGCTATGGAGAAATTCGCGACTCATTTGATCGAGCAAAAGCTGATCGAAATGGCGTGGATATTTCATCCTTTGATTTAACAGATGTTGCTAAAGGTTTTGGTATGAGTGCTTCTCGCGTGCGAACTCCAGATGAACTGCGCACTCAATTAAAGAAAGCGTTATCAATGAAGACACCGAGTGTCATTATCATTCCCGAACCAGGATCTCCGGCGGATAAAAAATGAAGGTCTTCATTAATGCACAGATAATTTCGCCAACAGTTGATCTGCCACCAGGAGCCGATGCCATTGCTGTCAAAGATGGCGTGATCTTCGCAATTGGAAAGAGCGCCGAACTAAGTAAAGGCGCCACAGAAATCATCGACATTAAGGGCGCTGTCTTGTTGCCAGGCTTTGTGGATCCTCATGCACACCCATTGATGTATGGACAGATGATGGATTGGGTAGATGTTGGACCGAGCAAAGCTAAGAACATCACCGAGATTATTGCGATATTAAAAAAGGAAGAAGCAGCGCTGCCAGCAGGAGTACCACTTCGGGCATTTGGATATGAGCACCGCAACTTAACTGAAGGACGCCACCCCACTAAAGAAGATGTCGATCAGATAAGTACTACTCGCGAAATTTATGTCATGAATGCAAGTGGCCATGGTGGGGCAGTCAACACTCTGGTCTTAGAAAAAAGCGGGATAACAGCAAAGACTGCTGATCCCAAAGGTGGTGCTTTTGAGCGTGATGGGGCCGGAAATCCCACAGGAGTTATTTGGGATGCAGCCTGTGACATTTTAACTGGCGCAGATGGTGTGAAAGTCACAAATCATGGACCTAACTTTCATTTGCCGGATACGCAAAGTGTTCTAACAAAACAATTCTTGCAAGCACAGCACGAATTTGTGCGCCACGGCGTGACATCAGTGGGGGACGCGCAAGTAAGCCAGCGCGAATTTAATACCTATAAAGATGCAAAGAATTCGGGGGCGCTTAAAGTGCGCTATTCGATGTATTTGATTTCATCTCAAGTGGGCCATGCCAAAAAACTCAGTGCAGATGCCGCAATTGATAACACGATGCTTACGGCCAATGGCATCAAGATGTATGCCGATGGCACGTTAGGTGGCTGGACCGCATATTTTCCAGAAGGATATAAGGCCGATAAGAATAGAACTGGCCAGCTCTATCACGATGCACAAGAGTTTGAATCAATCTTTTTAGATTGTGCGACACAGGGCTATCACATTGCAACACATGCACAATCACCAGTTGCAATTGGAATGGTTATTTCATCTGCTCGCGCCATGCGCAACAAAGAAATCAGAAGCGTTAACGGCGCTTTTCCGATTGTGCGCATCGAACACTGCGGCTTGCCACAAGAGAAGCAATCACATGAGTTACATGACCTAGAAATCATTGCAGTTAATCAACCAATTCATCATCACAACTGGGGCGATGGTGTTGTCACAGCTGTCGGAAATGAAATTGGCGAGCGCTTTAACCCACTCGGTGAGTTTGTAAAAAATGGTGTCAGCTTTGCACTTTCATCCGATGCCCCCGTGGGAAAACCAAATCCTTTTGAGGCGATGGCTGCTGCCATGGATCGTTTAACTGTTCATGGCACAGAACTTGGCGCCAATGATTTAAAAATCGATGCCAAAACTGCCCTGATTGCCCACACCATGGGTGGGGCTAAAGCCCTTGGAAAGGCCGATCTGATCGGCAGCATCGAAGTGGGCAAGTACGCAGACTTTGCCGTAGTAGATGCCAACCCGCTGCAGGCTGGCCCTTCGGCCATGCGAGCAATCACAGTCCTTGCGACCTATCTAGGCGGGCAGCGCAGCTTCTAGGCTTCCGTGCTTTCTCTGCTAACCTTTACTTATGGCTACTAAGGTAAAGGTTAAGAAGCAGGACGTAAAGAAATCCACCCCTACTTCTGCCGTGCAGCGCCGAGGCAGAACATCCACAAGCAGGATCAGTTCTAAGAATCAATTGACAGTACCCGTGGATATATTGCGTAAAGCTGGTTTATCCGAAGGCGATGGTGTGAGATTTATGTATTTAGAAGATGGTTCTATATCTGTCATAAAAGCAGCCAATAGCAATGAAATTATGCAATTTGCTGGGGCGCTTACGGGGCTCTACGAAGGCTTTGATTTAAACGAAGAAAGAAATTCTTGGTGAGAGTTTTATTAGACACCTCCGTTCTCATTGCATTCTTTGATTCAAAAGACGAGCATCACGATGTTGCTGTATCGGCATTAACTTCAGATTCAGATACCTTTGAAATTTCAGTAATTTCATTTATGGAGATGCTGGTGTGGCCGGCTCGTAAGTCGGTCCGAGAAGTCGACAGGGTTAAGAAGGTGGTGCGGGATTTTGCATCAGCTATTCACCCAGTCGATGAAGAGATCGCAGCTCTGGCGGCCATGGCTCGGGGAAAGTCGAGGACCGCAGATGCGTTAATTAGCGCCACGGCTTTGGCTAGGGGGACTGGGCTCTGGACTCTGGATCAGGATTTAGCCAAAGCCCATAAGGGAGCCACGCTGCTGAAATAACCCTGCCCTAAGGCGACACGCCAGAGTGAGCGCAATGTGTGAGCAATACCAGCAAACTCTCAGGCAATCCTTTATGGTTTCCACTATATGTAGGGGTCGAGGCAAGAAAACTTTCCATAAGTAGTGTTTTTAAGGTAAAGTTCTCACTCCGCTCAATACATCGGATTTTCCGAAAATGTGGGACTTAAGAGGAAGGACACGCCGAGATGATTTGCCCGTTTTGCAGACACGATGATTCCAGAGTCGTGGACTCTCGCCCCGTTGAAGAGGGCACACAGATCCGTCGTCGCCGCGAATGCCCAGAGTGCGGACAGAGATTTTCTACTCAAGAAGTAGCGTTGCTTAACATCATCAAGCGAAGCGGTGCCACAGAACCATTTAGCCGTGAGAAGGTCTTAGTGGGCGTGCGCAAGGCGTGCCAGGGACGTCCGGTCAATGAAGATGATCTAGTTCTTCTAGCTCAAAGAGTGGAAGAAGCACTTCGCGCAACAGGACAAGCAGATATCGAAGCACA
>JBIKPX010000042.1:0-7129 GCA_044357195.1 Candidatus Planktophila sp. | reverse complement strand
TCTAGCATTTCAGGAAAAGCTGCGATCTCACGAGGATATTTTCTATCCCATTGGCTAGAAACAACATCGCCTGCGGTATGTGGTGCGTGCGCTAAGGGTGAATCTTCATGTGCAATTACCCCGTTTTGAACGTCCATGATTTCGCCATAAATAGAGATCATCGCAGAGATAAATCTTTCAATTTCAGCAATATCTTCACTCTCGGTCGGTTCAACCATTAATGTCCCCGCAACAGGAAAACTCATAGTTGGAGCATGAAATCCGTAATCCATTAAGCGTTTGGCAACATCATCATTGGTAACACCAGAATCTTTGGTAATCGCCCGTAAATCCAAGATGCATTCATGCGCAACTCGACCATTATCTCCGGTGTAAAGAACTGGGTAGTAAGGATTTAATTTCAAAGCAATGTAATTAGCAGATAAAATCGCAACTTCAGTGGCATGAGTTAAGCCTTCTCCCCCCATCATTCGTATGTACGCCCAAGGGATTGGCAAAATGCTCGCAGAACCATATGGAGCCGAACTCACTGGTCCTGGACCGGTTGCAGGCCCAGCCAATTGATCCATCGGATGATTAGGAAGGAAAGGAGCAAGATGTGCTCGCGCAATTACTGGTCCAACTCCTGGACCCCCACCGCCGTGAGGAATACAGAAAGTTTTGTGTAAATTCAAATGCGAAACATCTGCTCCGAATTTTCCAGGTTGTGCCAAACCAACTAGAGCATTTAAATTCGCACCGTCAACGTAAACCTGACCGCCGGCAGCGTGAATGAGTTCGCAAATTTCCGAAATTGCAACTTCAAAGACGCCGTGAGTGGACGGATAAGTCACCATGAGAGCGGCCAAATTTGAACCATGCTCAGTAATCTTTTCTTTAATGTCTTCAACGCTAACATTTCCATGATCATCACAAGCGATTACGACAACTTTCATCCCAGCCATAACAGCACTTGCTGCATTTGTTCCGTGCGCACTAGATGGAATCAAGCAGATAGTTCTGTTTTGATCTCCGCGACTGTCATGATAATTACGAATTGCTAATAAACCAGCGAATTCTCCTTGGCTACCGGCATTAGGTTGTAGCGAAACTGCGTCATATCCGGTTATAGCTATGAGCCAGTCTGACAATTCTTGAATAAGTTGGCGAGATCCAACGCTTTGCTCTGTTGGAACGTATGGGTGAAGTGATGAAAACTCTGGCCAGGTAACCGATTGCATCTCAGTAGTTGCATTTAATTTCATTGTGCATGACCCCAGTGGAATCATGGTGCGATCTAAAGCTAAATCGCGATCCGATAGCATTCGAATGTAGCGAAGCATCGCGGTTTCCGAATGATTTATGTTAAACACAGGATGTGCAAGATACGAAGAACTTCTCTTTAACTGATCGTCATAGGCTTGAGAATGAGATGCGACTTTCAAGGTAATACCAAATACATTTGCTAGATCCCGCAACGACTGATGCGTTGTTGTTTCATCGAAAGAAACACCAACGCGTGTGTCATCGACTTGGCGCAAGTTAATCCGAAGCTCTTTTGCTCGCTTATGAATCTCTGCAGCATTTTTAACATTAATCGTTAAAGTATCGAAGTAGGTTTCATTAGACGTGCTTATGCCTGCTGCTTTAAGCGCCAGTGCAAATGAATGTGTTTGATCATGAATGCGTTCTGCGATTAACTTCAAACCAATAGGTCCGTGCCACATCGCATAAAAAGCGCTCATGACAGCTAAGAGAACTTGAGCTGTACAGATATTGCTAGTGGCTTTGTCTCGGCGAATATGTTGTTCGCGAGTTTGAAGCGCCAATCTAAATGCTGGATTTCCGTGAACATCAACGCTTTGTCCGATTAAGCGACCAGGTAGTGAGCGCTCTAAACCATTCCTTACTGCCATGAATCCAGCATGTGGGCCGCCAAATCCCATAGGCACACCGAAACGTTGCGCCGAACCGATGGCAACATCTGCGCCCCACTCCCCTGGAGGTTTAAGTAGTGTTAACGCTAAGAGATCTGTTGCAGCAATTACATAGGCATCGTTTTGATGTGCAACTTCGCAAATCTTTGAATAATCGCGAACGAAACCTTTGGTATCTGGGTATTGCACTAGTACTGCGAAATACGGTGATTGTGTCGTGATTCCAGCGCCAGCATCGAAATCTTCTATAACAATGTTAAGCGGTTTGGCTCTAGTAGCAATTACTGCTCGAGTCTGCGGATGAACATTTTGATCGATTAAAAACACTGCTTCTTCGCTGCCTTTAAATGATCTGCGAGCAAGTGTCATGGCCTCTGCAGCTGCTGTGCCCTCATCCAACATCGATGCATTAGCGATAGGTAAACCTGTTAAATCACATACAGCTGTCTGAAAAGCAAAGAGTGCTTCAAGGCGTCCTTGTGAAATTTCTGGTTGATACGGGGTGTACGCGGTGTACCAGGCTGGATTTTCCAAAACATTTCGCATTATCACCGCAGGTGTAATAGTTCCGTAATACCCGCAACCTATAAATGATGTAAACATCTCATTTTTATCAGCTATTTCGCGCAGAGCTTGAATTGCTTGTACCTCTGTTAACGCATCAGGGAGTAGATCTTTTAACTTCTTAGCCATTGCGATATTGCTTGGGACGACATCAGATATGAAACTGCGCATATCTTTATAACCCAGCGCCTTTAGAAGTTCATTCTCCTGCGACGATGTTGGACCTATATGGCGACGCTCGAAAGATTCGTACTGCTGATAAGAAGAAAACTGCTCATCACGCGACATTACTAAATCCCCCAGCTTTAAATGAGTGCTAAGGGAAGAATATGCCTGTTAGGCGCCTTTGCGCTTCCTGCGAAGGGATAATTCATCGTTACTTTCGCCACCTACGCTGCGACCATCAATCTCACCAGAGAGCATGGACAAAGATCCTTCAACTTCGTGCCAAACCTTGCCCACGGCAATACCAAAGACACCCTGGCCGCCTGCAAGTAAGTCAATAATTTCATCAGGACTTGCGCACTCATAGATGGATGCCCCATCGCTCATCAAAGTAATGCGCTCTAATTCAGTAACTCCACGATCGCGAAGATGATTAACCGCTGTTCGAATGTTCTGCAGTGAAACACCAGCATCTAATAAACGTTTAACAATTTTAAGTACCAGGATGTCTCGGAAACCATAGAGACGTGTTGAACCAGATCCCCCAGCTGGTCTAATACTTGGCTCTACTAACCCCGTGCGCGCCCAGTAATCTAATTGGCGATAACTAATACCGGCAGCCGAACAAGCAGTTGCGCCGCGATAGCCAATGAGTTCAAAATCTGGCGTTGAAGTCATGAGGGGAATCTCAATTCTCTTGGGGAGTCAGATAAGGATAGGTTGCCGTGTGCGTGATTGCCCGCAGCGACACTCCCAAAACCTATACTTGAGGTTGAGAGTTTCATGGATGTATCTGACTACCCAGCGAAGTCTTCAGGGTTGATCTGGTCCAGAAACTCTCTAAATCTCTCCATCTCAGAGCTCTCGCCTGAGGCAGCGGCCACATCTTCGGCCACATCATCGGGTATTTCTATTCCCACATTATCTAGCAATTCAGAGTCAGCCAATATGTTGCTATGAGTTCGAAGGGCTAAAGCAATTGCATCCGATGGGCGTGAAGAAACACTGATTGCTTTTCCTTCAGGATCGCGCAAAAGAAGTGATGCCATGAATACGCCATCTTCAATAGCGGTTACTTGAACTGCCGTCAGGGTGGCATCGAGTGATTCAACAATGTCCTGCATGAGATCGTGTGTCAGAGGCCTAGGCGGAGTAACTCCTTGTTGAGCGAAGGCTATAGCCGTGGCTTCTACTGCTCCAACCCATATGGGCAAAAAACGAACACCATCAATTTCTTTAAGCAAAACAATAGGTTGATTTGAAGGCATCTCGATTCGAACACCAACTACCTGCATTGCAACCATGCTCATGAAGAGTCGAAACTATCGAAGGCGATTTAATCCGCCACGCACCAGCGATGCGTGAAGGCGAATTGAAAGCGATGCAATCTCTTTTTGAACCTCTTCGGCGCGTGCCTTGGATTCAGCATTCTTCTGACGATTCAATGGAGTGATCACTTGTTCGATCAATCCAATTTCACGATCTGCAGCTGATTTGAAAGAGCGCAGATGGCGAGGTTCGATTCCAAAAGTTCCCATTTCAGTTACTGCTCGTGCCACTGATAGGGCGTCTGCGTCATAGTGACGACCACGGGGGGCAATGAGACCAAAAGATTCTAATTCAACTAGAGCGTTCTCAGTTAAACCACTGGATTTAAGTAACTCATCACGAGATAAACGCATGTCGCTAGATTCACCAAATGCTGCTGGCGCCATTTCGCCATCAACTGTGGCTAGACGTGGTGTAGCAACCGCACCTGATGTAGCCGCAGGTTGTAATCCGCGATCGAGCGCATCCAAATTCTCTTTGATAACACGAAGAGGTAAATATTGATCGCGCTGTGCCAGTAACACATAACGCAAACGCTCTAGATCGCTACCAGTAAATTTACGATATCCAGAAGGTGTTCGCTGCGGGTCAATTAATCCTTCGGATTCAAGGAATCTAATCTTAGAAATAGTAATGTCTGCGAAATCTCCACGCAGCTTTGTTAAAACCTCACCAATACTTAAGTAGGCGCGTGCTGGAACGCTCATTTCTTCTCCCCCAGAGATTTAATATGTGAATTACCGAAAAATAATGCATGAAATTTACCAATTTGAAGTTCATCGCCCATATGTAAAACCTTCTCTGTAACTGAGACTGAGTTTACGTATGTGCCATTTAGGCTCTGAGAATCAATGATCGTGAAATCCTCATTTAAGCGTTGGATACGAGCGTGTTTACGAGAAACAGTTACATCATCAAAGAAAACATCGCTCTCGGGGGAACGTCCTATGGATGTGTTTTCACCATCTAATAGAAAACGAGAGCCTTGTGCTGGACCACGATGAATAACAAGCATTGCTTTGTTTGAACCAGTTGCACACACTTGATCAATAATTGCGCGAATTGATGGTTCTACTTTTTGCAGATACTGCTGTGCCGGTGAAATTTCACCTGGTGTCTCAATACTGCGTAATCCAAGGTTGAGCGTCGAGGTTAATTCGGGTTCATTTCCTACAGCTGCCACGAATTACCCTTCTCTCTATTTGTGCGGGCTCACCTTGAACTTAAGGGTGACACTAGGGGGATGTAACCCTGTGGGTCAAGCCGTAATTGCAGCGTAATCCGCGGCTGAAAGTAGGTTTTGGGGCTCAGAATCAACCGAAACTTCAAAGAGCCATCCAGTGCCATATGGATCACTGTTAATCGATTCTGGCGCTGAATTTAAATCTGAATTAATCGCAACCACGTTGCCCGTAACGGGTGAAAAAATTTCAGAGACACTTTTAGTTGATTCAACTTCGCCGCAAACTTTATCTGCGCTTACTTTTTCACCAATCTTGGGCAATTGAACATAGACAATATCTCCGAGTGCTGCTTGAGCGTAATCAGTGATGCCAACCCGATAAACCAAGGCAGCACCTGCTGCGGCTACCCACTCATGTTCTTTGGTGTACTTGAGTGAATCAGGAATGTTAGACATTCATACCTCTGCTCTAGGAATTAGGGGTTGTGGATCTTGAAGTAACTCTAATACTGCGCAAGCCATTTTGGAAATAGATAAAACCCGTATAAAGGTAAAGAGCTACCCCCCAGAACGCAAAACCCCACCCGATTGCAAAGGCAATCTGTCCAGCCATGGAATCATGAGTGGCTAATAACAAAAGTGGAAAAGCGTAAAGAAGATTAAAAGTTGCTGCTTTACCGAGGTAAGTAACCTCCATCAACTTAATGTTTCGAAGTTTGAGAACCAGGGTCAGTACAGCCAAAATCACATCTCTAAATACCAACACCAGAATGATCCACAGATTAATTGCTTCACGCTGATACAAAACTATGAGCGTTGCAAGTATGTAAATGCGATCAGCTGCGGGATCTAGCATTGCCCCCAGAGCAGATGTTTGATTCCATGCTCGAGCTAACTTGCCATCTAGATAATCTGTAATTCCTGCAATGGCCAGAATTGATATTGCGATTACATCTTGTTCTTGAACTAGTGCGAAGTAAATGAAGAATGGAATACCCAATAAACGCAGGATGCTTAAAGCGTTAGGAATATTGATGTTCTTATTCATGGCAGAACTAACTCTTGTCGCGTTCTTTCACACGAATAGCTACTTGAACTGGAGTTCCGGGGAAAGAGAACTCTTCGCGTAAACGACGTTCGATAAAACGTCTATATGAGGCCTCTATCCAACCGCTTGAGAAAACCACGAACTTAGGCGGTGCAATGCCTGCTTGTGTGGCATAGAAAATCTTTGGTTGCTTTCCGCCACGAACAGGTGGAGGTGTGGCGCCAATGAGGGCCCCAAGGAATGAATTGAGTTTCGAAGTTGGAACACGTTTTTCCCAAGAATCAATCGCGGTGCGTAGCGCCGGTGCCAATCGGTCTCTGTGCCAACCTGTCTTTGCAGCGACATTAACGCGCTGCGCCCATTCGATCTGATCTAAATGTCGATCAATTTCTCGATCCAGCTGATCCCTACGATCTTCATCAACTAAATCCCACTTATTCATAACGATAACCATCGCTTTGCCTGCTTCTTCGGCCATCGTAAGGATGCGCAAATCTTGCTCGGAAATAGCTTCGCTTGCGTCTAAAACGATGACTGCTACTTCACATCGTTCAATAGCAGCTTGCGTGCGAAGTGATGCGTAATAATCCGTACCACTTGCTTGATTTGAACGCTTACGCAATCCGGCTGTATCTATAAATCTCCAGGTTGAACCACCAAAAGTTATCAATTCATCTACTGGGTCTCGAGTAGTGCCCGCAATTTCTGAAACTATCGAACGCTCTTCCCCAGCTAATGCGTTAAGCAAGGATGATTTACCAACGTTTGGTCGACCAATTAAGGCCACTCTGCGGTATCCATCTTGAACTTGTGCGCGTCCAACTTCAGGCAATTGTGAAACAACTTTATCGAGCAAATCTCCGCTACCTCTGCCATGAAGAGCGGATACAAAATGTGGCTCGCCCAGTCCTAGATTCCATAATG
>JBIKPX010000088.1:0-4056 GCA_044357195.1 Candidatus Planktophila sp. | reverse complement strand
TTAGCAATCAAAATTATCGGCTTCTTCATTTTTCGAAGTTCTTGAACCAAAACATCATCTTCATCTAATGCGCCAATTTGTGCATCGACAACAAAACACAGAACATCGGATTGCTCCATTGCGATTTCAGCTCCCGCACTTACCGCAATCGAAATGCCATCTGGCTTAGATTCCCAGCCGCCAGTGTCCATGACAATAAATCTTCGCCCACCCCACTCGCACTCATATTGAACGCGATCACGAGTAACACCGGGGGTGTCCTCCACGATTGCTTCGCGTCTGCCAATAAATCGATTTATTAACGTTGACTTACCAACGTTAGGTCGTCCGAGAATTGCCACAATTGGCAATCCCAGTAAATTACGCTCACGCAATAACTCCCAAACGCGTTCAACGGTTTCTTCTAGGTTTAATAGCGTTGAATCAATCAGCACCGCATCAGATGCCATCTGCAAAGGCGAAACTTTTCGCGTTGTATCAATTAAATCTCGACCATCTAAGGAGTTTTTGACTGCTTCCGTTGATACATCAGGAGTAGCTATTTCTGCTTCTCGACGCGTAGCGCGAGCTTCTAAATCAGCGGTTAAATAAAGCTTGAGCGGGGATTCAGGTGCAACAACATTTCCGATGTCTCGACCTTCAACAATTATTCCTCGTGGCGCAATCTTTATGTATTGACGTTGGATTGATAAAAGTTCATGCCTAATTTCAGGAATAGCTGCGATATGACTAACTCGATCTGTTACTTGCTGTGATCGAATCGCTACATTGACATCAGTATCTCCTACAAATAAAACTGGATCTTGCGCGTCACAGTTAAAACGTAAAGGAAATAGTTTCAACAATTCAATTAGTTTTCGCGGGTCTTGTTCATTTTTTTCTAAACTTAACCATGTGACACCGCGATACAGCGCGCCTGTATCTAGATAATTCCAACCAGCGCGATGAGCGATTAACTTTGCAGTACTAGATTTACCTGCTCCACTGGGACCATCTATTGCTACAACGATTCCCATGGTGCAATTCTACGACCACTCTGAAGATTTAATTACTTGTTGAATGTACTTTCCAGCCTGCTGATCCAAGGAATTTTTCAAGAATCTGAGCTTTACCTAGATCGAGAATAGATAATGTGACCAAACCAGTGTTTTGACCAGGAGTATGCTCAATTGAAACATCTTCAATATTGACATCGGCTTTGGCGCAATCATTAAAAATTGCTGCCAATTGACCAGCTTTGTCATCTATGACTATATGTAGATATATATATGTTCTAGCTGTGCTTCCGTGCTTACCCGGAATAAGTTTTCTCCCTGCATTACCAGATTCAATTATCGATTGAGCAGAATAAGAATTGCTTAAGGTTGTTTCGATATTTTCTAATTTATGCCGAAAGGATCTGAGCACAGGCAGGATATTTTCAGCATTTTCACTAATGATTTCTTTCCATAAAGATGGGTCCGAATCTGCTATCCGAGTGACATCCTTAAAACCTTGACCTATCAATCCCAACCATTGGGGGTTGCTACCCACTAATTGCGATGCCAAAACACTTGCAATTAATTGAGGAGTATGTGAAATCAGCGCCATCGCTTGATCATGTTCCTGTGCGCTTAATTGAACAAGAACGCCTCCGCATAGAGCAATTAACTCAGCAGCTTTATCCAAGCTCTGCTTAGAAGCTAACTCCCCCGATGTGAGAATCCATGTGCGACCATTGAAGAGATCACCTCGCGCTGACTGCGGGCCAGATACTTCACGGCCTGCCATTGGATGTGTTCCAACATAACGCGGCAAAATATCTTTAAAAGATTGGACTTCTAGTAAAGGTTTAGTTTTTATACTTAAGATATCTACAAATGTGGATAACGCATTGAGTTTAATTTCCTCGGAAAGAGCATTTTTAAATTCACTTGGTGGAACAGCGAGCACCACTACGTCGAATGCATGAACCGACTCAAAACTTGCGTCAACATCTACTAAAGATTGGGCTAAGAGCGCAGCGCCTTGATCCACATCAGACATCGCTACCTTGATACCCCGGGCAGACAGAGCTAAGCCAATAGAAGTTCCGATAAGCCCGGAACCAACAATTTTTACCGAGGAAATTGCCATATCCTGGTGACCTTATTGCGCTAAATCTTTACGCAAAACACTGGCTCCATGCAGATAAACATGCTCAATTTCTTGCATCGAGCGTGATGAGTTGCAGTGCAGCATGATGCGGATTGTGCGTGGCAAAGCACCTGGAACATCGATTTCTTGAGCGCACAGAAGTGGTACCGATTGAAAGCCGATCTCTCGAGCCGCACTTGCCGGGAAAGCGGCATTTAGATCAGGGGAAGCCGTCAAAAGAACTGAAATCACGTCAGATATTTCAAGGTCATTGGCTTTTAAAATAGCTGATAACAACTCCTTTGAACCCTCCCCGATAGAGGTTGGGTCATTGGCTTGAACCTGAGTGGCTCCTCGAATTGCCCGTACATTCATGGGTAAAGAGTAACGCTTCGCATCGATTCGACGTTGGATTGAATTATTAATTAAGCGATTTATTAATTTCTAGATTTATGATTTATTGAATTTGTGTATCTATCAGATCGTTAACCGTAGTGAAGTTCCAGCAGTTCTTTAATATCGATAAATCTCTATTAGCACGCTCAAGAACTGCCTTTTTTGTCGATAAATAGATACACTGAACAATATTGCCGATAAATATATTTAACGATTAAAACTCCAAAAACCGTTTTATGGCTATATCTCTAAAGACTTAAAGCCTTTTGTATGTTTAGCAATTCTCCAGAATTTAGATCTCTCCATCTACCTTCAGATGTTTCTCCTAGGGAGATAGGACCGAACTTTGTTCGAATCAAACGAAGCACATCAATCCCAACGGCTGCCATCAGTCTTCGGATGATGTGATAGCGACCTTCATGGATACTAACTTCAAGCCAAGTAGGTGAGAGCTCTTTAAAGGTCAATACCCGCCCAATCCCGTCTTCGAGCTCGACCCCTTTGAGTAGGGTCTTTTCCACCCCAACGGGCAATTTACCTTCGTATTCGATTATGTAGGTTTTCTCCAGACCGTATGAAGGATGGGTCGCCCGAAAGGTTAAATCTCCATCATTGGTGAGCAAAATCAAACCTTCAGAGTCCTTGTCTAAGCGGCCCACGTGAAAAAGGCGTTCTGTTCGTAGGTCAATAAAGTCACTTAAACAGGGACGTCCTTCCGGATCAAACATGGTCGACAAAACACCCTTGGGCTTATGAAGTGCAAGATAAGTTTTGGTCAAAGATTGCGTAATTGTCTCACCATCAACCATTACTTCAGATTTTGATGGATCGAACTTGGCACCGAGTTCTCTGATGACCAATCCATCGACACTCACTCGACCAGATGCAATCAAATCATCTGCTCCCCTGCGGCTAGTGATGCCCGCATCCGCAATGATCTTATTCAAACGTTTTTCACTCATCTGTGGCTATCCATTCCCGACAGTCAACGTATCGCCTTCTTAATTGGCGATGCAGGCAGAACTCTACAGCAGAAGTTAAGGGTTTATTACGAGTTGAGTTGTTGAACGATTAATCAACGAGTGAATCTAGAATTTCATCCAAGTGCTCTAAATCTGGAAGATACGGAGCCAGAGCTGGCAGATCTTCTAGGGAGTTCAACCCTAAACGCTCCAGGAAATAGTTCGTTGTCTTATACAAAATTGCCCCAGTTTCGGGCTCTAGGCCGTACTCCTCGACTAATCCACGTGTAACCAGGGTCTTCATGACCGCTTCAACATTTACACCTCTAATAGCCGATACCCGGGCACGAGATACAGGCTGGCGATAGGCAATCACAGCCAAAGTCTCAAGTGCAGCTTGAGTCAGACGGGATTGTTGGCCATCTAGGACGAATTTTTCAACCACCGAGGCACTATCTGGATGACTATAGAAGCGCCATCCCCCAGCCACGCTCTTCAGAGCAAATCCTCGATCCCCATAGCTCTCAGTCAGCTCAGATAAAGCCTTTGAAATCTCGTCTTGGGTGACTTCTAGGACCGTAGC
>JBIKPX010000101.1:0-3642 GCA_044357195.1 Candidatus Planktophila sp. | reverse complement strand
CCACACAAATCGCAGAAGTCCTACTGCGCCAATTTCAGGTACGGTCTCTTTCATTTAAACCACCGGAATGAAATCTGAGATCCATGAACGCATCTCGTTGTTAAATGTTGCCCACAAACCAAATACTTGAGCAAGTCCGATAAGAATAAGAAGTACTCCGCCTATTTTTGTTATCAGATCACCACGACGAACTAAGAAACTTCGCAGATTCTGCGAGCGATCAAGAAATAGACCAGATGCCATAAATGGTGCACCTAATCCGATGCAATAACCTAGAGAAAGAATTGCACCACGCAATGCACTTGATTCTTGAAACGCAAGTGTCTGCACTGCACCGAGTGCAGGTCCAATACATGGAGTCCAACCGACTCCAAATAAGAATCCGAGTACTGGTGCACCAACTAATCCAAGAGTTGTTGGCATCTTTGCGCGGTAAGTCGGTGCAAATGGAAATTTGCCAATAAATATCAGACCAAGTCCGATGGTGAAGACGCCCAATATAGATGTAATGAGTTTTTCGTTATCGGAAATGTAGGCACCGAAGCCACCAAATAAAACGCCATATGAAATGAAAAGAACGCTAAATCCTGCAACGAAAAGAAATGATCCGAGAAGTACTCGGCCACGGCTCTTTGAAAACCCTGCAGCATATGAAATATATCCAGGTACTAGTGGCAATACACATGGTGATAGAAAGGAAATCAAACCAGCGATGACTGCAATAGGAAATGCTGTAATTAAATAGCCATCTAATATCTGTTCTACAAAGAATTCCTTCACTCGCCACTCACCTTCTCAATGAGTTCGCTAAGGGATGCAACTGTGACCTCTCCTGAAATACGCGCCGCCACATTGCCATTCTTATCTATAACGACAGTAGATGGAATTGCATTAGCTGGTAATGACTTTCTAAACCCAATCAGAACTGAATCATCAATGAGCGTTGGATAAGGGATTGCAAAACGGCGTTCGAATGCTTCTGCATTTACTGGATTATCACGTGTAAGAATTCCAATAAATGCAACATCTGTGTATTTTTCTGAGAGCGCTTTAAGCGTTGGTGCCTCTGCGCGACACGGTGCGCACCACGATGCCCACACATTAACGACAGCAACTTGGCCACCACTAAATGTGTAATTCTTTCCAGAAAGAGTCATTCCAGAGAGTTGTGGTGCTGCAATTCGATCTGATTGTTTAATGTAGGAAACGCTTCCGTTTCCAGAGACAAAACTCTCTTCGGCAATCGATGAGCCTCCACCACCGCATGATGAAAGTGCCACGGCCATGAGTGGCAAAAGAATTAGGTTTCTAATTTTCATTTCTTTGGTGGCAAAAGATGAGCAGCAGGTTCGCTATAACTAGTTCCACTAATCATTGCGTCATCGTCAAAATGAATACTGGTCACACTTGCTAATGAGCATTCACGTTTGCGTGGATCATGGAGAAGGTTGCGACCTTCGATAGCACTGCGAAGAATCCAAATTGGTAATTGATGAGATACGACGATTGCATCTTTACCTTTTGCTGCATCGCGCGCTGCAAATACAGCTGCCAACATTCTATTGATTTGTTCTTCGTATGGTTCGCCCCATGAGGGTTTCCATGGATTCCATAAGTGTTTCCACGCTGTTGGATGCTTTAAAACACCATCGCCAATTCCAAAAGGTTTTCCTTCAAATACATTCGCCGCTTCAATTAATCGTTCATCAGTTGTAATTTTTATATTGTGCGCAGCCGCTATCGGTCCTGCTGTTTCTTGTGCACGTTGTAGGGGGGAAACATGTAATGCACCTAGATCAATACTCTTTGACCAATCTCCCAACGTTGCTGCCATTGTGTGACCGCGCTCTGAAAGTGTCCAACCAGGTTGACGTCCATAAAGAATTTTCTGCGGGTTGTGTACCTCGCCATGTCTGATCACATGTACCGTCGAACTCATGCGCCAAGCATAAAGCGTCATAAACCTTCTCTTCTCGCTAAGGTTGTGACATGGCGCTCACAACCAACCGAGTAGCCTTTTTCGATGTAGATAACACGCTTATTCGCGGTTCTACGCTCTTCTTCCTCGGAAAAGGAATGTATAAACGCGGCTATTTCACCAAGACAGATCTGTCGCGTTTCGCATTTGCCAATTTACGTTTTCGTTTAACAGGCAAAGAAAAGCAAGATGAAATTAATCGCTTTCAAGATGCAGCTACGCAATTCATTGGTGGCCATGATGTTGCAGAGATTCAAACAATCGCTCAACAGATTTATGATGAGTTTGTTTCACCTGCGTGCTGGCAAGGAACTATTAACATCGCTCAAAGACACTTAAACGCAGGCGAAGAAGTCTGGCTTGTAACTGCAGCCCCAGAAGATATGGCAATTTTAATTGCAAAGAATCTGGGCTTTACCGGAGCACTTGGAAGTAAGGCCGAAGTTCGCGATGGAAAATACACCGGTCAAATGTTGGGCAAGTTATTGCATGGAAAAGAAAAGGCAGTAGCAATTACAGCCCTTGCCAAAGAAAAAGGATTCGAACTCTCAGAGTGCTACGCCTATTCCGACAGTCATAACGACTTTCCGTTACTTGAAGCGGTGGGACATCCATCAGCAATTAATCCTGATGCGATTCTAAGTTTGCGCGCACTTGCAGAAGGATGGCCAATTCACGATTTTCGTCGTGCGCGCTTTATCATCAAAATAATCGGTCCAACAGTGTCAAGACTTGCCGCTGCCGGAATCTGGTTGGCACCTGGCAGGCGTTCACGCTAACTCGATTTCACGACAGGAACTAAACCCCTGTAATGTAGGCAAGTTATGCAAATGCGTTCATTTACCGACTATCTACGTTCCGTAGATGATGACGCCCTTTTAGAGCTCTTCACATGCCGAGCCGATCTCATTTCTCCAGTTCCATCAGATATTGCATCCCTTGCTGTTCGTGCATGCAGTGCGCCAAGTCTTGCTCGCGCAATTGATGCACTCAATCAATGGCAATTTCAAGTTCTAGAAGCTTGCGCAGTAATTAACGAACCATTTAATGAAAAACAAATAATTGCAGTAACAGATAAGGCTGCCGCAGAAGTACTTCCTGAATTAATAGTCCGTGGACTTATCTATCCAGCAGATGACGGCATGAGATTGCCTAACTCTGTGCGCGATGTATTGGGTAGTGAAATAGCAGGCCTTGGTCCGGCATCCATGGCCAAGTTAGCGTTGAAAAAATTAGATGAAGCACCCGATGCTTCAAAGAAAGTATTGGAAAGACTTATTTGGGGACCACCTCGTGGAAGCGTTGGCGATATTAAAAATCCTGGTCCAGGTGTCACGTGGCTTCTTGAACAAAACTTTATGGTTCCCCTTGATCAACGCACAGTAATTCTTCCGCGCGAAGTGGGTATTTATCTACGTGGCGGAAAAGTTCACAAAGAACGTGAAGTGACACCGCCTGAAATTAAGGGCACTAAACGCGATAGCCGCAATGTTCAGCTCGCAGCCATTGCCAACGTCGCAACAGTCTTGCGTTGGGTTGATGAAATTCTTGAGTATTGGGCGCAAGAACCAGCAGATGCGCTTCGAGCCGGCGGCCTTGGTGTTCGCGACTTAAAAATTATTGCAACGCATATGGGTATTGATGAGAACTCTGCCGCTTTCGTT
>JBIKPX010000100.1:0-3658 GCA_044357195.1 Candidatus Planktophila sp. | reverse complement strand
CTTTGTTTACGGCCGCTTTGGTAACCCAACTGTTGCAATGTTTGAACAACGACTTGCTGCCCTTGAAGGCGCAGAATTTTGCGTAGCAACTGGTTCTGGAATGTCAGCGATGTTTGCATCCGTTGCATGTCTTGTTAAGGCCGGAGATCGCGTTGTCGCATCGGCTTCTATGTTTAGTTCATGCCACGTTGTGCTGACAGAAATTTTGCCAAAGTGGGGCGTAAGCGTTGAACTCGTAAAGGGCAATGATCCAAGCGCGTGGGCCAAAGCGCTAAGTGCGCCAACTAAAGCAGTCTTTATTGAAACACCAAGTAATCCGATGCTAGATATCGTTGATATCAAGATGGTTAGCGATCTTGCACATAAAGTAGGCGCAACTGTCATTGTTGATAACGTCATGGCATCTCCTGTCTACCAAAAGCCGCTAGAACTCGGTGCAGATGTTGTTATGTACTCAGCCACAAAACATATTGATGGACAAGGTCGCGTTCTAGCAGGTGCGGTCCTTGGTTCCTTTAATTACATGCAAGAACATTTCTTGCCATTTTTCCGCCACACAGGACCAAATATCAGCGCATTTAATGCGTGGGTATTACTTAAATCTCTTGAAACAATGCAGATGCGCGTTGAAAAGATGAATGCAAGTGCGCAAGCAATTGCAGAGTTCCTTGAAACTCGCAAGGAAGTTAAATCTGTTCGCTATCCAGGACTTAAATCCCACCCTGACTACGCCCTAACTCAAAAGCAGTCAGGTGGGGCTGGCGGCACAAATATTTGCATCGAATTAAATGGCAGCAAAAAAGATGCCTTCGCATTCGTTAATCGCCTTGTTGTCATTGATATTTCAAATAACCATGGCGACAGCAAGTCACTTATTACTCACCCTGCATCGACAACACATAAGCGCTTAAGTCCGGATGTGCAGATAGCAATGGGTATTACTCCATCGGTATTGCGTTTATCTGTTGGCCTAGAAGCAAGTTCAGATTTGATTAAAGATTTAACTCAAGCCTTTAATAGCTGAGCAACAACTAGCAATACAGATAACAAACTTAAATACGTGATAGACCACTGGAAGATCTTTCCTGCAACCTTTGTGTAATCAGGAGTTGTTTCGCGTAATTGAATCAACTGCCCAGCAAATACAAGTCCCAGACCGATTGTAAGAATCAAAGCCCACAACTGCAGATCTGCAAAACGAATGAGCGCAATGGATGAAACAATCATCGCAACGGTGTGTAGCCACATTTCGCGGTGGACGCGATTGCGAGTGGCAACCACAGGCAACATCGGAACATTGGCGGCTGCATAATCATCTTTATATTTAATTGCTAGCGCCCAAAAATGTGGTGGAGTCCAGAAGAAAATAACCATAAAGAAAGCAACTGCGGTCCAAGAAAGTGAGTTAGTAACTGCAGCCCAACCAATAAAAACTGGCATACATCCCGCTGCCCCGCCCCACACAATATTTTGCGCAGTACGGCGCTTGAGTCCCATTGTGTAAACAACAACATAGAAAACAATTGCAATAAGGGTTAGAAGAGTTGCAAGGGGAGTTGTATAAACCCAGAAGATAACCAAAGATAAAATGGCAACAATCGTTGCAAAGATAGTTGCCTGCACTTTAGATAAAACACCAGTGACCAATGGACGCTTAGAAGTACGCGCCATTAACTTATCGATATCACTTTCAATGATCATGTTATACGCATTCGCTGCCCCTGCAGCCAAGGTGCCACCAATAATTGATGCTGCGGTCACAACTAATCCAGGAAGTTTTCCTTCTGCTAAAACGAGTGCTGGCACTGTTGTGACGAGTAATAACTCAACCACACGTAATTTCATTAAATCTAAATAGCCGCGTCCTTGTTCAGCAGCAGTAAATGTGCTCACTGTCATAGATTACCCGCCATTATTTTTCTCGCTTCACAGACCCTTCTAAGGAATGAGTAATACATTTCACTTAACGAAAGGTGCACACGATGGAACCCATGAAAAAGCCTGAATGGTTCAAACTCGCAGAAAGTGATGGCCCAAAGCCTCGACCACTCCTTAAAAGTGGATTTAGAACACTCGCTCTTTCAATCCCTTTATTGGCAATTACTGTTGGTGTCGTTGCAGCTCAAACAAGCAACGAATCCCCAGCAATCGCAGAAACAGAAAGTGTTGCTATAGCCTCTGCCGCACCTTCGGTGACGCAATCTGTAACACCATCTCTTAATTCAGCAGTTGCACAACCTAAAGCTTCCATTGGCACACCACCGCTTCCACCTACTGGTGGAGACGACGATGATGACGAATTTGAAGATGAAGATGACGACGATAACGAAGAAGATGACGACTAACCAAGAGTTGTATTGCCGTTGTTAGGGAATTAATTTCCCAATCTGTTTGACTTAAAAAGAGTGCTACCTCTGAAGAATAGACTTTTAAAGATTCTGAGGTCTGTATTAATTTATAGACATGAGAAAAACTGTAGTTGGATTTTTAATTGTAATAATGCTGACTGGATCTTTGACTATTGCAGATGCAGCGATTGTTAAAAATGGAGCACTATGTACCCAAGTAGGTGCCAAAAAAATTGTTAACGGTAAAACATTTAAATGCACCCAAACTGGCAAGAAAAAAACTTGGAAGCTCTCTCCGACATCATTAGCGTCTCCAGCGCCAACTGGAACACCAACTGCAACACCAACCCCAGCAGCTTCTGTAGATCCTGCAAACTTCTTGGTGTATTCACCAATTGATCCAAAGTTCATTAGCAAAATAAGTAAGTTCAGAAGTTGTGTAGGACACGATTATTCTCCAGGTTTCAGTGCAAAATTGCAGAGCAAACCCTTTGAAGGTTTAGAGATTGCTCGTTCCATGAAGCACTATCTATTTCTTAAAACAGCATTTGTACCTGCAGGCAGTGTGAAAGGAATTGCGCCATTCGAAGGCACGGTAAGAATTCAGACAGAACAATCTGGCAATGGTGCACAGGTATTTATCATGAACGACAATGGTTGGACTTTTGTATTTTTCCACGGAGATCCCCTGGTGCAAGATGGCGATAAAGTAAAAGCCGGAACACCTGTTATTTCTTGGTGGTCAAAAGATCAAAGTGCCTTTGCAGCTTCAAATGGTGGCACTTTAGAAAATAGTTCTGTAGATATTGCTCTCATTGACTTCATGGCAAATAAATTTGACTCACCATTTTTGCACTTTGCTCCTGAGATTCGTGCGCAATGGAATTCAAGTGGTTTTGGCGTGAACTCTGTAATAACTAGTAAATCCGAACGAGACAGTAGCCCTTGTTCAGTCGGCTCTGATGGTGAAAGATTTTCTGGTCAAGCCGGTCCAGAAAACTACGTAATTGCTAGTTCCTGAAAAAATCATTTAGGCGAACTACCTTCAGGTTATGAATTTTTCGAACCACCGGTTCGACGACTAATTAATGCCCGCAATTGCAGTTGCTGCCACATGCACAGACTGCTTTGTTTGGAGCCACATCCATTGCAGGTGTGCGCTTAAAAAATCCCATCGGCTTTAACGTAAAGCCCAATCTTTCAACAGGCATTACAGGCCAATCTTCAATTCGCGGAATGTGATTTAGTCCAAAGACGTACCACATAACAACATCTGTATTTTCAATAGATCTATTCGCTTCTGTCCATCG
>JBIKPX010000099.1:0-3684 GCA_044357195.1 Candidatus Planktophila sp. | reverse complement strand
TTGAAGATACTCGCGAGAAACTCGAGCTCTATCGCAACCAAGGCCAACTAGGTGGCGGTCACTTTAAGTTAATCAACGAACTCGAATCTGGCGATAAGTAATTAGAAAGTAAGGGCGAATTTCAGCCCTGCAATAATTAAGACCGCACCCAGCGCTCGTTTAACGCCAACAGATGAAAAGCGCGAAATTCCAAGACGAGTACCTATTAGCGCTCCGATGATTACTGCGCCTAGAAAGAGTGGCAATGAGTCAGGCAAAGATGATGTTGATTTGTAGTTGCCTAGTAAACCAGCAACTGAGTTAACAAAGATAAATGCAGCCACGGTTCCACTGGCTTGCTTAACGTGATTCCAGCCAAGCCAAATAATTAGAGGTGAAAGAAATATTCCGCCACCAGTTCCAGTAATTCCTGAGAGAAAACCAATAGATGCTCCCATGACAATTGCCAATAGATAATTCACACTCTTAAGTTCGCGATCTTTAGATGCGGCTAAGAATATAAAGCGCAATCCAGAGAGAATCAGCAGCACACCAACAACTGGCTTATAGATTTCACTAGCTAAATTGATATGGCCA
Organism: Candidatus Planktophila sp.; assembly: GCA_044357195.1. Taxonomy (GTDB): domain Bacteria; phylum Actinomycetota; class Actinomycetes; order Nanopelagicales; family Nanopelagicaceae; genus Planktophila. Next base: position 3,108 of record JBIKPX010000099.1, on the reverse strand, counting down.
CCAATGAAGGCAGCAGGAATTGCTCCAATACTTAGTGCAAAGAAGAGTTTTTTATCAAAGAATTTATTACGGATATAGCGCCAACTGGCATATGCAGAAACTGCAATGTTAAGTGTTAAAGCAGTTGGCTTGATAACCGTGGTCTGAAGGTTAAACAGAGTCATGATGGCGATATATGCCGAGGATCCTGCATGGCCCACTGAGGTGTATAAAACCGCACCAACAAATAAACAGAGAGCTATTACTAGGTTAGTTAGCTCGAACATTTAACGCCTATAAGGAAAAGGACGGATATTCATCTGTTACAAGGATGACTGCATATCCATAAATACGATTCCAGTATTGACTCACACGAACAATGGTGTCGGCGCAGGTTTGCGGCATTGATCCAGTGAACAAAATGTTAAACCAAGCTAGCAGCAACATGATGAAGCCATAGATAGAGTAAACAATTCCAACGATGTATAGCGGAATTGCCAAGAACCACTTAATTAACGGAAGTCCACGGCTAAGTGTCTTTCCACCATCTACTTCTGGAAAGGTTACTCGAACGACGTCGCTCTCTTCGATTGATGGATATTCATCTGTGAGAAGTGCGATATACGCCCATACGCGATTTACTAAACGAAAGAGCGCTTTGTTAAAGGTCAAGACATAACTTGGATACACGCCACGAAATAGAAGGGCAAGGATTACGGGAAGAATTACTAGACCGTAAGTCTGCATGGGGTTATCACTAAAGAACGTTTCAATTGAAAAGGAGGAGACAAATATAAAGACTGGAAAGGCAATGACTACCCGGGCAAAAGCCGTGCTGCGATCGCGGTTGTCTAATTGGACTTGAAATGATGTTTCTATTTGGTTGCTCATGTTCGTACTCTACTATTGAGCTATGACTTTGCTCCATGGGCTCGATTTGTTATCAACATTTGTTTTCGCACTCGTTGGCGCTCGAGTGGCTGCAGATAAGCGTTTAGATTACGGCGGAATCGCATTTATTGCAGTTATTGCATCAGTATCGGGTGGAACTCTCAGAAATATATTTCTTGGCCTCAAACCAATTTGGATCACTGATCCGTCAATTATTGCCGCTGTTATTCTTGCTGTTGTCATCACGCTCGTATTTAGGCGAGTAACACGAATTGGTAAGACCTTATTAATCATGGATACATTTGGATTAGCGATTGCAACAATTTCTGGAACTCAGTTGGCCTTTGAGCAAAATATCTCTTGGTACGGAGCAATTCTTTTGGGCCTTGTCACAGCAGTTACTGGTGGTTTATTGCGAGACGTTCTCTGTCAGCTCGAACCAGTGCTACTTCATAGAGAAACTATCGGTACATCGTGTCTCATGGGGGCAATTACATTCGTGGCTCTTATCGAATCAAATGTTGATAACAGCACAAGTGCGATTCTGGCCGGAGGTGTCGTAGTTCTGACACGGGTACTTTCAATCCGCTTTGATCTGCATCTACCTAAGTTCAAAAAACTGTAGTGGGTTGTGAGGGATGGGACCCAAAACCGCCTCTTCAAAACTCTTGACAGTGAAAGATTTGCTGTTACCTTGAGTTATGCGCAAAGTTGCCCTATCTCTTTTGATGATGAGTGCGCTGATTTTCTCTTCGACTCCTGTTTCTCAGGCTGGATTAAATGCGCCAGTTAATCTGGAAAACCCCCGAGCAGTTCCAATCTTTGGGCAGGGAGGTCCCTCAGAAGTTAGTTTGACGGCCGGTTGGAGTGGATTCTTATATTCACCACGTATTGTCTTTAGCGCTGCACATTCTCATTACCGTTTTGATAGCAATGGTAAACGCATTTTGCAAGAGCCGTCATATATAACCGTAGGTAAACCTAACTCTTCAGCTAAGAATGCTGAAGGTAGAGCAAAGGTTATTAAGACTTTTGTGGGTGACTATAAAAAATCATCAACAGGTTGGACCCTTAATGACTTTATTGTTCTTGTATTAGATAGAGATTTAGCTACCGTCTCTCCAGCAAAGTTGATGACTGCAGAAATTGAGGCTGAATTAGTCAAGGCACGAGCAGAGATAGTTTTCCATGGATACGGCGAGTATCGAGATCGTTGTGATCCCGGGCAGAAGAATCCGTGTGCTGAGGATCGGAATAATCCCAATAAAAGCCCTAGTGAGCTTCCGCGAATTATGAGATCCAACTTGGCTCCTAAGTCTGATTTTTCATGGTTGCAAGGACAAGGGCTTATCGAATTAGCAAATGAAACACTATTAACAAATCTTTCAACGTGTCCTGGTGACTCTGGTAGTGGGACGACAGCTACCTATAAAGGGGAAGTATTTTATGTAGGGCAGGGAATTTCAACGGGCATGAATTTCTATGCATGCGGAGCGACTAATGCCCCTGCTAATGAAAAGCACCCACGAGAGATGGGTTTTATCTCTCCAGTCTTTAAGCATTTAGATTTAATTAAGCAAGCTGAAGATTTTGTGGCCCAGCAAGTTGCAGCTAAAAAACCAGCTACTTCTATAACCTGTGTAAAAGGTAAGGTGACCAAGAACGTTGCTGGTCCAAACGCGAAGTGTCCAAAGGGATATAAGAAGAAGTAGTTCCGATGTTTCTAAGGGACGACTCAAACTCGAAGTGGGTTGTGAGGGACTCGAACCCCCGACCCGGTGATTAAGAGTGTGTTAGTTAATTTTCGCTCACGCTCAAACTTAACTAACAGCCCTTCCTGAGCCTGCTAACACACGCTCAGTAAGTCACCGTGCTCTACCAACTTGTCCTTCAAGTAAAAGCATATCTATTAACTCCTGATAGGCATACACTTTAAACATTAATTAAGGAACGGTTTAACCGTCCTCTCTTCGCAGAGTCTGGGCTTATTACTTCTAGCCCAAGTGCTCAAAGGTACTTGTAAGTACCTGCAGCAGAGAGAAGTTACATTTGCTAAAGAAAATTATTTTTACATTTTTCTTGTCACTAGTACTGAGTACTTCTCATTTCACTCCAGCACAGGCTGCGCCGCCCCCTGCTCCGATTGGTAACCGAATCTGCACCACTGGAGAACTGAATGGTTCAGAGAGTGTGGTTGACGGCCTTTCATCTACATACTTTGTAACGTCTATAAATCCT
>JBIKPX010000097.1:0-3717 GCA_044357195.1 Candidatus Planktophila sp. | reverse complement strand
ATGCGCCTGATTCACGAATTAAATAGCGCTTCGTGGAGTTCTTTAAAGAATTTGGACCAAATTGCACAGGAGAACAGGTGGCAATTAGTCCGCGATCATTTGCCATCGTCATAGAACGCCTGCAGTGATATGGATCCGTTGCGATGATGACATTTTTAATTTCTCGCTTTTTCATCTCGCCCACGTATGCCTTTGTACTTACCAATGTGTCGCGCCCGGTTGCTAGTGCAACAATTTTGCGAGCCGGAACTCCTGCAGAGATAAGCCAGGCTCGACCCGATGCAGCTTCAGTTGTGCGATCACCTGGTGCCTTCGATCCCACAGTAATAATTAGTGGGGCAAGTCCTAAGTCATAAACTCTCTTTGCTTCAGTTAAACGTGCCTCTAAAACATCACCGGGGCGACCATCGAATTGGGCCGCACCCATTACAACGATTGCATCTGCGCCACGCACAACTGGATAGTGCGCTGCGTAATACGTCTTTCCCACCGCATATGTTGGGATCGCTAAAACAATTAGAAAAATTATTGTAAATATGCGACGAATAAATCTAAAGATAAACATCAGCCACCTGAAAACGCATCTTCTAGTTCTATTGCAGCCATCTCATCTGGATCATCCAACCAACGATCTGGCAAAGTAACAGGGCGGCCATGGCTTGTGCGACCACGTGGTTTTTCGCCCACTTCAATGGGATATGGCTGATCATCTAGTTGATCTAGCAGTGTGCGAAAGTGTGCAAGAGATTCGATAAGGCCAAATTCTCTACGTAATTCGCGGTGGACTCTAAATCCTTTGAGATACCACGCCATATGTTTGCGCAGATCACGACATCCACGATCTTCTGATTCAAAGTAATCAACAATTAACTCTCCGTGCCTAAACATTACTTCGCGCACCTGATGAAGTGTTGGCAATGTGCGATCTGTGCCGCCGTTAAATGCACTGACTAAATCTGAAAATAACCATGGGCGACCAAGGCATCCGCGACCAACAACTACGCCGGCGCACCCAGTTTGGCGCACCATTTCTACTCCGTCGGCGCCTGACCAAATATCTCCGTTGCCAAGTACTGGCACACCAGTTGGTTTAAGGTGTTCTACCAGTTGGGCAATTGCAGACCAATCTGATTTACCTTCATACATTTGTGCTGCTGTGCGCGCATGTAATGCAACCCATGCAACACCTAAGTCTGCAGCTGACTTTGCAGCTTCTAAATACGTGTGGTGATCGCTATCAATTCCGATGCGCATTTTTACTGTGACAGGAATTCCAAAAGGTTTTGCAGCTTCAACTGCTGCGCCAACTATTGCACTAAAGAGATTGCGTTTATATGGAAGGGCTGCTCCTCCGCCTTTGCGTGTAACTTTAGGAACTGGGCAACCAAAGTTCATATCAATGTGATCAACTAAGTTTTCTTTGCCAAGCATTGTTACCGCAGCGCGCATTGTCTGTGGATCAACGCTATATAACTGAACAGAGCGTGGCCATTCACCTTTGCCTGGTTCGATCATGCGAAGAGTTTCTGGACGACGTTCAATGAGCGCGCGAGCTGTCACCATTTCAGAGACAAACAGACCAGCACCTTGTTCGCGGCAAAGCATGCGAAATGGGGCGTTAGTAATGCCTGCCATTGGCGCCAATACAACTGGTGGATCAATTACATGATCACCAGATGCAAGGGCAAGGGTGAGTGGTTTTAGCAACCGAGTAGTCGTGGCGCTAACCATGCTTGAACCTGATCTAATGCAATGCGCTCTTGTTCCATCGTGTCGCGATCTCGAATTGTTACTGCATCATCTTCAAGTGTTTCAAAGTCAACAGTGATGCAATACGGAGTTCCAATTTCATCTTGGCGGCGATAGCGACGACCAATTGCGCCAGCATCATCGAAATCAATACTCCAGTTCTTGCGCAGTTGCGCTGCAAGATCTCGTGCTTTTGGAGATAAGTCAGCGTTTCGAGAAAGTGGAAGCACGGCGACTTTAATTGGCGCTAAACGGTAATCAAGTTTGAGTACTGCGCGCTTTTCCATCTCGCCCTTGCTATTTGGTGCTTCATCTTCTGTGAAGGCATCCATTAAGAATGTAAGAGTTGCGCGGTCCACACCTGCTGCAGGTTCGATAACAAATGGTGTCCAACGCTCGTTCTTTTCTTGATCAAAGTATGAAAGATCTTTGCCAGATGCTGCTGAGTGCGCCTTTAAATCAAAGTCTGTGCGGTTAGCAATACCTTCAAGCTCGCCCCACTCAGTTCCGGCGAATTCAAATTTATATTCAATATCTGCTGTGCGCTTTGAATAGTGCGACAACTTCTCTTTTGGATGTTCAAAAATACGCAAGCGCTCTGGATTAATTCCGAGGTCCACATACCAAGCCATGCGAGTATCAATCCAATATTGGTGCCAATCTTCATCTGTTCCAGGAACTACAAAGAACTCCATCTCCATCTGCTCGAATTCACGAGTTCTAAAAATAAAGTTACCTGGCGTAATTTCATTGCGGAAAGACTTACCAATCTGGCCAATGCCAAATGGCGGCTTCTTGCGAGATGTTGTCATTACTTGATCAAAGTTAATAAAGATTCCTTGGGCAGTTTCTGGACGCAAGAATGCAAGACCTGATTCATCTTCTACGGGTCCAAGATAGGTTTTTAGCATTCCGCTAAATTGTTTTGGTTCTGTGAACTGTCCTTTATTTCCACAGGCAGGACAATTAACTTCAGTCAGCGCTGTTGCAGCCTTTTTATGTTTTGCCTCATATGCTTCAAGTAAATGATCTGCGCGATAACGCTTGTGACACGATGTGCACTCAGTGAGCGGATCAGAAAATGTTGCAACGTGTCCGGATGCTTCCCAGACTTCTTTTGCCAAGATCACGCATGAATCAAGACCGACAACATCTTCGCGGCCAGTAACCATGGATTTCCACCATTGGCGCTTAACATTGTTTTTTAATTCAACACCGAGTGGGCCGTAATCCCATGATGCGCGCAACCCACCATAAATTTCTGATGAGGGGTAAACAAATCCGCGGCGCTTTGCAAGACCAACAATATTTTCTAAACGATCCGTTGCCATTTCATTTTCTCCATCCGGCTGGCTGTCGGCGGTAAAAGCAACTCCTGTTGCGATCCGTGTCTAAATTTTACTCTGAGTACGGCATTTCATATGCACCGGGCTCATCAATTGCGCGAGCAAGAGTTGGTATTGCATTCATCTTTACATCGTTATTGCCCAGTGCGCGGCGATATGAGCCTACGTTTTCCCACTTGGTTACCAGTGACCACAACGTCGGATCATCCAGATTTTGACCGTATTGACCATCGCTAAATCCTTGGCACTTAGAAAATGCATCAAGGGCCGTTGCCAGCAGCGTTTGAAAATGAGCTGCCTCGCCCAAAGGCACATTAAATCTGGCGACTGCGAGCATGAGGTGAGCCTAGACCCTGGCTCATTGGTGAAAATGAAAATCATTTTCATTTTGTGATACTCTCCTGACATGAACATAGCCATCATCCTCGCCGGACTTACTGCTCTATCCACTTTTGCAGGAGGCGCACTCGCGCTTCGTGCAAAAGATCGTCTCCATTTAGTCCTCGGACTCTCCGCAGGTTTGCTCCTCGGTTTAGTTGCCTTTGACCTCTTGCCAGAAGTCTTTGAGTTAAGCACTCAAGAAGTTCTGCATGCACCAGCTGTTTCTGTCGCTCTCATCGCA
>JBIKPX010000098.1:0-3717 GCA_044357195.1 Candidatus Planktophila sp. | reverse complement strand
ACAACTGATTTTGATCCGCTTTCATAAGCAGCTGAGAAAATTGAAAACTTTCCAATGAAACCGCTTGTAAGTGGAATACCAGCAAAGGCAAGCAGGAACGTTGCAAATGATGTTGCAACCCATGGGGAACGCTTTCCAAGTCCAGCCCAACGATTGAGATCAGTTACTTCGCCAGCGCTATCTCGAACAAGTGTGACAACAGCAAATGCACCAACTGTTGCTACGCCGTATGCAAATAAATAATAAATGCTTGCATCAAGGCCAGCCTTGTTAAGTGCGAGAACACCAGTGAGTAAGAAACCAGCGTGTGCGATAGATGAGTAAGCAAGCATGCGCTTTACATCGCGCTGCGCAATTGCAACAAGTGAACCAAAGACCATGGTGATAATTGCTACGCCGGTAAGTAGTGGGCTCCATGACCATTGGGCATTGGCAAATACTGTGTAATAAATTCGAAGCATCGCGCCAAAGGCTGCAACCTTTGTTGCTGCTGCCATAAACGCTGTTACAGGAGTTGGTGCTCCTTGATACACATCAGGTGACCACGCGTGGAATGGAACTGCGCCAACTTTAAATAGCAATCCGATAGATAGGAATGCGATTCCGATAAGAAGGAATACATCGTTTCCAGTACCGCCGACTACAGCAGCGCGGATCCCTGAAAAAGTTACTGAACCTGAATAACCATAAAGGTAAGCCGCTCCAAATAAGAAAAATGCTGATGAGAATGCTCCCAATAAGAAGTACTTCAATGCAGATTCTTGTGAAAGTAATCGGCGTCTACGAGAAAGTCCTGCCATTAAGTACAACGGCAATGAGAGAACTTCGAGTGCAACAAAGAGCGTAATCAAATCTGATGCAACCGGAAATAAGAGCATTCCTGCAACTGCAAAGAGTGTGAGTGGGAAAACTTCCGTTACTTGCTGACCACGAGCAATTGATTCGCGCTCTTCTGGCGATCCAGGAATTGCGGCAGCTGCGGCGGCAAAGTTTTCAGTATCTGCGATAAGAAATACGGAAATAATTGCAATGACAAGAATTGATCCTTGAAGCAGTACGCCTGGTCCATCGATGATTACAGAACCCATTGCAGCTGTTGTTGAGCCTGAGTTCCTGATTCGCCACACCTGAACTAGTGAAAGAACAAGTGTGCCAAGAGTGACGCTGACTTGAGCGATAGGTCGTACTGATTTAGATGCAAAAGCTTCGATTAATACACCGATGATTGCTCCGGCAAAAACAACCAACATTGGAGAGAGCAGTGAGTATGAAAGCGTTGGTGAGATAAATTCACTCATTTATTTGCCTCCAAATGTAGGTGCTGGATCTGTAAAACCTATTTGTGAGAGTACATGAGCTGCTGCAGGGTTAATAATGTTTAGCGCTGGAGCTGGGTAGAAACCAAGGAAAACTATTACGGCAATGACAGGTGCAATGGCTAACTTTTCACGAATATTTAAATCAGCAAGATTTTCATTTCCTGGAGTCGTTGGTCCATGCAATGCACGTTGCACGGGAATCAAGACATAGAGGGCAGCTAAAACAATTCCAAATGTTGCAATCACTGCTGCCACTGGATAGCGGGTGAAAGTTCCAACAAGAACTAAAAATTCGCTGACAAAACTTGAGAGCCCTGGCAGAGCCAAGCTCGACATACCTGCGATAAAGAATGACCATGCCATTACTGGTGTCACTCGTTGCAATCCACCAAAGTCAGCAATAGTTGAAGATCCGCGACGAGAAATCATCCAGCCGGCAACTAGGAATAGTGCAGCCGTTGAGAAACCGTGATTAAACATATACAAAGTCGCACCACTATGACCTTGGGTTGTCATTGCAAAAATACCAAGTGTGATGAAACCAAAGTGAGAAATAGATGTATATGCAATCAAACGTTTGATGTCTTTAGCTCCAATAGCAAGGAATGCTCCATAGACAATTGAAATCACCGAAAGTGTGATGATCAAAGGTGTGAAAGTTTTCGTGGCTTCAGGAAATAGCGCTAAGCAATAGCGAATCATTCCGAAGGTTCCAACTTTGTCTAGAACTCCTAAGAGAAGTACAGATGTTCCAGGCGTTGCTGACTTTGCAGCATCTGGTAGCCATGTGTGAAATGGGAACAACGGAGCTTTAATTGCAAAGGCGATGAAGAAGCCAAGGAATAAGAAGTTTTGTGTTGTCGAACTCATTTCAAGTTGAGAAAGAGCTGCAATGTTAAATGTGTGCCCACCTTGTTCGCCTGAGAGAACGTATAAGCCAATTATTGATGCGAGCATCAGTAATCCGCCGAAGAGTGAATAGAGCAAGAATTTCACAGCAGCTGCGGTGCGTTCTCCGCTTCCGTATCCACCAATAAGGAAGTACACAGGGACCAGCATCGCTTCAAAGAAGACATAGAAGAGGAATACATCTGTTGCTGCAAATACGCCAAATGACATTGTCTGTAGAACCAAAATCAAGATGTAGAAAGTCTTTGTGCTCCAGCGCCCGTTATCTGATTCATTCCAGCCCGCAAGCACGACTATTGGCGTTAGCAACGCGGTCATAAGAATAAGAACAAGTGCAATTCCATCCACACCAACTGCGTACTTAATACCAAAGGACTTGATCCAATCATAGCTTTCAACAAACTGAAGATCAGTATTGGCTCGCTCAAAATTAACCGTCATCAAAATAGTGGCAACTGCTGCAACAAGAGTTGTGCCCAAAGCAAATTGCTTTGCGAGTAAAGACTTTGCTTGTGGCAAAGTGGCAATTAATGCGGCTCCAACTAGCGGTATTGCCATAATCAACGTTAAGTAGTTCATAGCGTCACCGCCCAAATTGCAGCAATTAATACAATTGCGCCAATCACAATTAAGGCTGCATAGCTACGAACAAAACCGGTTTGGGTTGAACGAAGTGAATTACCTGAAGCAAGAGCTGCTGCTGCAACCCCACGCACAGTTCCATCGACTACAACATCATCAGTCTTAACGAGTAGGCGTGTAAGCGCCTGTCCGGGACGCATGAATACGCTTTCATTGAAATCATCTTGTAATAAATCACGACGTGCGATTCGCGTGAAGATCGAAACATCTGTTGGCGCAGTATCTGCAACCGTTCCACGACCATATTTAAACCAAGCAAGTGCTGCGCCAATGATGACGACAGTAAGTGCCATCAATGAAATCACAACCGGTGGCAAGATTTCTGGCCCGTGACCTTCGTGGGCTTCAAAGAGTGGTTCAAGCCAATGAACCAAAGCTTCACCACGTGCGAGTAAGAATCCTGATGTAACAGAACCAATTGCAAGAATGCCCATTGGAAGCAACATTAAAAAGGATGATTCATGAGGTGGATGATTGATGTCATAGCGCGGTGTTCCGGCAAATGTAAGAATCATTACGCGAGACATATAAAACGCTGTAAGGGCTGCACCAAAGAGTGCAACGGAACCAATAAGGATTCCCTTTATTCCGCCGGCATAGAACGCTGTTTCAATAATTTTATCTTTGGAATAGAAGCCAGCAAAAGGTGGAACACCCAAAATTGCTAAGTATCCAAGACCAAAGGTTGCAAATGTAACTGGCATGAAGTGCCTGATGCCGCCGAACTTTCTCATATTTACTTCATCGCCAGTTCCGTGCATAACAGAGCCTGCACCAAGGAACATTCCAGCCTTGAAGAATCCGTGTGTTAACAAGTGCATGATCGCAAATGCGTAACCAACTGGTC
>JBIKPX010000096.1:0-3724 GCA_044357195.1 Candidatus Planktophila sp. | reverse complement strand
CATCGCCATCTCGCCACCACAAAATTACCGCATCGACAACTTCATGAATATCACTGCTTAAGAAATCTGTTCCAGTAATCACTTTAAGAGATTGGCGGAGTTCGTCATCACACTCATCGTCATAGCCAACCTCTAGTACAAGGTCGCCTTGGGCTAATCCCAGTCTGCTTGGCACAGGCTAAGTCCACACAATGATTGGCGCGAGCGCAAGTGTTTTCCTGCTATTCATTGCTTCAATTTCCACTAACTGCCCAGTACGTGGAGAATACGTCTATGAGCGAAACATTTGAGGCGCCCGACCAGATCATCGAACAGCTGGTGGATACAGACCCAAGTGAAACCGCCGAATGGCAAGCATCCTTTGATCAAGCCCTCAAGCATGCAGGACCGGTACGCGCTCGTTACTTAATGCTTAATTTATTAAAGCATGCACGTGAAAATGGCGTTCCACTTTCCGCTCTTCGCACAACTGATTACATCAACTCTATTTCTCCATCACACGAACCAGAGTTTCCTGGAGATGAAGCGCTAGAAAAACGCATTCGTCAATTTAATCGTTGGAACGCAGCGATGTTGGTTCATCGCGCACAGCGTCCCGGTGTTGGAGTCGGCGGACATATTTCAACATACGCATCCTCTGCGTCTTTATATGAAGTTGGCTTTAACCACTTCTTCCGCGGACAAGATCACCCAGGTGGTGGAGATCAAATTTTCTTCCAAGGTCACGCATCTCCTGGAATGTATGCGCGCGCATTTCTTGAAGGACGCTTTAGCGAAGATCAGTTAGATGGATTCCGCCAAGAACTTTCACATCCTGCAGGTGGACTATCTTCATACCCACATCCACGTTTGATGCCAGATTTTTGGCAATTCCCAACTGTGTCTATGGGTATTGGTCCAATCAATGCAATTTATCAAGCACGCTTTAATCGTTACTTACATAACCGCGGAATTAAAGACACATCAGATCAACGTGTCTGGGCATTCCTTGGAGATGGCGAAGTTGATGAAGTAGATACTCTGGGCGCAATTGGATTAGCAACTCGTGAGAAGTTAGATAACCTCACATTCGTTGTTAACTGTAACTTGCAACGTCTAGACGGTCCTGTGCGCGGTAATGGCAAGATTATTCAAGAGCTCGAATCTGTATTCGGTGGCGCTGGCTGGAATGTTATAAAAGTTATTTGGGGTCGCGGTTGGGATCCACTTCTTGCCCAAGATCGTGAAGGCGCACTTGTAAACATCATGAACACAACTCTTGATGGTGACTATCAGACATTTAAGGCAGAAAATGGTGCATTCATCCGTGAGCACTTCTTCGGTCGCGATCCTCGCACAGCTGCAATGGTTTCTAATTGGAGCGATGATCAAATTTGGGGATTACAACGTGGTGGACATGATTACCGCAAACTCTTCGCTGCCTACACAGCAGCAGTTCAAGACAATGGTCGTCCAACCGTCATTCTGGCTAAAACAATTAAGGGTTGGACACTTGGTTCACACTTCGAGGGCCGTAACTCAACGCACCAGATGAAGAAGATGACTAAGGAAGATATTTTGCAATTCCGTGATCGTCTGCAGATTCCGTTAGCAGATGACAAACTAGATGCGTATTTACCTTCTTATTACCGTCCACCAGCAGATTCTCCAGAAGCAAAATACTTAGCAGAGCGTCGCCAAGTACTCGGTGGATCAATTCCTCGTCGCCGCAGCGTTTCTAAGCCACTTACGCAACCAGATGACTCTGCATATGAATCAGTAAAGCGCGGTTCTGGTCAGCAAGAGATTGCAACAACTATGGCATTTGTTCGCATGCTCAAAGATCTCATTAAAGATCCAGGTCTTGGTTCACGTCTTGTGCCAATTATTCCTGATGAAGCACGCACATTTGGTTTGGATTCACTCTTTCCAACTCTAAAGATTTATTCACCAAATGGTCAGAAGTACATGTCGGTTGACCGTGAACTCATGCTTTCTTATAAGGAATCAACTGAAGGAGTAATTCTTCACGAAGGAATTAACGAAGCAGGCTCTGTTGCATCCTTTACAGCTGTTGGTTCTTCCTATTCAACACATGATGAACCGATGATTCCTATTTATATCTTCTACTCAATGTTTGGTTTCCAGCGCACAGGAGATGCGTTCTGGGCAGCAGCTGATCAACTAGTACGTGGTTTCGTAGTTGGAGCAACAGCAGGTCGCACAACTCTCAATGGCGAAGGCTTGCAGCACGAAGATGGTCACTCACATTTATTAGCTGCCACTAACCCAGCAGTTGTTTCATATGATCCAGCATTTGCCTTCGAACTCGGCCATATTGTTAAAGATGGTTTGCGTCGTATGTATGGACCAAATTCAGAGAACATTTTCTATTACCTCACTGTTTATAACGAGCCATACGTTCAACCAGCAGAACCAGAAAATCTCGATGTTGATGGACTCTTACGCGGTATTTATCTCTATGCACCAGCGACTATAAAGAGTAAGAAAAACGTTCAACTCTTGGCATCTGGTGTGGGAGTGAACTGGGCACTTAAAGCACAGAAGTTATTGGCAGAAGATTTTGATGTTGCAGCCACTGTCTGGTCTGTTACTTCATGGAATGAACTACGTAGAGATGGTCTTTCAGTTGATCGTCACAACATGCTTAATCCACAAGATCAACAAATCGCATACATCACACAAAAACTAAATGGTGCAAAGGGTCCAGTAATTGCTGTATCAGATTTTATGCGCGCTGTGCAGGATCAAGTCGCCCCATGGGTCACACAACCTTTTGCAGCACTAGGAACAGATGGATTTGGTTTATCAGATACACGTGGTGCGCTGCGTCGTCACTTCAAAGTTGATGCCGAATCAATCGTTGTCTCAGCACTTCAGCAATTAGCTGCCCAAGGTGAAATTAAGCCAAAGCTGATTCAAGAAGCAATTGATAAGTATCAGATCAATGATGTGCGCGCCGCCGACGCTGGCAATACAGAAGGTTCTGGCTGATTCTTAAAATAGCGCGTTAGCTAAATCGCTACGAGCTTTGATTAAACGTGGATCTGAAGGATCTACTAGCGCAAAGAGTGCGAGTAAGTGATCTTTGGCCATCTTCTTTTCATCAGCTGAACAATTTCTAACACAGTGCAATAAGCGATCAAATGCTGGTTGGACTTCACCGCTAATGATTTCAATATCTGCGCACGCCATAGCAGCAGCAACATTTTGTGGATCACTCTGCGCTGCAGCCTTTGTGGTCTCTGGATTTAATCCATCTGTTCGGATAAATAACTCAGTTTGAGCCAGACCTAATTTTGCAAATGAATCATTTGGCTTACGAGCAAGTAATTTTTTATAGGCAGCTTGTGCGGTTGTGAAATCTCCGGTTTCAAGTGCTTTGAGCGCTTCTTCCTCTTCAGGTTCAATGACCTCAGCAGGTGGCGCACCGACTCCTTGTTGAGCCGATAACTCCAGAACTTTATTTATCACTAGTGCGATTTGTTCTTTTGCATATGGTTGCTCAAAGAGTGGTACTAATTGCCCTGCAACAAATGCCACGGCATATGGCACATTTTTGGTTTGCAGAGCCTTTGCAACCTCTGGTTGTTCATCAATATTTACATTACCAAGTCGCCATGCACCATTGCTCTCTGATTCCAGTTGACCCAGGATTTCAAGTGTTGTCATTGATTCAGGGCTACGTGGTGTCCAACATAAAACTATTGCCGGTTTTGTTGAT
>JBIKPX010000095.1:0-3727 GCA_044357195.1 Candidatus Planktophila sp. | reverse complement strand
AGATCACCGCGAGCAACCATGATGCCATCAAAGGCGGCAACAATTCCTGGCAAATTTGCTAATGCTTGAGGCTTTTCAATCTTTGCAATAACTGGAACGTGAATTCCTTCTTCATCCATAATGCGATGAACATCCTTAATATCATCTGCGCTTCGCACAAATGAGAGCGCAATAAAATCTGCTCCGGCCTTTAATCCCCAACGCAAATCATCGATATCTTTTTCTGAGAGGGCGGGCACTGAAACCGCAACGCCAGGCAGATTGATGCCCTTGTTATTGCTGACAGCTCCTGGCTCAATAACTTTTGTTATGACATCAGTTTTTGTCACTGAAGTTACTTCTACAGTTACTTTCCCATCATCGATTAAAATTCGATCACCAGGCTTGCAATCCCCCGGTAAACCTTTATAGGTGGTGCCTACCCGATCTTTTGTTCCTTCAATCTCATCTGTAGTAATTGTAAATACATCACCTCGTGCCAAATCATGTGGGCCGCTAGCGAATCGAGCCAATCTAATTTTTGGACCCTGTAAATCAACGAGGATTGCAACAGGTACGCCAGCTTTTTTTGCCGCGCTTCGTACAGCATCGAGTCTGCTCTGGTGTTCGACATAAGTTCCGTGTGAAAGATTTAAGCGAGCCATGTTCATACCAGCTGCGATTAACTGCTCAACTTTGCCATCGGCCTCAACGGCTGGTCCCATGGTGCAAACAATTTTCGCGCGGCGCATGTGCTTACTCTATCTACAAAACTAGCGAACGGTCTGTTGTGAGAATTGGTGCATGTAACTGAGATTTCTCATCTGTTAGATAGGAGTCCACAGCAGCTGCAGCGCTTCGTCCTTCTGCAATAGCCCAAACAATCAGGGATTGTCCGCGTCCTGCATCTCCGGCGACAAAAACACCTTCAGAAGTTGATTGAAAGTTGGCATCGCGCTTAATGTTTCCACGATCATCTAGTTCAACTTCTAATTGTGTGAGCAATAGATTCTTTTCAGGTCCTGTAAATCCCATTGCAAGGAATGCAAATTGTGCTGGAATTTCTCGTTCTGTTCCCGGAACTGGTGCGAACTTTCCATCAACAAATTGTGTTTCAACTAACTTGAGCGCGCGTAGATTTCCATCAGCATCTCCTAAAAACTCTTCTGTGCTCACTGAAAAAATCCGGTTATCTGATTCTTCATGTGCACTAGAAACTCTAAAAACCATTGGATACGTTGGCCATGGAGCATTTGTTGGTCGTTCATCGCTGGGACGGGCCATGATCTCTAATTGCGTCACAGATTTAGCACCTTGGCGAATAGCAGTTCCAAGACAATCGGCGCCTGTATCGCCGCCACCTAAAATAATTACATCTTTGCCTTCAACATCTATTGGACGCTTTGTAATCTCACCAAGTGCCTCTTGATTACCCCACGGCAAATACTCCATCGCTTGATAGACGCCTTTAAATGCGCGTCCTGGAATATCTAACTCTCGCCATTGTGTCGCACCAACTGCCAATACAACTGCGTCATAACGAGAACGAAGTTGCGCGCCAGTTAAGTCAACGCCAACATTTACTCCGGGTCTAAAACGAGTTCCCTCTTTTTCCATCTGCACCAGACGGCGGTCCACAATGTGCTTTTCCATTTTAAACTCTGGGATTCCATAACGAAGTAAGCCGCCAATTTTTGCACCGCGTTCAAAAACAGCCACAGTATGTCCGGCGCGAGTGAGTTGTTGGGCAACTGCTAATCCGGCAGGACCTGAACCAACTACTGCAACAGTTTTGCCTGATAAACGATCTGGTGGCAAAGGTTTAACATTGCCAGCGCCGAAAGCTTCTTCAATTGTGCGAAGCTCTACTTGTTTAATAGTTACAGCATCCGCATTAATTGCGACAACACACGCCGTCTCACATGGCGCCGGGCATAAGCGACCTGTGAATTCTGGGAAGTTATTTGTGGCATGTAGTCGATCAATTGCACCTTCTTTATCGCCTCGCCAGAGCAAGTCATTCCACTCAGGGATTAGATTTCCAAGCGGGCATCCCTGATGACAAAAAGGAATTCCGCAATCCATGCAACGACCTGCTTGTTTTTGTAGGTGCTCAAAACTCTGTGGTTCATACACTTCGTTCCAGTCTTTAATGCGAACATCTACTGGTCGACGTTTAGGCAGCTCACGTGGAGTAGATAAAAATCCCTTTGGATCAGCCAAGAGCGGCCACCTCCATTACATATTGATCAACTGGTAAACCCTCACGATTGGCTTTCTCAATTGCATTTAATACTCGCGCATAATCTCGTGGCATAACTAGTGAAATACGAGACAGTGATTTATCCCAGTTGGCAAGTAAATCGTGGGCAACAACAGATCCTGTCTCAACTTCAAAGGAAGAAATCAATGATCGCAACATCTCTTTTTGATCATTTGGAACAGCGAAGATATCCACCATCTCTTGATTAACTTGAGATTCAATCAAATCTAAAACAAATGCTCGTCCCCCAGACATGCCCGCTGCAAAATTTCGACCGGTGCGACCAAGGACTACAACTGTGCCACCTGTCATGTATTCACATCCATGATCGCCAACACCTTCAACAACTGCGATGGCACCTGAATTTCGGACGCAGAATCTTTCACCAACCATTCCGCGAATCAAGATCTCACCAGATGTTGCGCCGTATCCAATAACGTTTCCAGCAATCACGTTCTCATTTGATGCGAATTTTGCTTTCTCATCTGGGCGAACAATCACTCGTCCCCCAGAAATGCCCTTTGCAACGTAATCATTGGCATCACCATAGAGTCGAATTGTTAAACCGCGTGGAATAAATGCAGCCAATGACTGACCTGATGAACCGTGCAATGTGACATCTATGGTGTCTGGATCTAATCCTTCGGCACCAAATGTGTGAGTAATTTGTGAACCAAGCATTGTTCCCACTGTTCGATTTACATTTCGAATTGGCAAATCAATTCGAACAGGCTCTTTAGATTTCAAAGCGGGCGCAGATAATTCAATGAGTTTGTTATCTAGGGCATTTACTAAACCGTGATCTTGAGTAGTTGTGCGGTGCAGGGCGCTATCAACATCTGGGCGCATTAGAAGAGGTGCAAGATCTAATCCATGTGCCTTCCAGTAATTAACGGCGTCTCGAGTATCTAAGTACTCCACGTGGCCAATCACTTCCTGGAGAGTTTTAAAACCGAGTTGAGCAAGAAGTTCTCGAACTTCTTCGGCAATGTATTCAAAGAATGTTTCAACAAATTCTGGTTTGCCCGTAAAGCGCTTACGCAGTTCAGGATTTTGTGTTGCAACACCAACTGGGCATGTATCTAAATGACAGACGCGCATCATCACGCAACCAGATACAACCAAGGGCGCTGTTGCAAAGCCAAACTCTTCTGCGCCTAACAGGGCTGCAATTACAACATCTCGACCAGTTTTTAACTGACCATCAGTTTGAACAACAATTCGATCGCGCAATCCGTTAAGCAATAAAGTTTGTTGAGTCTCAGCTAACCCAAGTTCCCATGGTGCACCCGCATGCTTAAGTGATGTCAGTGGCGAGGCACCAGTTCCACCATCATGGCCAGAAATTAGAACTACATCAGCATGTGCCTTGCTCACACCTGCAGCAACGGTTCCAACTCCAACTTCGGCAACGAGCTTGACGTGAATACGTGCATCCTTATTTGCATTCTTAAGATCGTGAATTAGCTGAGCTAGATCCTCAAT
>JBIKPX010000093.1:0-3797 GCA_044357195.1 Candidatus Planktophila sp. | reverse complement strand
ATTCTTGATGTGGGTGCTTGCGTCCACCTTGTGGCGGAACGGATGCAACAGTTCCTTCTAGAATTTTTAGAAGTGCTTGCTGAACACCTTCACCAGAAACGTCGCGAGTAATAGATGGATTTTCAGATTTGCGCGCAACCTTATCGATTTCATCGATGTAGATAATTCCTGTTTCAGCCTTTTTCACATCGTAATCTGCTGCTTGCAAAAGCTTAAGCAAAATGTTTTCAACATCTTCTCCGACATAGCCTGCTTCTGTTAAAGCAGTTGCATCAGCAATTGCAAATGGCACATTGAGCATGCGAGCAAGAGTTTGTGCCATAAGAGTTTTGCCGCAACCTGTTGGGCCAAGGAGTAAAATATTGCTCTTTGCTAATTCAATAGAATCTTCGCGCTTTGAATCCCCTGATTGAACGCGCTTGTAATGGTTATAGACAGCAACTGAAAGTGATTTCTTCGCACGATCTTGTCCAATGACATATTGATCTAAGAATTCAAAAATTTCAGCAGGCTTTGGTAATTCGGTAAGTCCGAGGGTTCCTGCTTCTGCAAGCTCTTCGATAATGATTTCATTACAGAGTTCGATGCACTCATCGCAGATGTAAACACCTGGGCCGGCAATTAATTTCTTCACTTGCTTCTGAGTTTTACCGCAGAAGGAACATTTCAGCAGATCGCTAGTCTCGCCGATGCGTGTCATTTCACTCCTTTGTTCCCAATGGGGGAAATTTCTGGGAACGTCTAAGAGATAAGAATAGATTGAAGGCGTGTGAATACGCGGGATAAAGAAGGCCTACTTTGTTCGCCGAGAGAATAATTAAGCGAAAAAGTTCTTACTTAGCCTTTGCTTTACGACTGGCTAGAACCTGATCGATGAGTCCGTACTCGACTGCTTCTGCTGATGTAAGAATCTTGTCACGTTCGATATCTGCTGCAATTTCTGCAGGTGAGCGAGTTGAGTGACGAGAGATTAACTCTTCCAGAAGTGTGCGCATGCGCAGAATTTCGCGAGCTTGAATTTCGATATCAGATGCTTGTCCGCCACCTTCAGAAGATGGTTGATGAATCATGATTCGTGAATTTTCGAGTGCATAGCGCTTGCCTTTTGCGCCTCCTGCAAGCAAGACAGCTGCAGCCGATGCTGCTTGACCAAGACAAATTGTCATGACATCTGGTCGTACAAATTGCATCGTGTCATAAATTGCTGTCAACGCTGTGAATGAACCACCAGGTGAGTTGATGTAAATCATGATGTCGCGATCTGGATCCATTGATTCAAGAGTGAGCAACTGCGCCATAACATCGTTTGCAACAGTGTCATCAATTGGTTGGCCAAGGAAAATAATGCGCTCTTCGAATAACTTTGTATATGGATCTAAACGCTTGAATCCATAGGCAGTTTTTTCTTCGATTGTTGGAAGAACATAGCGATTTGTAATCTCTGGAATGTTATTCATTATTTAGCCTTTCCTGCATTGCCGGAAACTTGACCTTCTGATTGTGCAATCTGATCCACAAAGCCATATTCCTTGGCTTCCTCTGCTGTAAACCAGCGGTCACGATCTGAATCTGCAGTAATTTTTTCAACGCTTTGACCAGTGTGATGAGCAATGAGTTCTGCCATCTTCTTCTTAATTGCTGCCATGTTCTCAGCCTGAATACGAATATCTGTAGCAGTTCCACCGATGCCACCGAGTGGTTGGTGCATCAAGATGCGTGCATTTGGAAGTGCGTAACGTTTTCCTGGAGCACCTGCTGTAAGCAAGAATTGACCCATTGATGCAGCCATTCCCATGGCAACAGTTGCAACATCATTTTTCACAAATTGCATCGTGTCATAAATGGCCATACCTGCTGTGATGGATCCACCTGGTGAATTTATGTAAAGATAAATGTCTTTTTCTGTATCTTCTGCGGCAAGTAAGAGAATCTGTGCGCAAATAGCATTTGCCATGTTGTCTTCAACTTGGCCTGCTAGAAAAATAATTCGCTCACGGAGCAAACGACTGTAAACCTGTTCATCTAGTCCACCCATTGATGCTGGTGATGCTTGCGCAACTACCTGCGGTGTCTGCGGCTTCATGTGCTCCACGTGAGATCCTCCTGATATTTATTTCTCCTGTAGTGACCCTAACAATGTCAGCACAAAAATTCTTCCCAATTACTACAATAAGGAGCGTGAAAGCGCTCATGTTCGCTCAGAGCGCAGAGATTATTCGACTGCAGGTGCTGGCTTTGGAGCAAGGGCTTCTAGATCAATTGCCGCGCCCGATGCATCTTTAATGGAGATGCGAGAGAGAACGCCAGCAAGTGCTTTAGCGCGAGCAACTTCTGCAACGAGTTGTTGAATCTGCCCAGCCTTTTGCAACTCTTGCGCAAATTGTTCTGGGGCCATTCCATAACGCTGTGATGTGCGAACTAAGTACTCAGTCAGTTCTACCTCTGTGACCTGTACTTCTTCTGCCTTCACGATTGCATCGAGTAAGAAATCTGATTTCAGTGATGAACGAACTTGTCCATCTACTTCTGCGCGGTGCTCTGCATCTTCTAGGCGACCTTCACCAGAGAGGTGTTCATTTACTTCTTCATCGACTAGAAGATCAGGAACTGGAATCTCTGTTTCTGCGAGTAATTTTTCAACGAGCAAATCGCGTGCCTGTGCGCCCTGTTCCATCTTCTTCACGCGCTCTAGACGTGTAGCAAAATCTGCTTTGAGCTCTGCCAACGTATCAAACTCTGATGCCAGCTTTGCAAAGGCATCATCCATCGCTGGCAATTCGCGCTCTTTAACAACTTTGACTACAACTTCAACAACGCCTTTTTCACCATCTGCTTGTCCGACTAATTGTGTTTCAAAATCTTTCTTATCCCCCGCGCTCATTCCAACGAGTGCTTCATCTAGTCCATCGATCATTCGATTAGAACCAACTTCATATGAAATATCAGATGCCTGACCGCCATCTACTTCTTCGCCATTGATGCGAGCTGAAAGATCTAGCGTTGGGAAATCACCGCTTTTGATTGCGCGCTCCACTGTATTTAAAGTGCCAAAGCGAGCGCGGAGCTCGTCCACCTGCTCGGTGATGTCTGTATCGGTGATAACAACATCATCGACCTTGATTTCAATCTTAGAAAAATCAGGCAACTTCACTTCTGGCCGCACATCTACTTCAACAGTGAAAACTAACTTCTCGTTATCTACAAACTCTTTGACATCAACGGTTGGACGACCAATGACAAGGACTGTGTGCTCACGAGCTGCTTTGCTATAGAACTCTGGAAGTGCTGAGTTAATTGCTTCATCCATGACAGTTCCACGACCCACGCGCTGATCAATCATTGATGCCGGAATTTTTCCTTTACGGAACCCAGGAATATTTACTTGTGATGCTACTTTCTTATATGCATCAGAAACATGTTGAGTCAGCTCTGAGTATGGAACTTCGATATCTAAACGAACACGGGTTGGAGAAAGTGTTTCTACCGTGCTCTTCACGAAGTACTCCTTTTATATAAGTATTAATTTAAAAGTTATGGTCGGGGCGGGGAGATTCGAACTCCCGATCTCCTGCTCCCAAAGCAGGCGCGCTAGCCACTACGCTACGCCCCGAGGCGCAAGTGGTGAGTCTAGAGGAGATTTTCACCATCGCTAACCGAGGCGATAACGTTAGCCCCGATTCGGTAACCGTACTGCGGCAGAGGTAATCTAAGCCCAGCACAAGAACTGCATCAAAAATGCGGGTGTAGCTCAATGGTAGAGCCCCAGCCTTCCAAGCTGGCCATGCCGGTTCGATCCC
>JBIKPX010000094.1:0-3797 GCA_044357195.1 Candidatus Planktophila sp. | reverse complement strand
AAATATGTTGGGTTAAACGCAATTGAAATTGGCTCACCAGTTAATAAAATATCTAGAACTTCAGTTGCTTGCGCATCTTCGCCCGCACCTGCTTCAAGAGATAGTTGTGCGTTTGCGAACTCAAGACGCAATGGAACGGTTTTATCTGTCACAAGTGCAACACGGCGTACAGAGTCTAAAAAGGGTGCAACTTCAATAACTGCTGTGCTTGTTATGTCCTGAGGAAGCAAGTGGCGATATGGTGGAAATGTTCCATCCAACATACGCGATGTCATTGTTTTACCATCTCCAGAAAAACCTGCGAGGCGATCGTTGCTGGCACTTGGGGCGAGGGAGACGGAAACATTTTTCGCGCCAACTAATGATTTGGCTGCATCTGCAATCGTGCGAGCGCGCAACAGCGCTGTTGTTGAAACACCTGGTTGCGATGGTGACCATTGAATTTCGCGCACAGCTAGGCGGTAGCGATCTGTTGCGGCTAGCGTCACAGTGTTTTCATTTACTTCAATGTGCACGCCAGTAAGTGTTGGTAGTGAATCATCGCGGCCTGCAGCAATTGCAACTTGCGCTACAGCGTTTGCAAATGTGTCACTTGCTATAACACCTGTTGGCTCTGGTAGCTCTGGAAGGTTTGGATAATCAGTAAGGGAGAGCGTTGGAAGTGTGAACTTTGCCGACCCGGATGTCACTAATACGCGTGAGCCATCTAGTGAGATTGAAATAGGTTTATTTGGAAGTGAGCGAGTGATTTCAGCTAACAATCTTCCTGGAACAAGTACTTTTCCTTTTTCTTTAATGTCGGCCGCGAAATGCGCTTTGCTAGATGTCTCTAAATCTGATCCAGATAGAAATACTTCATCACCACTTGCGTCGATGACTATTCCAAGCAGTGCGGTCATAATTGGGCGCGTGGATAAAGAACGCGATACCCAGTTAACGCCATCTGCTAATGCTGATTGTTCGACGGTGAATTTCACGCCGCACCTCTTTCCATCTGGTTGTGTGTAAGTTCTCTTCCGGAGACATTTGTATATATAAAGGTAGTAGTAGTAACTAGCGCGATATCTGTGGGTAAAGAGTGAAAGCCCAGTTCAGAGCCTTTAACTTCTCCACTTTTTTTGTGGGCGAAGCTGTGTGTAACGCGCGCTAACTTCATTACACAACTCCTTTCCATAACTCACCACTCGTTTAACTCGATGGTTATCCACAGAAATCGGTGAGATCTCCACAGTTATCCACAAGTTTTCCCCATACTGGGGGTAAACACCCCTAAATAGGAAAATTAGGACTTTTTACGCTCGTGCCTGCTGCTTAATTCTATTTGTCAGCTCTGTCACCTGGTTATAGATAGAACGACGCTCTGCCATCAGTTGGCGAATCTTACGATCGGCGTGCATCACTGTTGTGTGATCACGGCCGCCGAAGGTCTGGCCAATTTTTGGCAAAGAGAGTTCAGTTAATTCGCGGCACAAATACATCGCGATCTGGCGAGCATTTACTAATACTCGAGAGCGAGAGGTGCCACAAAGGTCATCGATTGTGAGGCTGAAGTAGGAAGCTGTTTGAGCCATGATCGTTGCAGCCGTTACTTCAGAGGATGCGTCATTTGGAATCAAATCTTTTAAAACAATTTCAGCCAAACCAAGGTCAACGCCCTGTCGGTTCAAACTAGCAAAAGCTGTAACGCGGATTAGTGCGCCCTCTAGTTCGCGAATGTTTGTTGAAATCTTTGAAGCGATGTATTCAAGAACATCATCGGGCGCGTTTAATTTATCTTGCGCAGCTTTCTTGCGAAGAATTGCAATACGAGTTTCTAATTCAGGAGGTTGAATGTCGGTAATCAAACCCCACTCAAATCGGGAGCGCAGACGATCTTCCAAGGTTGTTAATTGCTTTGGCGGACGGTCGCTAGAAATAATGATTTGCTTATTAGCGTTATATAAAGTGTTAAATGTATGGAAGAACTCTTCCTGGGTGCGCTCTTTATTTTCTAAAAATTGAATATCATCGACAAGCAAAATATCTAGGTCGCGATAACGGCGTTGGAAAACAGAGGCCTTGTCATCGCGAATCGAGTTAATAAAGTCATTTGTGAACTCTTCACTAGATACATATCGCACACGCACGTGGCCATAGAGCTCTTTTGCATAGGCCCCAATAGCGTGTAATAAGTGGGTTTTTCCAAGGCCTGACTCACCGTAAATGAAGAGCGGGTTGTATGCCTTTGCTGGAGCTTCGGCCACAGCCACAGCTGCTGCGTGAGCAAAACGATTTGATGCACCGATAACAAAAGTTTCAAAAATATAACGAGGGTTTAATTGTGAAGACTCTGCGTTCTTAGATGAACTCTGTGTCGCCACATCGTCTCGGCCTGTGCCGGCGCGAGCTGGAACGATTTCAATATCAACATCCGGTGCAGGAAGATCAGTTGCTTCTAAAGTCTCATCGATTGTTACTGCGATATTTGTCTTTTCACCAAGTTCACGAGTGAGCACTTCACTAACTAATGCGCGAAGGCGAGTCTCTAAAACATCTTTTGCAAAAGCATTGGGAGCTGCAACTAATAAATTTGTTGTTCCATCGCTTTGAAGTAGACCAAGTGGTTTTGTTAGTGAGAGAAATGCGCGGTGTTGTGGCGCATCTGCTGCAACTACGTCGATTACACGGCCCCAGAGATCGGTTAGTTCCATCTCAACAACGGCCATTTTTCACCTTTTCTTCAAAAAGCACTTATCCACATGGTTATCCACAGGCTGTGTCCTAAACCGCGGGTTGAGCCTTTTTAGGGGCCCATAACCTGTGGAGGAGAGCGAAAAGTAGAGCCATTTGGCCAAAAGCGCAACTAGTTATCCACAACTCTCAACCTGGAAATGACCCCTCTAGGCCGGTTTGACCGCGTTATCCCCAGACCTCTACCGTTACCCCTCTTACCGCACTTCCCCCGCATTTATGGCCCCGATTTAGATTTGTTTGATCAGAAGGAGTTCGAAATGACTAAGCGCACTTTCCAGCCTAATACGCGCCGTCGTGCAAAGAAGCATGGCTTCCGCGCTCGCATGGCTACACGTGCAGGTCGCGCTGTGCTCGCTGCTCGCCGCGCTAAAGGTCGCGTACGACTTTCGGCTTAATCGAGTTCGAAGAACTTTGTGCTTACTAAAAGCGCGCGTTTAACAGAAAGCTCAGATTTTGCTCGTACGACCAAAAGCGGTCACCGCGCAGCAACTGAATTTTTTGTTGGATACCTCTATCTCACAGGTACTAATGAAAGTCCCAAAGCTGGATTAATTATTAGCAAAAGCGTTGGAGGATCTGTGCTTCGTCACCGTATCGCACGTAAAGCACGTCATGCGATCGCGCAGAATATCTCTGCCCTGCCAACTGGATCACTCTTTGTATTACGAGCAATCGGCAAAACAGAAAAAGCACAAACCAACATAGAGGTCTCAGAAATTATTAGCCGCCTTATTAAAAAATCTAACCAGGCGGCTAGCCAATGAGAACCGTACTTGTTGCACTCATTCGTTTTTATCAAAAGTGGATCTCACCAGCTTTTGGACCACGGTGTAAGTACTACCCATCATGTTCATCGTATGCGGCAACTGCGATAGAAGAATATGGACTTAAGGGAGTCGTGATGGCCGCATGGCGGTTGTTGCGTTGTAACCCATGGTCACATGGCGGCGTTGATTATGTAATTATGAAATCACAGAAGGTAGGAATCTAATTATGGGCTCTATCCTAAACCCCTTATATACCGCTGTTTCTTGGGTCATTATTTCGATCCACGGTTTACTAGC
>JBIKPX010000025.1:0-11881 GCA_044357195.1 Candidatus Planktophila sp. | reverse complement strand
GTGCGATGTAGTAAGAACCGGCTGGAGATTTAATATGGTTGATCAATTCTGGTAGCCACATCTCTTTGCGAGAGTAAATATCGGCGATTGCATCTGCGGCTAGATCTATTGATTTTTCTAAACCAGAGATACAACCGAGTGATTCAAATAAGCGCAGTAAAGCGACGTGTGTGGCCAAATAGGAAAGGGATGCAACGCCGCCACTTTCTTCTCCCGCTTTCATTGCAACGCTTCGAGAACCGCGGGCCGCACCATTAGTTAGCCAGATTTTTTCTTTGTATCCCTCTGCTGCATCAAATGCTGCATTTGTTTCCACAGAGTTTCCTGTGGCAGAAATAGCAATGAGAGTTTTTGATGAATTGGCTTGTGGGGGAGTTGGATTACTTGAAAGCGTAAAGGTTGCATTACTGCCACATGCTTGAAGTTTGGTAACCATAGATTGCGCGGCAAATGCAGAAGAGCCCATACCCATAAACACCAGTGACTGGCCTGAAAGCACTGGCCAATCAAATTTTTGTGTAGCAAGTGAGTGGGCAAGATCTGCTTTGCGAGCTAAATCTTCGCCAAATTTAATTGGATCCATAGTCCAACTCTTTCATATAAGTGATGGCAAACTCAGGTGCATAGCGCCATTGTGGCAAGAATTTATCTGCGTACTTGAGTTCCCTGTTCTCAAGGGTGCGCATCAGCGTATGTATCGCAGTGATATCAAATTGGCTGCCATCGAAATACTGTTTCAAAAAGGTTGTTTCGGCTTGCACTATCCACTCTTTAATCATTTCTGGATTGGCGCCATATTTGATTGCAACGGCGCCAACATGGAAAAATGAAGCGCACATACTTGCAATGTCTTGAAGTGAATCAGTGGCTTCTTCAGCAACTGCAAGAGGGTCGCCTTCAAAATCTATTACCCACAGATCATTGTTCTGGGCACTTTTTAGTATTTGACCAACATGGAAATCACCATGTATTAATCCTTCAAGGCAGCGATGCATTTCTTTGGTTAAGTGCGCCAAGTCATCTAGCCACTGACCTAGATCATTTTCTTTCGCCTTTTCCACGCACCATGTCCAGCCATCGCTGGTTCCAGGAATGTACTTATTGATACTTGCTAATAGCTTTTCATCCCAATAAATATTGCCTAATAACGCAGGAAGATACTTAAAACCATTTTCAGTCAAAATTTCTTCTTTGTGTGCACCTACTGAATTCTGTGCGGTGAGTTGCCATTTAACGATGATTGATTCATCAAGAACGACAGACTCATTGCTCTGATCTACTGAAATGAATCGCTCATGTGAATAAGAGCCACCCTGCATTGTTGAACGCAAGCCGTGGGGCAAAGGATTACTCAATAATTGTGCAGTTACCGCATCTGTGGATTGTGCTCGTCGCAGTTCTTTGTTTTTCACATAAGGAGCTACAAATTTCTTGTTTCCAGATTCGAAAACAAGTACTCCTGCAGAGTCAGAAATCGCAAAGTCCATAGAAACATCAGAGCACCCATTAACCTGCTCAGCGCGAGATGCCGGCAGCAGGGCTTGGCACTGCGCCTTAGATAGATGCATTTCTATTTGGATTTGTGTGCGAGTGCAACTTTTTCAATGAGAGCAGATGCCACACCGAGACCATCGCGGCTTTGAATCTGCGCAGCATTTTCGCGCATCTTCTTACCTAGTGCTTCATCGCTTAAGAGTGAATCGAGAGCACTATTCATTTGCGCTTCTGTGAATGCGTAGGTTGCAAGGCGCACACCGAAGCCAAGCTCGTGCATGCGTTGTGCATTGTCATATTGATCCCAGAAGAGCGGAAGCAAAATCATTGGTTTTCCATAGTGCATCGCTTCAGTGGTTGTGTTGTTTCCACCGTGAGTAATGACCAAATCGACCTGAGGAATGATGTTGATTTGCGGCAAGAATTGGGAGCCCACCATATTTGCAGCTAATTTAATCTGCTCGTGCTGTGGTCCCATGCTAACGATGTAGCGGTGCTTGGTCTTTCCTAATACTTCTGTTAAACGGTTCATGAGTCCAACGTCGGCAGAACCTAGAGACCCGAGGGATAGGTAGATGAGTTTGGAATCTGCAGGACGATTTGCAACTTCTGCAGGAATGTCATATTTGCCATCTGTTTCGCGAACGCTTGAATCAATGCGAGTCCATGTTGAATTAAGTGGACGATCTTTAATGTAATCGGCAACTTCTGGAAATACATACAAGTTTGCATCTTTTGAATCGTGAATGAATTCGAGTTCTGGTAGAGCAGGGGCGCCTTGCTCTTGCACCCAGGCGTTAAACGCTGACCACATCTGGTGATGAGTGCGCTTATATTCAGCGCGGTATGTATCCCAATTGCTTGAATCATTGGCTGCATACCCTGAATATGTTGGAGCAACCTTTGCACCCTTTACCTCAAGGGGATTGCAAGAGACGATGCGCACAAATGGTTTGCCCGCTGTTAGCAGGGCAGGAAAAGTAACAACGTTATCTTCAACAATAACATCAGGATTTACGCGCTTAATAATCTCGCGTAATTGTGGTTCGCAATACATGGCGCCATCAATGAGTGCTTGCCAGGTTGGTTTGATGAATGTTTCTAGTTGTTCAATAGTTGGTTTGCGAAATTCTGGGGAAGTATCGCGAATGTAATCTGTCCAAAACTGTCCAGGATCTGCATCAGAATCTGCAGGCGCCGGTGGCGCTAAATTAACTAGATCTTCTTCAAAGCCAAGTGCTTTTAATTTACCTTCCCAGGAAGCTTCGGCGGCGAACACGACTCGATGCCCAGCTTTTAGAAGGCGATACCCGATACCAACACATTGGTTGGTTGGGCCATAGGCGGACTCGGGCATGAAAAGGATGGTTAATTTTTGCGAAGTCATGGGGCTAATCCAACAACACGGCGCCGAAGATGTAAACCACGCAGGGTTTTTTCGCGGCGGCTCTAGAAAACTGGCGCGTTTTTCTCTAGTGTTATGAGCAATTCGTGTGCCCAGTGCGGGTGCATTTCTTGAGAGGAACTTCATGAGAATTTCACGCAAAGCAGCAGCCACAACGGCTATTGCTGGCCTCGTGCTAGCACTATCTGCTTGTAGTAGTTCAGATTCAGGTGAGACTGCACTTGATCCAAATGCAGATCTCAGCTTGCAAACTTTGACTGTCAGCAACTGGGCTGCATACAACCCAGAAGATTTGCCTGCGAAGTTTGAAGAAAAATTTGGTACAAAAGTAACAATTACTAACCACGCAACCAATGAAGAAATCATGGCCAAGCTCACCGCAGGTGGAGATTCTGGAATTGACATTGCATTCGTCTCTGGTCAATTCGCACAAGCACTCGCTGCGCAAGGTTTGATTGAAACTTTGGATAAGTCACTTATTCCTAATGAAGCAAACCTCTATCCAGAAGCTGCAAAACTCGCTTATGACCCAGGCAATAAGTACTCAATGCCTTACTCATGGGGTACAACAGGTATTTGCTATCGCGCAGACTTAATGAAGGGCAACGAGCCAACAAGTTGGAATGATTTGTTGATGCCTAAGCCACAGTACAAGGGCAAAGTAACAATGCTTGCAACTGAGCGTTGGTTAATGCTTCCAGCACAGAAGGCACTTGGGTATTCAGCTAATACTCAGGACGAAGCTGAAATGGGCAAGGTCAAAGACCTGCTTGTTAAGGCGAAGTCAAACCTTCTTGCATACGATGACACAACTTTCTATACACGCCTCGTTTCTGGTGAAGCCGTAATGGTGGAAGCCTGGGATGGTTGGTGTAACTATGGAATTGCCGAGAATAAGAACATCAAGTTCGTTGTTCCAACAGAAGGTTCAGATCTATTTACTGACGTTATGGTCGTTCTGAAGACTTCAAAGAATAAGGAAGCAGCACACGCATTCCTTAACCACATCCTTGATAAGGATGTTCACTCATGGGTTGTCGACAACATTCTTTACAAGGTTCCAAACGTGCCAGCAATGGAAAAGTCATTGCCAGCACTTGTAGAAGGGTTCCCAAATATGGGTATTACTCCAACGGAACTCTTGAAGAATGAAGCACTAGTTGACCTCGGAAAGGCTTCTGCGCTTTACACACGCATTGCCACTGAAGTAACGGCCAAGTAAATAAGTACAAATTACTAAATGGCTCTAGCGGTTAAGTCAGAAGGGCGCGACGCAATCAAGCGTCGCGCTCTTCTTTCTCGCGCCATCTTCTTAGTTCCAGGTCTTACCTACATAACCGCATTCATGTTAATTCCCTTGGGATTCATCATTGCCTACACCTTCTTATCACGCGGCACTTATGGCGGAGTCGAATTTATCTTTACAACCGAAAATTACACTCGGGCCCTTGATTCGCTCTATATAGGTGTTTTAGTTAAATCAATTCTGATCGCTGCAACAGCGACTCTTTTAGCTTTCCTTATTGGCTTTCCTGTGGCTTACGCAATTACAAAGCTGCCAACAAATCGCCAGAACATCATGCTGGTACTCATTGTTTTACCATTTTGGACCAATTTTCTGATTCGCACATATGCGTGGATTGTTTTGCTGAATACGCAAGGTTTTCTTAATAAAGGCTTGATCAACATGGGCGTTATTAGCGAGCCGCTCGAGCTTTTGTATAAACCAAGTGCAATTGTTTTAGGACTTCTTTATGCCTATATCCCACTGATGATTTTGCCTATTTATTCATCCCTTGTGCGCATTGACCCTGCAATGAAAGAGGCTGCAATAAATCTAGGTGCAACGCCTGCACAAGCATTTAGACAAGTAACACTGCCCTTGGCACTACCAGGAGTATTAATCGGAGCGATATTCGTCTTTGTTCCAAGTGTTGGAAACTTTATTGTTCCCGAATTACTAGGTGGCGGTAAAACCATCATGGTCGGTAATTTAATTAGAGATCAATTCTTAAAAGCACGAGATTGGCCATTTGGTTCGGTTATGGCCCTTTCCATGGTCGTCATGCTCTGTGCTCTTTTCTTCATTCAAGCACGGGTTAATCGTCGAGTGCTCGGAGATGCCCGTGCATAAACAACTCGGCTGGTTACGTTTGCCGCTCTATGGCGTCCTTGTATTTTTGTATCTGCCAATTTCTGTACTCATTTTTATGTCATTTAATAAATCAGATGCGCCATTTATGTGGACTGGTTTTAGCACAAAGTGGTACTCAGTACTGGTTAATAGTCCAAACATCATGGAAGGCTTTAAGAACACCTTAATTGTGGCAATTGCCACAACGATTATTTCACTGGTTCTTGGAACACTTTTGGCAATTGGATTAGCTAGATATCAAAAGTCTTCATCACTTGAAGCAGTTGCGCTGACTCCAGCAATTTTTCCTGACTTAGCATTGGCAATTGGGTTACTCGCACTCTTTACATCTTTGCATCTGACATTGGGGTTGCATTCAGTAATCATCAGTCACGCACTCTTTTGTATGGCCTTTGTTACTGCAATTGTTCGTGGTCGATTGGCACAAATTGATTCTTCCCTTGAAGAAGCGGCGCAAGATTTAGGCGATAGCCCTGTTGGAACATTTTTCAGAATTACATTGCCAAGTATCAAACCAGCACTTATTGCCGGGGGATTACTCGCATTTACTCTTTCGCTAGATGAGTTTGTGATTGCCTTCTTCACTAATGGACCTAACTCTCCAACCTTGCCTATGGTGATTTATTCAATGGTTCGCTTTGGTGTCTCACCTGAGATCAATGCTCTTGCCACTGTGGTTTTGCTTATTAGCGCTTTGATTGTCACAATCGCTCAACGAAACGTAAAGGTGCAGGATCAATTATGAGTTCATTTCTCAATATCGCAGCCGTCTCCAAGCGATACGGTGATGTTCAGGCACTCAATAACGTTTCAATAGATATTCGCGAAAATGAATTCTTCGCACTCCTTGGTCCATCTGGTTGCGGTAAGACAACCCTGCTTCGCGCCCTTGCCGGCCTTGAATCTCTTGATTCAGGTGTTGTCACTCTGGCTAATGAAGATTTGTTATCTGTGCCGGCAAATAAACGCCCAGTAAATTTGATGTTTCAGTCCTACGCTCTTTTTCCTCATTTAAATGTCTATGACAACGTTGCATACGGTCTGCGCCGCGAAAAATTAGATAAAGCAGAAATAGACCAACGTGTTGGCGATGTGCTCAAGACCGTTGGTTTAATAGATCAAAAAGATCGCCGTCCATCTCAATTATCAGGTGGTCAAAAGCAACGCGTGGCACTTGCTCGCGCCATTGTTAAGCGTCCAAAGATT
This sequence comes from Candidatus Planktophila sp., assembly GCA_044357195.1. Lineage (GTDB taxonomy): Bacteria > Actinomycetota > Actinomycetes > Nanopelagicales > Nanopelagicaceae > Planktophila. Next base: position 5,621 of record JBIKPX010000025.1, on the reverse strand, counting down.
TTGTTATTAGATGAGCCTCTTTCTGCACTAGATAAGAAGGTGCGCTCTGAAATGCAGCTCGAACTCAAGCGCTTGCAACATGAAGCAGGCATCACTTTTATCATCGTGACTCACGATCAAGAAGAAGCGATGTCTATTGCAGATCGCATTGCACTGATGGATAAAGGCGAAGTAGTTCAGGTCGCCACTCCAGTTGAGATGTATAGCGCTCCAAAAACAAAGTTTGTGGCAGATTTCATTGGCACCAGCAATTTGTTTGCAGGCACGTTGGGCAGCGGAACAATCACTGTTAAAGGAAAAGCACTACCAACTCCTGCAACGCAATTAGTATCAGGTGCAAAGGCGGTCCTAGTTGTTAGACCAGAAGACATCCAATTAGGCGCAACTGGAACGATTTCAGGTGCACTCGTTAGCTCTAATTTCTATGGCGGATCTAGCCTTCTATTTGTTGATTGCGGATTCGATCAACTAATCAAGGTTTCTTGTGCGCTCAGTGAAGTACCACCAGTTGGCTCTATCTGTAATTTGTCTTGGAACTCTGCTGATTCAATTCTGTTAGCAGATGCCTAAATCATGACAATGCATAGCGCATACATAAACGGGGAATATGTCACGGGTAAAGGCTCACCAATCACGTTGGTTAATCCTGCAAAACCTTCGGATACTTTCCAATACTCAGCCGCAACCGCAACTGATTTAGAATCAGCGATTACTGGTGCAAAGGCTGCCTATAAGCAGTGGTCACAATTAACTCCTGCAGTAAGAAGTGCGGCGTTACTTAAATTTGCTGATGCAATCGCTGCTGATTCTGCAAAGCTGACCGAACTCGAAGTTCGCGAAAGCGGAAAACCAGTTGCCGTATTTAGAGATGGTGAGTTGCCATTTGCAGTAGATAACTTGAAGTACTTTGCAGCAGCCGCTCGATCGCTAGATGGCACAGGCGCCGGAGTTTTATCTGATGGCTACACATCAATGTTAATTAAACGTCCTATCGGAATTGTTGGCTCAATTGCTCCATGGAACTTTCCATTGATTATGGCTATTTGGAAATTCGGTCCAGCACTTGCTGCAGGAAATGCTGTAATTTTAAAACCAGCGCCATCTACGCCAAGCACAGCTCTTCGCATGGCAGAACTTGCTGTGCAATCAGGATTGCCAAAGGGATTACTCAACGTTTTATCAGGAGATGATGATCTCGGTAAAGCACTTGTTTCTCATAAAGACATTGCAATGATTTCAGTAACCGGTGCCACCACAACTGGTCAAGCAATCATGGCTGAAGCATCAAAGACAACCAAGCGCCTCCACCTTGAACTCGGTGGCAAGGCACCTGCAATTGTCTTTGAAGATGCCGACATCAAAGCAATGGCTCACGCACTTGCTATGGGTTCCACATATAACACAGGACAAGATTGCACAGCCGCCACACGTATTTATGTTCACACATCTAAATTCGATGCTGCAGTTAAAGAATTAACATCGGTGATGTCATCGATTAAATATGGAGATCCTCAGGATCCCGCCAGCGATATCGGACCGCTGATTAGCGCAGAACATCGCACACGTGTCCATGGATTTGTTGAAAATGCTAAGTCGGTCGGAGCCACAATTCACACAGGCGGATTCATTCCGGATTCAGATGGCTTCTATTACCCACCCACACTTATTACTGAAGCAAAACAAAATAGCGATGCTGTACAAAAAGAAATCTTTGGGCCAGTTGTAGTTGTTTTGCCATTTAGCACAGAAGATGAAGCAATCGCACTTGCTAATGATTGCGCCTACGGTTTGGCATCTTCGGTTTGGACCACAGATGTTTCGCGCGCCCTACGTGTGACCCACCAGCTAGAAGTTGGTGTTACGTGGATTAATGATCACTTACCAATTGCATCTGAAGCACCACATGGTGGCGTCAAAGGAAGTGGCTTTGGAAAAGATATGAGCGCAGAATCAGTTGCTGAATATTCGGTAACACGTCACATCATGATCAAGCACGCACAGACAGAAGCGAAAGACTCTTTCCGCCCGGCTTAATTCTTCGGCGCTTCAATTTCCAACTGTGCAACCCGTGCAGATTCTATGGATGCCAGTGTTGGAGCCTGTGGCTCATCTTCTGCCAACTCTTTAATTTGCTTGCGAACACTTTTAAGCACAACATCAACGCCTTCTTCTGCGCAATTAATAGCTTGCGCTAAAAAGCGATTGAATTCTCTACCCTGCTCAGCACCAAAGAAAATTCCTGAAGTCTTTTGTCGGTTGCTGACGTGAAATATGTAATCTGATTCATCTGCTGTTGTGGATGCGCCATTCCATTTGGCAAATGCCCACTCTTTCGTATTCATCTGGCCATTAAATAAAACACGTTCAGTCGTAAGTAAAACCTGCCCAACTTCTTTGTATGCCTGGACTTCATCTCCTGCAACAAATGTTCCACGTTGCGCGCCCACTCGATAGCGAATCCCACCAACGAGTGGAATGCTAAATCCTTGTGAAGTACCAACATAGCGACCTGGCGTGCGACCTGTTTCGTGCATTTGGCCCTGGCCTTGCCACAAAATGATTTCGCCTTTTTTCTGCACAGTGTTATTTGGTACAGAGTCTTCACCTTTTACAGCCAACATAAATGCAGATTCAATTTTTTTGAAGATCTCAACATCGCGCTGCCAATCCGAGTAATCACTCTGGTATTGCCCATGAGCTCTCTTGAGCGCCCTCTTTGCTTTGAAATCTGTCCACCAACTCATAGGTGCAGTTTGGCATGGATGACTGACAGAGCACTAGTAATCCTTACTCCCAATCCTTAAACTTTCGCTCATGTCAGATGAACAGGTGCTTGGATTAGATGAGGCGTATTCAGTAAAGACTCCTGAAGATAATCGCCGTTTATATGCCAAGTGGGCAGCCACCTATGAATCATCCTTTGTAGATGCCAAGCAGTATCGATACCCAAAGGCGATCTCAGAAGTATTTAACGAACGCGTTCCAGCAGATTCAGATGAAGTTGCACGTGTTATAGATATCGGGTGCGGCACAGGATTAACTGGAATGTATTTATCTCGCTTGCGTTCGCATTTAATAATTGATGGCCTAGATATTTCCCCAGAGATGTTGGCCGAAGCTCGGCAGAAAAAGCGCCTGGATGATTCCGCGGTCTATACAAATCTTAATGAGTGCGATCTAACTCAAGCGGTTGTAAATAAGTTTGAACCCTATGACGCACTTATTTGTTCAGGCACATTCACTCATGGTCACCTTGGACCTGATGCACTTAAAAATGTTTTATCTATTGTGCGCCCTGCAGGATGGATTGTTATTGGTGTAAATAACGAACACTTCGAAGGCAAAGATTTTCAAGCAGAACTAGATTCACTATCTGATGCCAAGAGAATTACCGCCCCAGAGATATTGCGCATCGATGTCTATGAAAAAGGCAGCCCGCACTTTGGTGACCAAGCACGCGTGATTTTGGCTCAAATCATCTAGTGTCGGAGGCAGCCAGTAACTTTGGCTCATGTTCGAATTCATATCAATAGCCCTGATCGTCTTTCTATTTCTCAACCGTAAAAAGCGTAAGAAGAAACCACGCGGCCTAGATGCCGAACTTAAAGAACTAGTCGAAAACTCAACAGATCCCACAGGCATCGGTCTAGATATCAAACGATTCTTACTCTCTGTCATCGATGATGATAAAAATGATCGGGAGAAATTTAGCGATGCCCAGATTGCAACGGCGCAGCGAATCCTAGATCGCGCAGGGCCGGCCGCGTTTTACTGGATGACAGAGATTGCATCCCAATTAACATTTTTGGCAGCAGCGCAAATAAATGGAATCACAACGAATGTGGACGCAGAACTCAAGGGCAGTGCAACGCCTGAAGATGTTGTGCGGATAGTGGTTCAGCCTTAACGAAGGCTTGCTGCAACTTTTCTTGCCACTATCTTTGCATCTACCGCGCATTGATCGGCAGCTTTAATCGGCAGAACTAAGTTGCCAATGGCATAAATTCCTGGACGCTGCATTTGAGATGCTGCATCTACTAAGGGTGACTTATGCGTAATATCAATATCGAATCCACCACGGCGGGCTAATTCATTATCTGGAATCCAATTGCCCGTAAAAACAATGGTGTCACAGGCAATAACGCTTTCAACTCCCGCACGGCGAATGCGCACACCGGTGACTCGTTTATCTCCTAATACTTCAACGATTTCGGTCTTTGTGATTAACTTAAAGCGATACCAAATTCCAAGGGCAAAGCGCACAAGCCCAACGCTTTCGTGTTTGTTCTTATCTGTAAGCATTGCAACTGTTTTAACGCCTGCATGCTTAAGAGTCATTACCGCAGAAAATGAAACGTGTTCTGCGCCGACTACAACAGCCCGGGTTCCAATCTCTAAATCTTCAAGATAGGTGCTCTGTTGCAGCGATCCTGTGGTGTAGATACCTGCAGGTCGTTTGCCAGGAACCGCGCGCGCCGCGCGTGCTCGCTCGCGTGCACCTGTTGCCAAGATAATTGAGCGAGCACTAATTACTTCTAGCCCAGTAGGCGCTGTTACTTCTAGTTCATACTCACTGATCCATGTTGTTGCTGTACTAGATGTTGAGATCTGCACACCAGCTGCTGTAGCTGCATCAACATATTTTTGTGCATAACGAGGTCCTGATAAGAATCGTTTGAAATCGCGCAGACCATAACCTGGATGAAATGAGTGGCGCGGAACTCCGCCAGCAACTCTTTCGCGCTCAATTACTCGAACGCTTTTAACACCAGATTTTTTCAATTCAATTGCAGCAGCCAGTCCAGCAGGGCCGCCGCCGATGATGAGCACATCTACTTCTGTGCGCTTCATTTCTTCTCTAACAACTTTCGCAATTCGCTGTGGCAATAAAATCCTTGGCAGCGACCAAGACCTGCGCGGGTGCGACGACCGAGTCCGCCCATATTTGTTGGTGGTATCGCAGAGTCAAGTGCGTCCATTACTTCACCACGTGTGGCGCGTTCGCAGTGACAGATGATTTCGCCGTACTGACTATTTTCGGCAATGGCAGATTCATCTTGATAGGCACGTTTAAATGCTTCACCTAGATTAGGCATAGAAACATGTGGCAACGCTTTTGTATCACCTAGTGATAATCCACCAGCCACTAGTAACTCTTTGACATGTTCTGCAATTGCCATAGAAGCAGTTAAACCTGTTGATCTAATGCCACCGACAGTGATGTAACGATTTTCGTGGGCGCGTATTTGAAAATCTGAGTGTTCAGTTGAGGCACGAAGGCCTGCATAAATTGCTGTGATCTCTTCTCCTAATAACTCTGGTGCAATCCTGCTTCCTTTTTCGCGCAAAAACTTTAAGCCATCTTCACTTGAGCCAGATGCGCTCTTATCATCTAAATTCTGCGCAGTTGGTCCAAGCATGATGTTTCCAAAGACAGTGGGGGAGACCAGCACGCCTTTACCCATAGAAGATGGCACAGGCAAAATGATGTGAGAGATAAGAGTGCGAGATAACTTATCAAAGACCATTAATTCACCACGGCGCGCAACAACAGTGAAGTCTTTAATGCCAAATGCACCATCTATCTCATCGCTATATAAACCAGCAGCGTTTATGACATA
>JBIKPX010000092.1:0-3869 GCA_044357195.1 Candidatus Planktophila sp. | reverse complement strand
GGATGCGAATTCCTCTGAGTTTTCTCCTGAATCTGGAACTCATGTCATCGCAACGATGGAGGATCAGAAAAATATCGTTGCAGGTGGTGGAGATATGGGAGCGACAATGAGATTAGGTTTGTATAAAGCTGATTTATTGCCAGGTTCGATTGTTTCGCAAACCTATGGCAGCAAAGAGATATCAGAAAGACATCGCCATCGCTATGAAGTAAACAATAAGTACAGAGAACAGATCGAAGCATCTGGCATGGTTTTTTCAGGTATATACACAAAGGAAAATCTGGTCGAATTCGTTGAGTTACCAGCGCAGATGCATCCATTCTATGTTGGCACGCAGGCGCACCCTGAACTGCGTTCGCGGCCAACTAATCCACATCCTTTATTTGTTGGTTTGATAGCAGCAGCCCTTGCCATAAAGAACTCCAAATGATTATCGGCGTTCCACGGGAAATAAAGCTTCAAGAGTTTCGCGTTGCACTTACTCCAGAAGGTGTAGCCGAATTTGTAAAGAACGGGCACAGCGTTTTTGTTGAGAAAAACGCGGGAGTTGGCTCGAGTATTTCTGATGAAAATTTTCTCAATGCAGGCGCCCAGATCCTTAACACTGCAGATGAAGTGTGGGCAAAATCTGATTTAATCATGAAAGTTAAGGAACCAATCGAAGCAGAGTATGTTCGAATGCGTTCAGGTCAAATTCTATTTACTTATCTGCATTTAGCTGCTTCCAAAGCATGTACTGATGCACTTATACGATCAAAAATTACATCTATCGCTTATGAAACCGTGGAAGTAGATGGATCTCTGCCTTTGCTCACGCCTATGAGTGAAGTTGCTGGACGTATGGCAACTCAAGTTGGTGCCGATGTGTTATTAAAACCTAAAGGTGGTCGTGGACTTCTATTAGCCGGTGTACCTGGTGTTGCTCCTGGCAAAGTAGTTGTGATCGGAGGCGGTGTAGCAGGTTTAAATGCCGCTGTTATCGCTAGCGGGATGGGCGCTGACGTTGTCGTACTCGATCGTTCTGCAAAGAGATTGGCACAAATAGATCAGATATATAACGGGCGAATCAAAACTTTAATGTCTAGTATTTCAAGCATTCAAAAATCAATCTACGAAGCAGATTTGGTTATAGGTGCGGTATTGATTCCTGGGGCCAGAGCTCCAAAGTTAGTTATGAATTCCGATGTTTCAAAGATGAAGCCGGGATCCGTTTTGGTCGATATTGCTATCGATCAAGGTGGTTGTTTTGAAGACTCACGACCAACTACCCATGAAGATCCTACGTATGTGGTTCATAATTCGATCTTTTATTGTGTAGCGAACATGCCCGGCGCAGTTCCTGTGACATCAACGTATGCGCTAACTAATGTAACGTTGCCATTTGCTTTAGATATAGCCAATTTTGGCTGGGAGAAAGCTATGAAGAACAGTCCTGATTTAGCTAAGGGTTTGAATACTCATGATGGAAAAGTTACCTTCAAGGCCGTAGCCGAAGCACACGGTTATGAATTCGCACCAATTTTTTGATCAGTTCCTTAACTTCCAGCGTATAGAACGCGGATTATCTAAGAACTCTCTGTCTGCCTACACCCGAGATTTAGAGCGATTCAATACGTTTTTGCAGCGTGAGAATATTTCTGTCCTAAAATTCAATGCATTACAAACAGAGAATTTTATTGCGTATTTAAATAATGAGAACCTATCTTTAAGCACATCTAATCGAATTTTATCAACGTTGCGTTCTTTCTATGCCTATTTGGAGCGAGATCATGGCGCCGACAATCCAATGAAAGATGTTGCCTCCCGCAAGATCCCTGTGCGCCTTCCTAAGGCACTAACTATTTCTCAAATCGCTCAATTAATCGAAGCTACTGTTGTCTCCGATGACATTGTTAGCCTTCGAAATAAAGCGATTCTCGAACTTCTTTACAGCTCAGGTGCTCGGGTCTCCGAAGTTGTAGGTTTAAATCTAGTTGATGTTTCCGATGTTAATTCTGAAGACTCTGATATTCGAATAATTAAGTTACGGGGTAAAGCCGGCAAAGAGCGCGTGGTTCCTATGGGTAGCTATTCTGTAAAGGCCTTAGATGACTACTTAGTCAGAGTACGCCCTGCTTTAGTTGCCAAAAACTCCAAGGGTAAGAGTGAAGCGCTCTTTCTTAACCAGCGTGGTTCCCGAATTTCACGTCAAAGTGCTTGGCAATTAGTTGTTGATGCTGCAGAGCGAGTTGGACTGGCAGATGGTATTTCACCGCACGTGTTTAGACATTCATTTGCAACACATTTGCTAGATGGTGGCGCAGATATTCGAGTTGTTCAAGAACTATTAGGACATGCATCCGTTACTACAACGCAGATCTACACACTTATAACAATCGACAAAATCAGGGAGTCCTATGCAATGGCTCATCCGAGAGCACTTAGCTAATTACTGCCCGCGCAAACGTCTGGCAAGGATACTTTGATCACCCTTTGCTTCAAGATCGGCGATAATTACAGCAATTGATTCGCGAACAATGCGACCGCGATCCACTGCTAATCCTAAATCACCACGTAATTGTAAACGTGCTTGATCTAAATCGTAGAGTTCATCAGGGGATAGGTACACGGTAATTTTTTCATCATGTTTTTCGCGACCTGAAGGTGAACGATCGACCGAAGTTACGCGACGACGTTGTATTGCGCGCACACCTTTTTTCGATGGTGACGTTGTGGGTGCTGCTATAGCAGGTGCTACAAGTGGCTTTGCGGGTTCAACATCTGCTTGTTTAACTGAAGTAAGAGATGGGGAAGTTGAACGAAATAGTTCATCAGCTCCAGGAAGACTTGCTCTGCGTGTCATTTTGCGCCCCCTCTGGCAATTAATTCACGTGCTAGACGTCGATAAGAAGCAGCTCCGCCGGAAGATGAAGCATAAGAAGTGATTGGTTCGCCAACAACAGTTGTTTCTGGAAAACGAATAGTCTTGGCAATAATAGTTTCAAAGACATCTTCAGGATATTTTTCCAGGATTGCACTTAGTACTTCTCGATTGTGAAGTGTTTTACGCTCATACATAGTGGCAAGAATTCCGATCAGTTTGAGATCTGGATTTAAGAAATTCTTCACTTTATCTAAGTTGCCTTTTAATTCGATGAATCCGTGTAGTGCGAAATATTCACATTGCAATGGAACGATAACTTCATCGGATGCAACGAGTGCGTTAATTGTGAGTTGACCCATTGTTGGTTGGCAATCAATTAAAATGACGTCATAGAATTCTTTAAGCGGAGTTAGTGCACGCTTTAAATATTGTTGGCCACCGATTTCAGCTCCTAGCGTTGTTTCTGCTGTACCTAAGTCTCGATTTGCAGGGAGGAAATCTAAACCTGCAACGCTAGATTTTAGAACGATCTGATCAATGTCAGCTGTTGGGGTCATCAAGGCGTAGTAAACAGTTTGTTCTAAAGGCAGCATGTGAGCATTTACGCCAAGGCCAAGGGATAAACCACCTTGAGGGTCGAAATCAACTAGTAATACGCGACGACCTAGTTCGGCAAGGCTTGCTCCAAGATTAATTGTCGAAGTTGTTTTTCCAACTCCGCCTTTTTGATTGAAGATCGCAATAACTTTTGCGCCGCCATGTTCTGTCAAAGGTTTAGGCGTTGGAAAACTCTTTGGTCTTTTATTGAGAAGTGCTGAGGTGGTTGCTACATCCTCTTCGAATGTCGATTTAGCGTTCAAGCGAGAAACCTCTTTCTTCCTTTTCGGGGACTCTACGCATTAGCCACCTTCTAGGCAAGTGGACTCCCTAAGTAACTTATTAACTAAAGTGAAGTACGGTTCGCAGGTGGAAACCCAAATAAACAATGGCGATGAAGTAATCACGC
>JBIKPX010000023.1:0-11970 GCA_044357195.1 Candidatus Planktophila sp. | reverse complement strand
TTTTAACTGACCATCAGTTTGAACAACAATTCGATCGCGCAATCCGTTAAGCAATAAAGTTTGTTGAGTCTCAGCTAACCCAAGTTCCCATGGTGCACCCGCATGCTTAAGTGATGTCAGTGGCGAAGCACCAGTTCCACCATCATGGCCAGAAATTAGAACTACATCAGCATGTGCCTTGCTCACACCTGCGGCAACGGTTCCAACTCCAACTTCGGCAACGAGCTTGACGTGAATGCGTGCATCCTTATTTGCATTCTTAAGATCATGGATTAACTGAGCTAGATCCTCAATTGAATAAATATCGTGATGCGGTGGAGGTGAAATTAATCCAACACCAGGTGTTGAGTACCGAACTTTTGCAATCCACGGATACACCTTGTTACCCGGTAGTTGTCCGCCTTCTCCAGGTTTTGCTCCTTGTGCAATTTTAATTTGAATATCATCGGCATTTACTAGGTATTCACTTGTAACACCGAAGCGCCCACTAGCAACTTGCTTAATCGCTGAACGCTTTGAATCACCATTGCTCATCGCAACATATCGCTCTGGGTCTTCGCCACCTTCGCCAGTATTTGATTTAGCACCGATGCGATTCATCGCAATCGCCAATGTTTCATGAGCTTCTTGTGAAATAGAGCCGTAAGACATCGCACCTGTAGAAAAACGCTTAAGGATTTCTGAAATTGGTTCCACATCATCAATTGAAATCGGTGTGCGTTCTTTGAATGCAAAAAGTCCACGCAGGGTCATGAGCGCTTTGCTCTGCTCATCAATTTTGTGTGTATATCGCTTAAAGACGTCGTATCGCTTTGCTCGAGTTGAATGCTGCAAAGTAAATACAGTCTCAGGATCAAATAAGTGTGGCTCACCTTCACGGCGCCATTGATATTCACCGCCAATAGGAAGTCGGCGTGAACCAGGAACTTCACCACCAGGTGGATAGGCAATGTGGTGGCGCGCAATAGTTTCTTTAGCAATGATGTCTAAACCGATACCACCTAGTCGAGATGTTGTTCCTGTGAAATATCGATCAACTAACTCTTGGGATAAACCAATAGCTTCAAAAACTTGAGCGCCGGTATAGGAAGCGATTGTTGAGATTCCCATTTTCGACATTACTTTGAGTACGCCTTTACCTAAACTCTTAATCAGATTTGCAACTGCTTTTTCTGGAGTGATTCCTGTAATTACTCCTTGCAGTACTAAATCTTCAGCGCTTTCCATCGCAAGATAAGGATTGACAGCGGCTGCGCCATAACCAATAAGTAATGCAACGTGGTGAACTTCTCGCACATCGCCAGCTTCAACTACCAGGCCAACTGTTGTGCGTGTTTTTTCGCGAATCAAATGGTGATGAACAGCCGATGTGAGCAGCAGCGATGGAATCGGTGCATCTTCTGCATCTCCATCGCGATCAGATAAAACAATAATACGTGCACCTTCTGCAATCGCCTTTGATACTTCGGCTGCAATCTCATCTAAGCGTTTGCGAAGTGATTCTCCCCCGCCGGCAACTTGAAAGAGCCCGCGAACAACATAGGTTTCTAATCCCGGATACTCGCCATCGGCATTTACGTGAATGATCTTGGCGAGTTCATCATTGTCTATCACGGGAAATGCAAGCGAGATTTGTCTACACGATTCGGGCCCTGGATCTAAAAGATTATGTTCTGGTCCAACTGAACCACCAAGACTTGTAACTAATTCTTCTCGAATAGCATCTAGTGGTGGATTTGTAACTTGTGCGAATAATTGTGAAAAGTAATCAAAGAGCAGGCGTGGCTTTTCAGAAAGTGCCGCAATTGGAGAATCTGTTCCCATCGATCCCAGTGGTTCTGCGCCATTTTTGGCCATCGGTGTAACCAAAATACGTAATTCTTCTTCTGTATATCCAAATGCACGCTGTCTGCGCACAACCGATGAGTGCGGATAAATAATGTGTTCACGTGGTGGCAGTTCATTGAGCTTCATGATTCCGTCGTGAAGCCATTGGCTGTAAGGAGCGCCCTTTGCCAACGTATCTTTTATCTCTTCATCTTCAATAATGCGGCCTTCTTCGATGTCTACAAGAAACATCTTTCCTGGCTGCAAGCGTCCTTTACGTGCGATCTCATCTGCAGCAATATCAAGCACGCCTACTTCACTTGCAAGTACAACCAAGCCATCGTTAGTAATCCAAAAACGAGAAGGACGCAAACCATTTCGATCTAATACAGCACCAATTTGATGTCCATCTGTAAATGTTACGCACGCCGGGCCATCCCACGGCTCCATAAGGGATGCGTGGAATGCGTAAAAATCTCTGCGCTCTTGTGACATAGAATTGTGGTTTTCCCACGCTTCTGGAATCATCATTAATACAGAGTGCGCCAGTGAGCGTCCACCTAAATACAAGAGTTCGAGTACTTCATCAAATGATGCAGAGTCACTACCTGTTGGATCAACGATAGGAAAAATTCTCTTAAGATCTCCGGGAATTACATCACTTTGCAAGAGAGTTTCGCGTGCACGCATCCAATTTCGATTTCCTTTGACGGTATTAATTTCGCCATTGTGTGCAATAAACCGATATGGATGAGCCAGCGGCCAGGACGGAAATGTATTTGTGGAAAAGCGCGAGTGAACAAGTGCAAGGGGTGAAATTACTCTTTCATCGCTGAGGTCAGGAAAGAATTCTTCCAACTGTCCTGTCGTGAGCATTCCTTTATACACAATTGTTTTTGCTGAAAGAGATGGAAAATAAATTGGCAAAGTATGTTCTGCGCGTTTTCTCAAACAATAAGCAAGTCTGTCCAGTGTGATGCCTGATTCGTTCTTCAAACCAGCAATGAAAACTTGCTCAAATCGTGGCATAACTGAAATAGCTGTTTTACCCAAAGATACTGAGTTAATTGGCAACTCTCGCCAGCCCAGAATCTTTAATCCTTCTTCTTCGGCTATTTTCGAAATAGAGTCTTTAACATCAGCACTGGGTTCGACGAATCCAATTCCTGTTGCATACGAACCTTCAACCGGTAGTTCAAATGGAAGAAATGCGCGATAAAAAGCATCTGGAATACAAATAAGAATTCCCGCACCATCACCACTATCTGGTTCAGCGCCCGATGCTCCTCGGTGTTCGAGATTTCGAAGCGCCGTTAAACCCTTTGCAACAATTTCATGCGTTGCTATTTTATTTAAGGTTGCAACCATCGCAACGCCACAAGCATCATGCTCGTTGGCAGGGTCATATAACCCTTGTGCGATTGGATAATTGGATTGCAAACTCATTTTTACAAAGGCTCCAGTTGTCGAAATGTGTTGGGACAACCTTGGCCCTGGTGAGTGCTACGTGGAAAAGAATAGCAACACCTTGGGCAATTCCAATAGTGGAATCTGAACCTTAAATACCGCTTATATGCGCTAACTGTCCGATTCCAGCAGTAATTGCCATACCCGCGCAGCCACCGAGCATCACGCGAATGGTTGGCTTGAGAACCTTTGATCCTGCTGTTCGAGCACTGAGAATTCCGGTGAACAAGAGTCCAACCAGAGTGAACCCAACGATGCTCCACGCTTTCGCACCCAATGTTGGGGCAAACGCACCAAGGAATGGAATAACTCCGCCTAATGCAAAGCTTGCTGCAGATGCAACTGCTGCCTGCATCGGACGTGCCTTTGTATGTGGGTGCTGTCCTAATTCATCTCGTAGATGCGCCGCAAGTGCATCTTTATCGTGCATTGCTTTTGCAACTTCTTCTGCTAATTCAGGAGCTAATCCACGTTCAATATAAATCTGTTTAAGCTCTTGTAATTCACCCTCTGGATCAATTGCCAGATGTTGAATTTCTAATAATCGATCAGATTCTTCAACATCATTTTGGGAACGAACAGAAACATATTCACCAACAGCCATTGACATTGCACCAGCTGAAATTGCTGCAAGACCTGCAGTGATTAAGAAACTATCTGCCTTTGCTGCTGCAACACCGATCATTAAGGATGCGGTAGAAACAAGTCCATCGTTTGCACCAAGGACTGCTGCTCGCAGCCACCCCGCGCGATGAGTTCGATGCTCTAAATTGCGAGCATAAACATCTTCTAAGGCCATAATTAAATCTTAGCCGAAGAGCGTCCTAATCGTAGGTAATTAGCAATGGCCAGCGTTGCAACTATTGCACTGACCCACACATTCACACGTAATCCAGCGATCGTATTGGCTTGGTCGATGCGAATAATCTCGATGAATAAACGCCCAATGCTATAGAGCCCAACGTATGCGCTAAAGACCTGGCCCGCGGCTAACTTTTTGCCCCACAGAATTAATGCAATCGCAACTGCGCTGCACCAGATTAATTCATATAAAAAGGTCGGATGAAATGTTTCAAATGTTGCATAGTCATCAGGACGCAATCCAACTGGCACAGAGAGCGCCCATGGAAGATCTGTTGGACGGCCAAATAACTCTCCGTTAAACCAATTTCCTAAACGTCCAATTGCTTGTGCAAATAAAATTCCAGGAGCAAGTGCATCCATGAAATATCCAAATGAAGGCAGATCTTTCTTTTTCTGCTGAGACTTATATGCAAAATAAGCAGCAACTGCACCTAAAGAAATTGCTCCCCAAATACCTAATCCACCCTGCCAAATTTTCAGCGCATCAACGGGATTGCCATTGGCACCAAAATATTGAGCCGGAGAAGAAATCACGTGATAGAGGCGGCCACCAATAATTCCAAATGGAACTGCCCAGATTGCAACATCTCCAACAACGTTTTGTGCTTGCGGAGAAATCGCTTTTAAGCGCTTGTCTCCAAGCCAAATGGCAATAAGAATTCCAGCAATGATGCATAGGGCATAGAAGTGAATAGTGAGTGGACCGAGTTCCAATACCGAAACACTCGGTGTTGGAATCGATCTATTCAAAGTTTTACTTACCTTCTACAGCTTTAACAAATGCTGCAGCATCAAAGTACTCGCCAAGATCCGTACCTGATGTTCCGCGACGAATCTCTTTGCCGTTGATGAAAACTGTTGGAGTTGAGTTGATGTTTTTTTCTCCACCGGAGGCGGCAACGTTATTTACCCAATCTTTATAGTTTAAGTTCTTCACGCATTCACCGAATTTAGGCGACTTAATATCTGCGAACTCACCTAATGCAATTAGATACTCAGCCGTCACAACTCCAGCATTTTCTGCAGGCAGGTTTTGATAGAAGGCTTTATGAAATCCTAAGAACTTATTCTCATCCGATGAGCAAGCAGCTGCATTGGCAGCAAGGGCTGACTCTGGTCCAAGGAATGAGAGCGTGTGATAAACAACCTTGGCTTTTTTCTCTTCGATGAGTTTTTCGATGTAGCCGCCATTTACCTGTTCAAAGCGAGCACAGACAGGACATTGAAAATCTTCCCAAATATCGATTACTGGAACTCCCTTGATGTCACCGTTATAAACAATTCCGTATCCATCATCTTTTGAAACGCTAGAAGGAAGAGCCGCAGAAGTATTTTCTTTATTGCTTAACACAGAGAAAATGGCGCCCACAGCAACGACTAGTACGACCATTCCAATTACTAGATTGCGTGTTGTGTTATCTGGACCCTTTGGTGTCTTGGATGACATGTTTTTATTCTCCCGGTACTAGTTCCTGTGATGGTTTCTTTTCGAGTGCAAACTTGGTTATAGGGTAGCGAAGAAGATAGAGACCGCAGAGCGCTAAGCCTATGTCACGCAAAATTTCTTCTAAATACTTGGTTTGACTTGGATCAATAGTGCCGCCACCGCCGAAGCAGCCGCAATCAATTGAGAGCCCACGAGCCCAGGCTTGAGCGATTGCGATGATAAAGAGCACCATCAGCGCCGCACCAAACATCGCCGCGTATCTAATTGCCACGCCAATAATAAGCAGAATGCCTGCGCCAACTTCTAGCCATGGCAAAACGATTCCAAGAATATTTGCAAGCCAAATAGGCAATATCTCATATGCACGAACTGCCATCATGGATTTATCTGGAGTAAATACTTTGAGATAACCAGCGACCAAAAGCACGCCACCTAAAACTAAGCGAGCCAGTAATCCAATCCACGGTTCTGCTTTTTTCATCCTCTGCCCTCTCGAACACCTAGAGCTAATTGTTCAACGAGTGCACGCACCGCTTTTATTCCCGAATCCAGAGAATCCGCGCTATTTAATGCATTAATAAATGCTGAGCCCACGATGACTCCATCGGCATAGCCAGCCACTTCCTTGGCATGTTCGCGCGTGGAAACTCCCAGACCGACAGCCACAGGAATCTTGGTTACTTTTTTGATTCGATCAACTAAATCTTTGGCTCCTGCTGAAATTCCTGTGCGCGCACCGGTGACGCCCATGAGGGATGCTGCATAGACAAAACCAGAACATTGCGCAGTAACTTTTTCTAGGCGTGCATCAGTTGTACTTGGTGCTACCACAAATATTGAGTTTATCTTTGATGAGTGACTTGCAGTTGTCCAAGGAGCAGCTTCATCAACTGGAAGATCAGGAGTAATTACTCCAGACCCAGAATTCGATGCGATCGATTCTGCAAACTTATCTATTCCATACTTTTCGATTGGATTCCAATACGTCATAACAACACTTGGTATTCCTCGAGCAGTTGCATATGCAAGTGCTTCAAAAACTTCTTTTGCCCCAGTACCAGCGTTGAGAGAAGCATTTGCGGCTTCCTGGATAGTTGGTCCATCCATTACCGGATCGCTATATGGAAAACCGATTTCAATTGCATCTACGCCTGCATCTGCAAATGCGTCAATGACTGCTTTGCATCCCTCTTGTGTTGGATATCCAGCAGGAATATATGCAATCAGTGCTGCTCTATTTTCTGATCGAGTTTTCGTAAATAGTTGATCTAGCGGAGTGCTCATTACAGAGGAATTCCGAAATATTCAGCAGCGGTGACTACATCCTTATCTCCGCGCCCCGAAAGATTAATCAACAGTGTGGCATCTTTTCCTAATTCGCGACCAACTTGTAGTGCACCAGCTAGTGCATGGGCTGTTTCAATGGCAGGGATGATTCCTTCAGTTTTGCACAGAAGTGAAAATGCATACATTGCTTCGGCATCGGTAATAGCGCGATATTCAGTACGACCAATTTCACTGAGGTATGCATGTTCTGGTCCAACGCCTGGGTAATCTAAACCTGCTGAAATTGAATGTGACTCAACTGTTTGACCATTCTCATCTTGGAGCAAGTAAGAACGTGCTCCGTGTAAGACACCTGGTGTTCCACCTGTAATCGTTGCTGCGTGACGGCCAGTTTCAACACCATCTCCACCAGCTTCTAATCCGATTAAACGCACATCCTTATCTTTAATGAAATCATAAAAAATACCGATTGCATTTGAACCTCCGCCGACACATGCAAGAACAGCATCTGGCAATTTGCCAGTGAGTTCTAATACTTGTGCGCGTGCTTCTTCGCCAATAATTTTCTGGAAATCTCTGACCATCGTTGGAAATGGGTGAGGTCCAGCAACGGTTCCAAAGAGGTAATTAGTTGTTTCAACATTTGTCACCCAGTCACGCATTGCTTCATTAATCGCATCTTTAAGAGTTTTTGAACCAGTTGTCACTGGAACAACTTCTGCGCCAAGTAATTTCATTCGAACTACGTTTAGTGCTTGGCGCTTTGTGTCTTCTTCGCCCATATAGACAACACATTCCAAGCCCATCAAAGCTGCTGCTGTTGCAGATGCAACGCCATGTTGGCCTGCCCCTGTTTCGGCAATAATTCGCTTTTTTCCAGATCGCTTGGCAAGAAGTGCTTGGCCTAAAACGTTATTTATTTTGTGGCTACCTGTGTGGTTAAGATCTTCTCGCTTAAGAATTATTCGTGCACCACCTGCATGCTCTGCAAATCTCTTAGCCTCTGTAATGATGCTTGGCCGACCAGAATAAGTCTTATGCAGATGAGCAAGCTCAGCTAAAAATACTGGATCTTTTTGCGCCGCATTGTGAGCGTTTTCAATTTCATCGAGCGCTCCGATAAGCGCTTCTGGAACATAGCGACCACCGAACTGCCCAAAGTGGCCAGCTCTAATATCTGTCGATGATGTACTCATGTTCAAATCTTACTGTTCTCCCAGTAAATGCTGCACGGCCAATTCTGGGTCTCCTGCGCGCACTAGCGCCTCGCCAACCAAGATTGCGTTGGCTCCAGACTCTAGGGCGTATTGCACATCAGCAGGGGTGAAAATTCCTGACTCTGCGATGCGAATCACATCAGTGGGAATACGTGGAAGTAACTCTTTGAATGCAATCGAATCAACTTCAAGTGTCTTTAAATTTCTGGAGTTAACTCCAATCATTTCTGAAGGAACATCTAGTGCAATTTCTAGCTCATCCATGGTGTGTACTTCAACAAGTGCGTGCATGCCTAACTCTTGCGTTAAAGCTAAATAATCTAAGAGTTGATTTTTCGAAAGTGCTGCCACGATGAGCAAAACCAGATCTGCGCCGTGTGCGCGAGCTTCAAAGAATTGATACTCATCAACCATGAAATCTTTTCGCAAGATTGGCAGATCCACCGCTTTGCGAACTGCATCTAAATCTTCTAGCGAACCACCAAATCTGCGGCGTTCGGTGAGAACACTAATTGCACTTGCTCCCCCTTTTTCATATTTGCTAGCCAATAGGGCTGGATCAGAAATTGGCGCTAGTGCACCTTTGCTAGGCGATGATCTCTTGACTTCTGCAATCAATGAAAGAGAGTTGCTGTGAAAGGTTGAAATGGATGGGCGCACAGGAGCAGCCTTTTGAACTGCTTCTAGAATCTGCACCCTTGAAAGTTTTCTGGACTCTAAATCTTCTTTAACACCTTCAATAATGGAATCTAGAACGCTCATTTCAAATGCCCATCTGTACTTGGATCTTCACCAATATCTTGGCGATTCCATGAGTTTAAACTCTCAGGTTTTCTCTCATACTTACTCGAAAGTTTAAAACGCGATGCAAGAAAGAAGGCAATCGCAATTACTACGATGATAGAAATTATTGAGATTAAAGTATTGCTCATCATCGACTCGCTAAAGTATTTGCGGCATGGATTGCGCCCAATACTGCGGCAGCTTTGTTGCGACACTCTTGATTTTCTGACTCTGCATCTGAATCAGCAACAATTCCGGCGCCCGCTTGAACGTAGGCTTTACCGTCATATAAAACTGCGGTGCGAATTGCGATACAGGTATCAATATTTCCAGTGAAGTCGATGTATCCGATTGCTCCACCATAAATTCCCCGACGAGTACTTTCGTGCTCTTCGATAATTTGCATAGCACGCGGCTTTGGAGCCCCAGATAAAGTTCCGGCTGGGAAGACGGCGAAAAGTGCATCAACACAATTAGATTTATCAGAAAGCGTTCCGGTCACTGTTGAAACGATATGCATGACATGGGAATAACGTTCGATATGCATGAAATCAATTACTTCAACACTTCCAGGAGTACATATTCTTCCTAAGTCATTGCGACCTAGATCAACTAGCATCAGATGTTCTGCGCGCTCTTTCGGATCGGCCAATAACTCTTCAGCTAATTTCTTATCAATTTCAGGTGAGGCCGAACGCTTTCTGGTGCCTGCAATCGGATGAACCATCACCTCTTTTTGATTTACTTTCACAAGAGCCTCTGGGCTGGAACCAACCACGCTGATTCCATCGCTAAATTGGAATAAATACATATAAGGACTCGGATTATGCAGTCTGAGCATTCGATACACATCAATAGGTTCGGCCTTGACATCAATACTAAAGCGTTGCGAGAGGACAACTTGAAAAGCTTCTCCCGCGACTATCTCTTGTTTAATGTGATTAACAGATTGGCGGTATTTTTCCTCTGTTGTATTTGAATCAAATTCAGGAAGTGAGCGATTTTCAAGCTCACTAACAAAACCATCTAGCGGAGCATTGAGCTCTTCTTGCATGCGATCTAAACGTTGCACGCACTGCGCATAGGTCTCATCAATTCGATTATCACTTGCATCCCAATTGATGGCATTTGCAATGAGTGTGACTGTGCCATCGCTGTGATCCATCACCGCTAAATCACTTGTTAACATGAAAGCGAGTTCTGGAAGCGGCAAATCTTTAACCGAAATATCGCCAATCTTTTCTAATCGACGAACGCAGTCATAACCCATGTAACCAACTAGTCCACCAGTTAAAGGTGGCAATCCAGCTATTACTGGAGATTTCAAATGGGATGCACTAATTCGAAGTGCTTCTAATGGATCAATACCTTGTGGGGCGCCCGCTGGATATGTTCCAATCCAAACTGCGGCCCCATCTTTTTCACTCAGCGTTGATTCAGTGCGAACTCCGATAAAGGAATATCTAGACCACGCTCCGCCGTGTTCGGCTGATTCGAGTAAAAAAGTATTTGGTGCACTCTTTGCAAGTTTTCTGTAAATACCTAAAGGAGTTTCGCCATCTGCAAGTAATTTACGCGTCACCGGAATAACGTTGTAATTGCGTGCATAAGAACGAAACTCTTCTAGATTCATCCCAGTTGCACCGGCTGATGAAAACAGGTTGCACTTCCTGTGTGACACGGTGCTCCGGTTTGTTCTACCGAAATGAGCAGCGCATCGCCATCGCAATCTAGTGACAGAGAAATAACTTTTTGTGTGTGACCTGAGGTTGCCCCCTTAACCCAAATTTCATTTCGTGAGCGAGACCAATACGTTGCTGCCCCTGTTGAAATCATTTGAGCCAACGCTTCTTGGTTAACGTAGGCAAGCATTAGGACTTCTTTTGTCCGCACATCTTGTGCAATTGCGGGAATCAAAAGTTGAGGATCTTTGAGCATCCCAAGAACTTCATCTGATAATTGATAGCTGCTCATGGCGTAATTCTGCCCTATGAGTTATTAACGGTGCGAACCGAATAACCAGCCCCGCTTAAATACCTCTTTACATCACCAATTCTATGAACTCCAAAGTGGAAAACACTTGCAGCAAGCAGTGCATCTGCTCCGGCATCAAGTGCTGCAGCAAAATCTGAGAGTGCCCCTGCCCCACCGCTTGCAATCAATGGAACTTTGGCAACGCTGCGCACAGCGGTGATCATCCCAATGTCATAACCCGCTCTGGTTCCATCAGCATCCATGGAATTTAATAAAATCTCGCCAACACCGATTGCGCAGGCTTTTTCAACCCAAGCGATTGCATCTATTCCAGCACTTTCTCGTCCGCCGTGTGTAGTTACTTCAAATCCTGAATCAGTACGGCCCCGTCTTGCATCAACAGAGAGAACTAAAACTTGAGAGCCAAAGCGATCAACAATTTCAGATATCAACTCTGGGCGATTCAGCGCTGCAGTATTAATTGAAACTTTATCGGCGCCTGCTCGAAGTAATTTATCAACATCATCAACACTTCTAATTCCCCCACCAACAGTTAAGGGAATAAAAACCTGTTCTGCTGTGCGACGAACAACATCTAATGTGGTCTGGCGACCAGCTGAACTTGCTGAAATATCTAAAAACGTTAGCTCATCGACTCCTTCGCTGTCATATAACGAAGCCATTTCAACTGGATCGCCTGCATCGACTAAGTCTGTGAAGTTAACTCCTTTAACAACACGACCATCAGTAACGTCTAGACAAGCGATGATGCGAACAGAAAGTGTCATCGTCTTGTTACTTCCAGAGCTTGTTCTAATGTAAATGCACCGGCATAGAGTGCTTTACCAACAATTGCGCCTTCAACACCAATACTTCTAAGGGCTGCCAGATGTTCGATATCGTCCAAACTAGAAATGCCACCACTTGCAATAACCGGAGCCTTCGTTGCGGCGCAGACGCTTTTGAGCAATTCAAGATTCGGTCCTGCAAGAGTTCCATCTTTGGTTACATCTGTTAGGACATAACGTGCACAACCATCTCGATCTAATCGTGTAATAGTTTCAAAGAGATCACCACCGTCTCGAGTCCATCCGCGAGCTGACA
>JBIKPX010000091.1:0-3901 GCA_044357195.1 Candidatus Planktophila sp. | reverse complement strand
CACTGCTGCCTCCCGTAGGAGTCTGGGCCGTGTCTCAGTCCCAGTGTGGCCGGTCGCCCTCTCAGGCCGGCTACCCGTCGTCGCCTTGGTGAGCCATTACCTCACCAACAAGCTGATAGGCCGCGAGGTCATCTTCTACCGAAAAACTTTCCAAACTCGGTGATGCCACCAAGTTTCATATCCGGTATTAGCCCCGGTTTCCCGGAGTTATCCCAGTGTAGAAGGCAGATTCCTCACGTGTTCCTCACCCGTTCGCCGCTAATTCACTACCGAAGTAGTTTCATCGCTCGACTTGCATGTGTTAAGCACGCCGCCAGCGTTCGTCCTGAGCCAGGATCAAACTCTCCATAGAAAGTTTTATCTTGGCGTACAGACCAAACAAACTGTCGTTTATTTATGTCTTTACCAAAGGAAATCAACGAGTATTGCCAATCGCTACAAGTAGTGATTGGCGCATACTTCATTGAAGTATTTATTTAGAAGATGGCACTAGAAATTTGCATAACTAAGTAAGCCATCTTCTGGCATTGACTTATGGCACGCTGTTGAGTTCTCAAGGTACGGATGCGCACTGTTTCCAGGAATTTCTTCCTATTTTCAGGGCAGACCGCCAAACCTAGTGCATGGGCTCAGAACCGGTCAAACCGGCTATTGCCATCTAGGTGTGGGGATCAGCTGTTC
The DNA here is from genome assembly GCA_044357195.1 of Candidatus Planktophila sp. Taxonomy (GTDB): domain Bacteria; phylum Actinomycetota; class Actinomycetes; order Nanopelagicales; family Nanopelagicaceae; genus Planktophila. The sequence goes on along the minus strand of JBIKPX010000091.1, from coordinate 3,220 downwards.
GGCCTAATTCGTCCGTTTCACAGCAGGAGGGAAACTATAGGGGCAGGCGCCGAAAGGGTCAAATTGGGATTTCAGGGATTAATCAACCAGTTTGGCAAAGTGGGCCAAAAGCCATCTCGGCGTGGGTTTAAGCGCAAAAAAACAAAAATTAAACTAGTTCAACAGCGGCTAGATCTCTCTTACCTTTTCGTAAAAGTGCATATTTTCCGCATAAAAAGTCAGATTTTTGGAGTGCGAAGTCCTCGGAATCAACCTTGGCGTTATTGAGATATGCACCCCCTTCCTTAACAATCCTGCGGGCCGCAGACTTTGAGTCAACTACCCCGGTTGCAGCCAGCAAATCAACCCACGTTGGAATGGAATCTCCTGACTTAATCGTTATTCGGGGCAACTCCGAGAGCGCTCCAGCCAATGTTGCTTCATCTAACGAAGCTAAATCACCTTGTCCAAAGAGAGCGCGTGCAGCTTCTTCAACTCTTTCGGAAATTTGTGCAGAGTGAACTAAGGAAGTTAACTCACGAGCGAGTGCACGATGTGCTTCACGTAATCCAGGGTTGGCATCGTGGGATTTTTCGAGTTCGGTTATCTCGGCATGGGATTTGAATGAGAAAACTTTCAAGAACTTGATGACATCTTTGTCATCGGTATTTAACCAATACTGGAAAAAAGAATATGGTGAAGTCATGCCAGCATCTAACCAAATGCTGCCACTAGCTGTCTTTCCAAACTTTGAACCATCGGATTTAGTCAGCAGTGGAATTGTTAAAGCATGACCACTGCCGCCTTCAACCCTGCGAATAAGATCTAAACCAGCAACAATATTTCCCCACTGATCTGAACCGCCTAATTGCAAAGTGCATTGATATCTTCGATATAGCTCCAGAAAATCAAGAGATTGAAGAACTTGGTATGAGAACTCTGTGTATGAAATTCCTCCAGATTCAAGACGCGAAGATACTGAATCCTTAGCCAACATTTGATTTACTGAAAAATGCTTACCAATATCTCTTAAGAATTCAATTGCAGAAAGTGGTGATGTCCAATCAAGATTATTCACCACCTGGGCTTTATTGGGGCCTTTTTCGAAATCTAAAAATGTTGACACTTGTTCGCGAATCTTTGCAACCCATTCTGCCACCGTGTCATTGCTATTGAGTGTGCGCTCCTCATTGCGACCAGATGGGTCACCGACTAAACCCGTGGCTCCCCCAACTAAAGCAATTGGATTATGGCCTGCTAATTGGAAACGTCGTAAAACGAGAAGAACAACTAAATTTCCAACGTGTAAAGATGCTGCAGTTGGATCAAAACCTATATACAGGGTTATTGGCTTCTTTAACGCTTCTTGCAAAGCGCTTTCATCGGTGGATTGCGAAATCAAACCACGCCAGCGCAGATCCTCTAGAAGATTCATGAACTCATCATCTCGGAAAAGGCCTTCGATTTGTTGGCAATTTCCGTGCGTTGATGGAGTGATTTCTTTAAACCCGCCGCAATCTGCTTCTTCACTTCAGAAGGGGCAGTGCCTCCAGCGGTTGTACGTGAAGCGATAGCGCCTTGAACTGTTAACACTTCGCGGATCGAAGGATCGAGCGAAGGATGAATTAAGGAGAATTGTTCATCGCTTAACTGATGAAGTTCGATGTTTAGCTTTTCGCACATGGCAACACAGGCCCCCGCTGCTTCATGGGCTTGTCCGAAAGGAACGTTCTTTGTTACCAAGAAATCAGCAATTTCAGTTGCAAGAGAAAAACCAGTTGGCGCAGATAACTTCATTTTCTCGCGGTCAAATTCTGTTGTTGCAATCATGCCTGATACCGCTGGAATTACCAGGAATAAAGTATCTAAACTATCGAAGAAAGGTTCTTTGTCTTCTTGCAAGTCACGGTTGTATGCAAATGGCAATCCTTTAAGCATTGCTAGAACAGACATTAGATTTCCAATTAATCGAGCGCTCTTACCACGAGCTAGTTCAGCCATATCTGGGTTCTTCTTCTGAGGCATTATCGATGAACCAGTTGAATACTGATCTGCGATTTTGGCCCAAGAAAATTCAGTTGAACCCAAAAGGGTCCACTCTTCTCCGATACGAGATAGATGAATTCCAATAAGAGAAATAATAAACAACGCCTCTGCAACATAGTCACGATCGCTAACCGCATCAATACTGTTCTCGAAAGAGCTAGCAAATCCCAAATTCTTTGCCGTAAATTCAGGATCTAGTGGCAAGGATGAACCTGAAAGCGCACCTGCTCCTAAAGAACTAACAGATGCACGGTGATACCAGTCATTGATTCTAGAAACATCTCGCGAGAAAGCGTGCGCATGTTTAGCTATTTCATGTCCAAACGAAATTGGCTGTGCATGTTGGATATGTGTAAAGCCAGGTGCAGGATCATCAACATACTCACTTGCTTTCTTCAAAATTACTTCAGCAAGTTCGGTGAGCAAAGTTGCCAAAGAGAGCATGTGATCAATGGCAAAAAGACGAAGATCTGTGGTGACCTGATCATTTCTAGATCTTCCAGCACGAAGTGCTCCACCCAAAGGCCCAAGTTTGGAGGTTAAGCCACGTTCTAAAGCACTATGAACATCTTCATCTTCTTCAATGGGTAAGAACTTTTCTGAAGCAACTTCATCAATTAATTCCTTAAGCGCTCCCCTGATTGTGGCTGAATCTTCTTTTGAAATCAGTGATGACTTTTCAAGAACTGCCAGGTGGGCTAATGAAGACCTCAAGTCATAAGGTGCTAATCGCCAATCAAAACCAACGCTGCGCGAAAGAGCGAAAACAGCATCAGTTGGTTGCTCTGTAAAACGTCCTCCCCACAGCGCCATTTACTTTCTCCCACTCTTTGAACTACGTGAATTCTTTGCATTAGCAAAAGCCAGAACTTCTTTAGCCAACTGCGCCCCACCTGTTGCTTTCTTAGACACAAGGATAATCGTGTCATCACCTGCAAGGGTTCCTATTACTCCTGTGAGATTGGCGTGGTCTAAAGAACTGGCTAAGAATTGAGCCGCACCTGGTGGCGTGTGAACAACTGCAAGATTGGCACTGTGATCTACCGAGATAATTAATTTTGAAGGAACGGGATTAACGCGAGATAGAGCATCATCTGCGGACTCACGAATCTGATAGACAGAAACACCATCACCATTTCGCCCGCGAACCGCGCCGATTTCCTCTAAGTCTCTACTAGCTGTTGCTTGAGTAACC
>JBIKPX010000090.1:0-3907 GCA_044357195.1 Candidatus Planktophila sp. | reverse complement strand
TATGAGGTGTATCTAATTCCTCGAAGTAGCTCGCCATCTGTAATACCAGTAGCTGATAAAAAGACATCGTCTGAATTAATTAAATCCCTAGTTGTTAAGACTTTATTGAGATCGTGGCCAGCAGCCATTGCTCGCTCTTTTTCTTGCAAATCTTTGGGATGTAATTTGCCTTGGATTGATCCACCTAAACAAATCATTGCTGCCGCGGTAATAACACCTTCTGGCGTTCCACCGATTCCCATTAACAAATCAATGCCTGTCTCTGGTCGCGCTGTTTCGATTGCCGCTGCCACATCGCCATCTTGAATTAAACGAATGCGGGCACCTGCTTCGCGAATATCTTTTAGTAAAACATCATGGCGTGGTCGGTTTAATACAACAACGGTGATATCTGAAACGCTCATGCGCTTTGCTTTTGCAACTGCTTGGATATTTACTTTAGCTGATGCATTAATATCAATTACTCCAGCAGCTTCGGGCCCTGTAACAATTTTATTCATATAAAAAACTGCTGATGGGTCATACATCGAACCACGTGGAGCCAGAGCAATAACACTGATTGCCCCATTCATTCCGTTAGCAGTTAACGATGTTCCATCAATTGGATCTACTGCAACATCACAGGCTGGTCCAAGACCATTTCCCACTTCTTCACCGTTATGTAGCATCGGTGCATCATCTTTTTCGCCTTCGCCAATAACAACCACACCTGACATATCAACGGTGTTAATCATTGTGCGCATCGCTTCAACGGCTGCTTGATCGGCTAAATTCTTTTCACCGCGTCCAACCCACGGCGCTGCTGCTATTGCTGCAGTTTCAGTTACCCGAACGAGTTCGAGTGCCAGGTTGCGATCAGGATTTTGCACTGTGCTCATCTCTTATTCACGCACCACATCAGCGCCGAGTGCGCGTAATTGCTCTGTGAAATTCGGATAGCCACGATCAACATGATAGGCACCTTCAATTGTTGTTTCGCCATCACTGACAAGGGCAGCTAAAACTAAACCAGCACCGGCTCTGATGTCGGTTGCTTCAACTGGAGCGCCAGAGAGCTGTGAAATACCGTGAATGGAGGCATGATGGCCATCTACAGTGATTTGAGCACCTAATCGGGTCAATTCGTTAACGAACATAAAGCGAGATTCAAATACATTTTCAGTAACTATGGCATCACCCGTTGCAATCGAATTAAGCGCAATTACCATCGGTAGTAGATCTGTAGGAAAACCTGGATAGGGAAGTGTTGATACATCAATTGATTGCGGACGTGAATCCATGCGCACACGAATTCCATCCTCAGTGCTTGTGATGATGGCACCGGCAGAAGTTAGTTTTTCCAATGGCAACTCAAGATCTTGCGGACGGGCTCCGTGAATAGTGATATCACCCTTTGTCATGGCGGCTGCAAATGCCCATGTTCCGGTAATAATGCGATCGGCGATAGTGGCATGTGTTGCAGGAGATAACTTTTTAACTCCAACAATTGTAATTACGGGAGAACCTAAGCCTTCTATTTTTGCTCCCATAGAAATCAGGAATTGACCAAGATCTACGATGTCTGGTTCGCGAGCAGCATTTTCAATTGTAGTTTTTCCTTGGGCCAAAACTGCTGCTGTCATAATATTTTCAGTAGCACCAACACTTGGAAAATCTAATTCGATTCCAGCCCCGGTTAATCCTTGAGGCGCTTCTGCAACAACATAGCCGTGTTCGATGTGTGCTTTAGCACCGAGTGCTTCTAGTCCTTTGATGTGAAAATCTAGACCGCGAGAACCAATTGCATCCCCACCAGGTAGTGCAACTTCTGCTTTACCAGTGCGAACTACTAGTGGACCAAGTACGTTAATTGATGCACGCATCTTTCGAACTAAGTCATAATCTGCGCGGTGTCCTGGAGTTTCTGGAACATTAATTTTTAACTCTGAGCCATTGCGTTTTACTGAACAACCTAATCGTGTGAGCAAATCAGCCATGATGTCTACATCTGCAATATCTGGAACATTAGTAATCGTTGAGGTCCCAGGGGCCAGAAGAGCCGCTGCCATTAACTTAAGAACTGAATTTTTAGCACCAGTGATGTGTACTTCACCACTTAAATTGGCGCCGCCCTGGACGCGAAAGCGATCAGCCTCTGTCATCGCTTCACCTCCAAACCCTCCACGTTGAAAACCCATACTCTGAGTGGTCACATCGTAACTCTCCTAATAGGCTCCACCCATGGTTCATTTAACGCGTATTTATACAAAGACAGGCGATGACGGCACTACCTCACTAGGAGATATGAGTCGCACATCCAAAAACGATCCTCGACTAGAAGCCTATGCAGATGTCGATGAAGCTAACTCTTCCATTGGAGTTGTGCTCTCTACAGATGAAATAAGTGGCGATTTTCGATCACTACTCATTCGCATCCAAAACGACCTCTTTGATGTCGGTGCAGATTTGTGCACACCTGTAGTAGATGAACCAAAGATTGAACCACTGCGCGTTGTTGAATCTCAAATTGCTTATCTTGAAACTCAGATAGATAAATTTAATTCACAACTAGAACCACTGGAATCTTTTATTCTTCCATCAGGAACCCCGGCAGCATCTCACTTACATGTCGCACGTACAGTTACTCGACGAGCAGAACGTCGCACATGGACAGCGATTCACGCCTTTGGTGGTGGAGTTAATCCTCTAACAGCTAAATATCTCAACCGTTTATCTGATCTTCTCTTCGTTCTTGCACGTGTGGCAAACAAAGAAATTGGAGATCAGTTATGGGTGCCAGGGGCTAATCGCTAATTTGGAGTGAAAAAATTCCTGTTAGTTAATTCTGGCGCAGGATTGTGATGACAACTAATTGCAAGGTTACTTGCCTTTATGTTGTTAAGTATTTTTCCCGTGGCATCTTTATGCTTAATACCGCTGACTAACATAATACTTTGGAATACTCTGGCGTTAGTGCCTTTGGAAACCGTTCGAAGAGATCCAAGAGTTTCTTCAATTTTTCCTGTATTCACATTGATTCGTTCAAAAGTTGAAGTTACTTCCCACCACGAACATCTATTTTCTGAGGCTACCGTTATTGCGCCACATGCAAATTCATCACACTTAGGCAGATCTGCACGCAAGAAAACCTTTGATGGGGCGTTGTTATCTGATGATTCACATTGCAATTGCGCAGCTGTTGGAATCTTTGCAAAGACCTCACCATTTTTAGAAAATCCAGATGGTGGCCAAGCTTTACCGAAGCAGACAACTGCCTGTAATGGTGGAAGCTTCTTCTTTTTCTTCTTTACAACCTTTTTCTTCTTTACCGCCGGCTTTTTGGTAGCTGGTTTTTTCGTTTCCGTAGCGGTGGTTTTTGTACTTGGCTTTGGTGTGGCAGTTGGTGAAGCCGCGATTGCTGAAGTTGTTGAGAGAGTCAGAATTGAGATTAAAAATACAGCAACAAATTTCTTCAATCCCTGCTCCATTTAAATGTTCGAATTGCTAGGAAAATTCCTGCAACAAGCCAGGCCATTAATATCAAAAATGTTCGCTCTGTTTCCCATGTTCCAGCTACCTCACGAAGTGCAAATGAATCAGGCAGGAACACCGAACGCATTCCCTGGGTCATCCACTTAAGTGGAAATATAGCTGCAACTTGTTGCATCCATCCAGGCAAATCAGTAAACACGAAGAAAACGCCACTAAAGAACTGAAGAATGATTACTACAGGTGAGACAACCGCTGATGCCCCACGGCCACTTTTTGGGACCGAAGAAAATGCAATACCCAGCGCCGTTGATGCCGCGCTACCCAAAACAATTAGCCAGGTAAATGTGAGCCACTTATATGGATCACTTGGCAATTGCACACCGAAGAAAATCATTCCTCCAGCAAGTAATAAAACAACCTGAATTGCCATACTGAC
>JBIKPX010000022.1:0-12374 GCA_044357195.1 Candidatus Planktophila sp. | reverse complement strand
GGTGCGGTCTTAATTATTGCAGGGCTGAAATTCGCCCTTACTTTCTAATTACTTATCGCCAGATTCGAGTTCGTTGATTAACTTAAAGTGACCGCCACCTAGTTGGCCTTGGTTGCGATAGAGCTCAAGTTTCTCGCGAGTATCTTCAATATCTAAATTACGCATAGTTAGTTGCCCAATACGATCGGTTGGACCGAATGCGGCGTTTTCTGTGCGCTCCATAGAAAGTTTTTCTGGGTGATAACTAAACCCAGGACCTTCTGTATTAATGATTGAAAAATCATCTCCGCGACGAAGGCGCAATGTAACTTTTCCGGTGACAGCGGAAGCAACCCAACGCTGTAAAGATTCGCGCACCATCAGCGCTTGTGGATCTAACCAACGACCTTCATAAAGTAAGCGTCCTAATCTGCGACCCTCTGCGTGATAGTTAGCAATTGTGTCTTCATTGTGAATTGCTGTAATCAAACGCTCGTATGCAATAAAAAGAAGCGCCATGCCTGGAGCCTCATAAATTCCGCGGCTCTTGGCTTCAATAATTCTATTTTCAATTTGATCGCTCATTCCAAGGCCGTGGCGACCACCGACTGTGTTTGCTTCATGAATAAGTGCCACAGCTGAATTAAATGTCTTGCCATTAATTGAATGAGGACGACCTTGAACGAATTCGATGACAACATCTTCACTCTTGATTTCAACTTTTGGATCCCAATAACGAAGGCCCATGATTGGTTCTACTGTTTCAAGAGAAACATCAAGATTTTCAAGAGTCTTTGCTTCGTGGGTAGCACCTAAAATATTTGCATCCGTTGAATACGCTTTTTCAACGCTGTCTCGGTATGGCAATTTGTGTTCGACTAGCCACTGCGACATTTCTTTACGTCCGCCGAGTTCTTCAACAAAGTCTGCGTCCAACCAAGGCTTGTAAATTCTTAAATTTGGATTAGCAAGTAATCCGTAACGATAGAAACGTTCGATGTCATTGCCTTTATATGTAGACCCATCGCCCCAAATATCTACGCCATCAGAGAGCATTGCGCGAACAAGCAAGGTTCCGGTTACGGCTCGGCCAAGGGGTGTGGTGTTGAAATATTGTTTTCCACCTGAGCGAATATGAAATGCACCGCATGCAATGGCTGCAAATCCTTCTTCAACGAGTGCTTCTTTACAATCAACTAGTCGAGAAATTTCTGCGCCATATTGCTTTGCTCGATCAGGAACGCTGTCGATATCTGGTTCATCGTATTGGCCAAGGTCTGCGGTGTATGTACACGGAACTGCGCCCTTTTCGCGCATCCATGCAACAGCTACTGATGTATCTAAACCACCAGAGAATGCAATGCCAACTTTTTCACCAACTGGCAATGATGCGAGGACTTTGGACATGTGTGAAGTCTAACGGTGCAGCGGACTAGATTGCGCCTAATTCTTTTGCGAGGCGCTGTGCAAGGGCAGGGTTCACATTCCACTGCGCAAGCATTTGTTTATATCTGGCGATCTCAATGGCTTCTGGTTTTGCGCCAGTTTTTGTAGCACGGATCATTAAGTTTCGGGGTGTGTGCTCTCCCCCAATAAATTCAATTGCATCTACTCGATATCCAAGCAATTTTAGAATCTGAGTTCGAAATGAATCCGTGAGTAAATCTCCAAGGCGCTCACGCATAATTCCGTGACGAGTAAGCATTGGCCACGGTTCGGGAATATCTTGCATCTGAACCTGTAAATCATGGTGACAACATGGTGCAATCAACAGAAGCTGCACGCCATGTTGGACACCCCATGCAATTGCATCATCTGTGGCGGTATCGCAGGCATGTAACGCGATTGCAATATCGGCCGATTCAATTGCCGTCTCTGAAATCTCTTCAGCGCGAAATTCAATGGAGCCCGTGATTCCTAGTTTTTTTGCAATCGCGTTGTTTCTATCCCGTGATGTTTCACGAACATCGATACCAATTACCTTTGCATCAATACCTGACTTGTGTAAGTACTGATGTGTTGCAAAGGTTAAATATGCGTGACCGCATCCAAGGTCGACTATTGAAAGCTTCTCTTTTTTCTCAGGCAGGGCAGGTTCTAGAATGCGTAGGAACTCTTCAACCTGGCGATACTTATCTTGCATCGACGGTTTGATCGATCCTTTGTGATCTGAAATTCCCACTTCAATTAGGAACGGATCGCTGGCATCTAGCAATCTCTCTTTGGCTCTGTCATGAGTTAAGGAGCGTTCAAATACTCCTTTAGCTTCATGAATAAGAGCTTCTCCTTTTTTGGTTATGCGTACCGAAAGAGATCCTGCTGTGTGTTCGATGAGAATATTTGCATAGCCACTATTTAATATTTCAAGGATATTTTCTTTTTTCGCTTCTATATTCTTCGTTGTATCTTGCTTTTCTTCACTCATTACAAGTTGTAACTTCAGCCCATCTTTGAGTTGAACTGGGCGAATATCGATACGTTCAAACTCTGTTTGCATATTTCTTCGGCGCCCCGAAAGCACTGCTCTGACGAAGCTTTCTTGATTGATGATTAATTGCGCTGCTTTATCAATTGCATCATCTAGTTCGAGCGACATTGCTCAAGTGTAAGGCTTATTTAATTGGCAGTTGAATATAAATTGCCAGCCCACCCAGAGCACTTTTGGATAAAGAGATGTTTCCTGAGTGTTCCTTAACAATTGCAGCAATGATGCTCAATCCAAGTCCACTGCCACCGGTATCGCGTGAACGAGATCTATCAAAGCGCTCAAACTCATAACTTGCTTTGCTATAGGCATCATCGGGTAGACCTGGTCCGCCATCTTCTATACGTAACTGAACTTCTTTGCCCTTGCTTTTGAGTTGCACACTTACTGGTGCCAGCGCTGGAGTATGGCGTCTTATATTTGAAAAAATATTTTGAATCATGCGATCTATGTGATCTCCAGAAGCTTTTATCTGCAGACCTGGCTCTATGGCATTTTCAATTGTGCGATCTGGCGAAAGTATTTCAAAGTCTCGTAGGTGGGTACGAAGCGCTGAAGAAATGTCATATAGTTCAAAATCGAGGTGTGTTGCTTCATTGAGTTCTGCACTGAGCAGCAAATCATTGATCAGAGATTCCATCCGTTTTACTTCGTGATCGACTCGAACAAATGCCTTCTCTTGATCTTGCTTTGTCTCAATCTTGTGGGCGCCTAATAACTCTGAATAACCTTTGATTACAGTCAGTGGAGTCCTTAACTCATGAGCGGCATCACTTAGAAATCTCTGCATTCGAACTAAAGATTCTTGTTCGAGCTTTCTCGAGTTGTTACGCAAAAGAATAAAGGAAAGCGCAATCGCAAGTGAATTGGCAAAGAAGAGGAATGCTAGAAGGCGAGCGATATTTTCACGCCAATCTCGCTCCAGGTCATCTGTTGAGATTGCCACAACTAGGAACTCTTTTTCCGGAAGCGGAATTGAACGCATCCGATACGGATTTTTGGTATTAATCGAAATAGCGCGTAATACCGAAGATGTTATGTTTTTAACTGAAGTGTCAACGCTAAATCGTTGTGACGCTTCAGTTAATGGGATCTGCTCTCCGCGTGGTGTCACCAGAAGAATGGATGCGTCAATTCTGCCGGCATCGAGTGCAAAGAGTGCAGCGTTTAACAAATCACTTTGATTTTGAAGAGCTGTTTGAATCACAAAATTTAGCCGTGAATCAACTTGGCGAATTGCTACGTTGTGAGAATCTTGTAGTGCAAACCCACCGATTCCAAGAGATACCAGGGTTGTTATAAGGACTGAAAAAAAGGTAACTCGTAATCGCTGATTCATTAGCTACTTTTGTTCCAATATTTGAAATCCAACTCCTCGGATTGTCTTGATTCCTTCAAATCCATCGCGATGTAATTTCTTGCGCAAGTATGAGATGTAGGTATCAACAACGCTTGTCTCGGATTCAAAAGTTATGCCCCATACGTCATCTAAGAGTACAGATTTAGATAGAACGCGACCTTTATTTTCGAGCAAAATGGCCAGCAATCGAAACTCTGTTGGTGAAAGATCAACCACCTCTGAATTAAATGTTACTTGATGAATCTCTTCATTTAGTGAAATTGGACCGCATGAAAGTGTTGTAGCTGTTGTGGACACTTTTGATGTTCTGCGCAGAATCGCTTTTACGCGAAGTAATAACTCTTCTAGTCCAAAAGGTTTTGTCACATAATCATCGGCGCCCAATGACAAACCACGTGTGATGTCGGCTCGATCATTTCTAGCAGAAAGCATAAGCACTGGAGTTAAATCATTTTGGGTGCGCAAGCGTTCGACTAAATCAAAGCCATCCATCAACGGCATATTGATATCGATGATTAACAAATCTGGTTTGGCTGTTCGTAGCGCTGTTAGAGCCGACATGCCATCGTTTGCTTGTAGGGTTTCAAATCCTGCAATGCGCAAGGCATCGCATACTAATTCGCGAACACCTGCTTCGTCGTCTACGACCATAATTTGGGGAGCCATGGCTATACCTTTGCACATCAACGCTAATCTGTATCTAACTTTAGGCGTTTTCTAAGCATCTCACAGAAGGTTCACAAAGATTTCTCCTACACTTTTGCCCATGGCAACTAGCGCTGGTCGTATCGGATTAGCAACTCTAATGAGTGCTGCCCTCTGTATTTCTTCACTTAACCCAGCGTTAGCAGATGATGATCGTGTAAAACCTAAGCCTGCAGCAAAATTAGAATTCAAAAACGCTAAAGAGAAATTTAAATTTGAGAAAGATGCCTACAAGGCTGCAATGGAAGCTCGTGAAGAAGCTCGCGAAAAAATAAATGAAACCTTTAAGGCAACCATTAAAAAAGCAACCACTGATGCGAAAATTGCTCTTGCTAACGCAGCAAATGCAGAACAAAAAATGGTTGTCATGAATACACTAAAAAATGCCCGTATATCTGCCGTTATGATTCGAGATGCTGCACTTGCCGCGCTGGGTTCACTTCCTACGCCACCCATGGAGCGAAGAAAGTAATTGACGCCTTGGCCACACCTAATCAAGGAAAGAGAATTGCCTAAAATTAAGGTAACCTCTGCAGACGTTCAGAAAATAATGGAACATCTAGAAGAAAAGGTTAAGTAATTGGAATCTACAACCGTTTGGGTGACAACAATAGGAATCCTCTCACTCGTCATTGCCTTTGACTTGCTGATGGCAATTTTGCGCCGAAACAAAGAGACCACAGTTACTGAGTCTGCTATCTGGACTGTGATCTATGTCAGTGCCGCAATTGCTTTTGGAATTCTCATGCCAAACTGGGTGGATTCACCTACAGCCCGCCCTGAATTCTTTGCTGGCTGGCTCACTGAATATGCATTATCTGTAGATAACATCTTCGTCTTCGTAATTATTCTTTCGCGACTCAAAATTGATTCCAAGAAGCAACAACTTGTACTTCTCCTAGGAATCATCATTGCTTTAGTACTGCGCGGAGCATTTATCGCTGCAGGTGCTGCAATTATTTCTCGCTTTCAGAGTGTATTTTTTATCTTCGGTGCCTTCCTTATCTTCACAGCGATTCAGCTAGTACGCGAAAGTGGGCATGATGAAGAGGTAAAAGAGAGCAAGGTCGAAACATACTTAAAGAGCAAAGGTGCAAGTACGTTCACAATCGCACTTATTTCTTTAGGTGTAACCGATCTTGTATTCGCACTGGACTCAATTCCAGCGATTTTTGGTATTACAAAAGATCCATACATTGTTGCCACTGCAAATATTTTTGCTCTAATGGGTCTGCGCCAACTCTACTTCTTACTCCAAGGACTTATCGCTCGCTTGGTTTATCTATCCTTGGGCTTATCGGCAATTCTCGGATTTATTGGCGTGAAGATGATTTTCGAAGCACTTCATTCAGTGGGAGTTCATGACGTTGCCGGAATTGAGATTCCACACGTTCCACTGGCTGTGAGTTTAGGATTTATTGTGACCGCATTAACAATTACGACAGTTGCCAGCCTTACAGCAACTCGTAAAGATGGAAGCGAAATAATTTAAAGCGGTAGTACGTAAATTATTGCAGTGGCAACTACTGCATATGCACCCGATTGAATCAGAATGCTGAGTGCAGTTTTTCGATCGGCGGCTTTACTTGCACTATCTGCAACTTTGGAGAGCTGACCGAGTTTTCCAAAGTTAAATGTGCCCATAAATCCATAGGCTAAACAAAACTTCTTACGAGATTGAACCCAGCCAATACTTGCAACTGCTAGCGGGATAAAAATTCCCAGACGTGCTCCGCGAGGTGCATCTGTTGAAATCAGTGCAATAAGTGATGAAATCGAAATTGCTAAACCAATAAGTGCAACGATTTGTCTTTGTCGAATTTCGCCTTTACCAATATTGCAACTGCCAGGTATGTATTGCGCAGTACTCACTTATGCGTCTTCGAATTCATCTTCATCGATCCACGCTTCTGCAGTGGAATCTTCTTGGCGTTCAACCCACGATAAGAAGGATGCAACAGCCTTGAACGCCAAAAGGCCGACAGCGATCGCTGCGGCAAGTCGTCGAATGGCTTTGAACATGTGCTAAAAATACTCTTCTTTTTCTACTTTTGCACTATTTAAATATTACGAGTTGGTAAACGCCTGTTCAATATCTCGCCACAAATCCTCAACATTTTCACAGCCAACTGATAAACGAATAAGGTTTTCAGGGGTCAACGTGCTCTCAGCAGGCCAGCGTCTGCGGCGCTCCCATAAACTTTCGATCCCGCCCAAGCTTGTTGCGTGGGTTATCAAATGAGAACTTTCGCAGATTCGATCTGCTTTTTCAGGGCCATCCTTTACTTCAAATGAAACTACCGCGCCAAAGCCGCGCATGAAACTCTTAGCGCGCGCGTGTTGTGAATCTTCGGGTAAGCCCGGATAGCGCACTCTTGAAACACCTGGGTGCTTACTTAAGCGCTGAGCTAATTCAAGGGCATTGCGCTGGGCGCATTCAAAGCGCAGTGGAAAAGTGCGCAGTCCACGAAGTGCAAGCCATGCCTCATACGGACCCGGAACGCCACCATGAATTTTTCGTATTTCATGAAGACGTGCGTGCAGTTCTGGAATCTTTGTTGAAAGAGATCCCATAATCACATCACTGTGACCTGCAAAATACTTCGTTACAGAGTGCATCACTATGTCTGCACCCATTTCTAGCGGATTTTGAATCAGCGGAGTTGCAAAGGTGTTATCAACGCCAACTCCAACACTTAAATTACGCGCAGCAACTATGAGCGTTGGCATATCTGCAACTTCTAGTCCTGGATTAGTTGGTGATTCAAGCCAAAGAAAAGCCGCGCCATTCATTGCAGCAATTACCGCATCAGTATTAGCAATATCTACAAATCGAACTTCTAGGCGCCCACTTTGAACAAATGAGTGAAGCATTGCCATTGATCCGCTATATCCCTGATCGGATGCAACAACTGGTGCACCAATTGGCAGCAATGCAAAGACTGCGCTAATTGCCGCGTTACCCGATGCAAATGCGAGTGTCTGTCCACCTTCTAATTCACTAATCGCACTTTCAAGGGCGCTCCACGTTTCATTTCCTGAGCGACCATAACCAACGGTTCCACCGGCGTGATAGGTAGAACTTAAAGAAATATCTGGATTAAGTGATCCATCTTTTTTAACTGCAGGACGTCCAGCTGAAATCGCTATCGTCTCTGGACTTAACTTGGGATCGCTCATGTGTTAAGCCTAACCCTTCGCAAGTACTGCCATGGCAGCATTATGTCCAGGTATTCCGCTGACTCCGCCTCCACGTTGTGCACCTGCTCCGCAGATAAGGATTCGTGGATCATCAGTTTCAACACCCCAGATTTGAGTGTTGCCCTCTTCTTTGAAGGGAAAAGTTAGATCACGATGAAAAATATTGCCACCAGGCAAACGCACATCCTTTTCAAGATCCAATGGACTCTTGATTTCAATACACATAGATCCATCACTGTTTACAGCAAGCACACTTTCGATTGGATCAACCAGATATAAATTAAGTGCGTCTAGACAGCGTTGGGCTGCAATTTTTTTGGCATCTTCAGGATTTTTAGCGAATAACTCTGCGGGGGTGTGTAAACCAAAGAGAGTAAGGGTATGAAAACCCTTTTGCGCTAATTCATCACTTAAAATACTTGGATCAGTCAGAGTATGACAATACATTTCTGATGGAGCATGCTGGGGTATCTCACCATTTTTAGCAGTGACATAGGCATCTTCTAACTCTGAGTAACTCTCATTAATATGAAAAGTTCCTGAAAAAGCCTTCTGCGGATCCGCACCCGATTTTAAACGTGGCAATTTTCGAAGCAACATATTAATTTTTAACTGCGAACCAGATAGCGTCTTCTGGCTACTCTTTCCACGAAGACGATCTAGATGCCCTGGCGCCGCATTGCTCAATAGATATTTGGCCGTAAAGCTCTCACCCGTGACCGTCTGCACCTTTACGCCATGGGCATCTGAGGAAATCTCATTGACTTCAGAATTGGTTTTGATTTCAACGCCATGGGAACGAACTACTCGCTCTAATTCATTAACAAGTGCAACCATTCCTCCATGTGGAACTTTCCACTCTCCTGTGCCATTGCCCATGAGGTGATAGAGAAAACAAATGTTTGCTTGAATGGAATTGGCTGAAACAAATGTTCCGATCAGGGCATCGGTTAACACAACTCCTTGAACTAGATCATCTTTGAATGTGGAGCGAATAATCTGCGCCATCGGTTTTTCAACTAGATATTCCCAGGTTTTATCTTGGGCAAGCAAAGCTTTCATCTGACTTCTGGTGCGCAGTGGTTCCAGAAAAGTTGGGGCCATCTTCTGTGCGAATTTTTCTACCTCGGAATAAAACTGCTGCCAAGCAATACCTTCATCTGAAGAACCTGTGAGTTCGAAAAAAGAGTCTTCAGTTTGCTTATCCCAGACTCTGGAAATGTGTAATCCAAAATCCTTGCCATCTTTTTTATAGGGCGTAAAAGAGGAGACTTCTCGTGAAATAGTTTTAAAATTCAAAGCCAGATCTTTAACAATTTGATCTGGTAAAAGCGCTACTAAATATGAATAGCGAGAAAGAAGTGCGTCATATTCTTTAAATGCTCGAACACTTGCCGTTGCGCCACCAATTTCATCAGCGGCTTCTAGCATTAGAACACTCTTGCCGGCCTTTGCCAGATAGGCCGCGGCTACTAAACCATTGTGACCTGCGCCCATGACGATGACGTCATATCTCATAAATGAACTGTATTTCTCAATTTACTTTGGTTCAAGAATGAGTGAAACAGAGTTAATGCACCAGCGCTGATCAGTTGGTGTGCCAAAACCCTCGCCTTCGAAAACATGTCCAAGATGTGAGTCACATGCAGCGCATCTGACTTCAGTTCTCACACGTGGGGCAAGGGAGCGATCTTCAATAAGTGTGACCGCATCATTTTCTGTTGGAGCATAAAAGCTCGGCCATCCACATCCAGAATGAAACTTTGTTTCACTTCTAAATAATTCAGATTGGCACGCCTTGCACTTATAAATACCCATCGTTTCGGTGTCTGTGTACTCCCCCGTAAATGGTCGCTCCGTCGCACCCTTTCGCAGTACTTCATATGAAAGTGGATCTAACTGCGCCTTGAGGGCTAATTCATCAATCTGAATTTTCTTACTCATGCATTTACCGCTGATTCTGGAAAACGAACGCCTGTGTTTGAGTGACAGTCATACCCATTTGGATTCTTCTCCAGATAGCGCTGGTGATACTCCTCAGCTTCATAATATTCGTGCTCACTAGCTGGCAAAACTTCAGTAACAATTTTGCCAATGGAATTAGCATCGAGTGCGTTCTGATAAATACTGAGAGATTTTTGGACTCCATCTCTTTGTTCATCAGATGTTGTGAAAATCGCACTTCTGTATTGCGAACCAATGTCATTGCCCTGGCGATCAATTGTGGTCGGATCGTGCATCTCCCAGAATTCTTTCAATAACCTCGAATAGGAGATCGTGCTGGGATCAAATGTAACTTTGACCGCTTCTGCATGTCCGGTTCTGCCTGTGCAGACTAATTCGTAAGAAGGATTGGCAATAGTTCCGCCCATGTAACCAACGCTTGTTTGGATAACTCCATCTAAATTCCAGAATCGTCTTTCGGCACCCCAAAAACAACCAGTTGCAAAATATGCTGTGTGTGCGCTCATC
Source organism: Candidatus Planktophila sp. (assembly GCA_044357195.1). GTDB lineage: Bacteria > Actinomycetota > Actinomycetes > Nanopelagicales > Nanopelagicaceae > Planktophila. The sequence goes on along the minus strand of JBIKPX010000022.1, from coordinate 2,172 downwards.
TCTGAATTCTCGCACCTCATTTGTGTTCATGCACGCGCTGATAACCTTGCGCATGCGCCCCCGTAGCTCAGGGGATAGAGCACAGCCCTCCGAAGGCTGGTGCGCAGGTTCGATTCCTGCCGGGGGCACGCATAATCATTCAATTGAGTTAGATGGCGACTTAAATCACTTAATCCACAGAAATCTTTTGCCGTACATCCTTGTTTAAGTAATGAATACGCGAGATAATTAAGACGTTGCGTTGGCATTATTGCCTCGTATTTAGTAATTTTCGAAAATTTCTCATGTGGAAAGGATGGTTCTGTCATGGATTGGCGTCATCAATCTGCTTGTCGCGATGAAGATCCTGAGCTCTTCTTTCCTGTTGGAAACACCGGACCAGCAATTACACAAATTGAAGAAGCAAAAAAAGTTTGCAATCGCTGCATCGTTAAAGAACCTTGCTTGGCGTGGGCACTAGAAAGTGGTCAAGATGCTGGAGTGTGGGGCGGATTATCAGAAGATGAGCGTCGTGCCCTAAAGCGCCGTGCTGCTAGAAATCGTGCACGCTTGCAAGAGCAAAATCAAATAAATAATCCTGCTTAAAGCGGAAAAGAAAGTTTTGCAACCGTTGAATTTTGTGTTGACTTTAATTCTATAGAACCCTTTAACTCATTTTCAGTCAAAGTTCTTACAATCTGCAGTCCTAAGTTAGATGATGTATTCAAGTCAAAATCACTGGGCAAGCCCACACCATCATCTGAAACCTCAATAATGCAATCCTTGCTTGTTCGCTCGATGTTAATGTGCAGCCCAGATCCTTTAGTAGCCAAACCGTGCTCGAGTGCATTATGAATTAACTCGGTGATTACTAAAGCAAGGGGTGTTGCAATGCGTGGATCAAGGGATGAAATCTCACCGGTTCGAGTAATTTTTACCTCACTCATGCGGGGGCTTAAATCCAAAGCATGGGTAATAAGTGAATCCAATACTTGATCGAAAGCAACGCTTGCCTCTGAGCTAGTTGAAAGCGTTTCGTGAACCAGAGCGATTGATGCAATGCGACGCACTGCTTCATCAAGGGCTGCACTTGCGCTGGGATCTTCGATGCGTCGTGCTTGTAGTCTCAACAGCGCAGAAACAGTCTGCAGATTATTTTTAACACGATGATGAATCTCTTTAATAGTTACATCTTTAGTAACAATCACACGTTCACGGCGGCGTAATTCCGTTACATTTTGAATCAAAACAATCGCTCCGATGCGATCTCCCTTTGCCAAGAGCGGAAGCACAATTAAATCAATTGTTCCTCCATCATTTTCGCACTCAGCACGTTGTAAATTCTTACCACTGAGACGACTTCGTAATCCGTGATCATCAGCATCATGATTTTTCTTATTTAGCTTTTCGCTGATTTCCCCGAGGTTAAACCCTTCAAGATCGTTATCCCATCCAAGTCTGTTATATGCAGAACGTGCGTTAGGGCTTGCAAAAGAAATAACTCCATTGACATCTAATCTAATTAATCCATCTCCCACACGTGGTGCGGGATCAAGATATTCATGAGCACCTGGATATGGAAATGTTGCCTCACAAACCATGGCATATAACTTGTGGGCAATTTCGCGGTAATTAAGTTCCAGACGACTTGGAGTTCGCATTGACTCCGCACTTCTGTGTCGAGAAATCACCGCAATTACTTGTGAATCAAAAATTACTGGCACTGTTTCAACTTTGATCATTTCCTCGCCATCTAATTCTGGCTCTGAATCTCTAATAATTTCACCATTTGAAAGAGCTTGGTCAATCAGTGGTTTGGATCCCCACTCGATTTCATCGCCTATTACATCGTGAGAAAAAATGGTTGCCGCAGTTGTTGGACGGATGTGAGCAACTGCAACGTAGCCAGTTGGCCAGCTTTTGAAATCTTTGCGCAGTGGAACCCAGAGAACTAAATCCGCAAAAGATAAGTCTGCGAGTAATTGCCAGTCAGCAACGAGTTCTTGAATTCGATGAATATGTTGGGCGGTAAGTGGTGATCTGCCATGAACAAGATCTTCCAGGCGAGCCATTACTTACTCCCTACGGATTGCAGATAATCGCCTATCTCTTGCGTTGCATACCACGTTAATTCATCCTCGATTGAGTCATAAACAAAGAGGGCTTCAACGTTTTCCCAGATAATTTTGTTAA
>JBIKPX010000089.1:0-4004 GCA_044357195.1 Candidatus Planktophila sp. | reverse complement strand
TAGTAGACCTTCGTGGTCAGCGCCTATCTAAATCTGGATACAACAGCGCAATTCCTCGTGCTGCACTCGATGTTGCAAAAGCTATGAAGTTAGTTGAACCAATTTTGGCGCGTGTGAAAAATGGAAATGAAAATGATTTGATCGCACTGGCAAAAGAATTCGATGGTGTGGCACCGCTGCAGATTAGGGTTCCCAGAGAAGTGCTGACTAAAGCACTCAAAGAATTAGACCCACAGATACGAACAGCGTTAGAAATCTCAGCAGAGCGAATTAGAAAAGTCCACAACGATCAAAGACGCACGGAAAGCATTACAAAAGTTGTCGATGGTGGCACTGTTACAGAGCGATGGGTTCCAGTAGATCGTGTCGGCTTATATGTTCCTGGTGGGCGCGCTGTTTATCCAAGCAGTGTGATGATGAATGTTATTCCCGCACAAATTGCACAGGTTGCAAGTATCGCTGTTGCATCGCCTCCTCAAAGTGAGTTTGGGGGATTGCCACACCCAACAATTCTTGCAACGTGCGAACTACTTGGTGTTACCGAGGTATATGCAGTGGGTGGAGCACAAGCAATTGCACTCTTCGCTTATGGCATGGAAAACGTCTGTGAAAAATGCGACCTAGTAACTGGTCCGGGAAATATTTATGTTGCGGCTGCAAAGCGTGCACTGCGTGGGCTAATTGGTATCGACTCTGAAGCAGGACCAACAGAAATTGCGATTATTGCTGATAACACTGCGCTAGCTGCAGATGTTGCCGCAGATCTAATTAGCCAAGCAGAACACGATGTCATCGCAGCTGCTGTGTTGATCACAGATAGCCAAGAGCTCATTGATGAAGTTCAAAAGCAATTAGTTACGCGCGTTGCACGAACAAAGCATTCAGAGCGCATCACCGAAGCGCTTACTGGAATTCAATCTGCTTGCGTTTTAGTTGACTCCACAGAACACGCAATAGATGTTGCAAATGCATACGCTGCTGAGCACCTAGAAATTCAAACTAAAAACAGTGAGAAAGATGCGCAGAAGATTAGAAATGCTGGCGCTGTTTTCATTGGTCGTTTCTCTCCAGTCTCACTCGGTGATTACTCAGCTGGGTCAAATCACGTATTGCCAACTGGTGGATGTGCTTGTCACTCAAGTGGTCTATCAGTTCAAACATTCTTACGCGGATTGCACTTCATCGAATACAACGAGGGCGCTTTCACGCAGATTTTGTCAACGGTTATTACATTGGCCAACTCAGAAGATCTGCCCGCACATGGTGAAGCGATGAGTGTGCGTTTAGAGAATAAGAGTTCATCATGAGTACCTGGCCACAGTGGTTACCACTGCGCGAAGAGCTTGCACCAATGTCTGCCTATGGCGCGCCACAAGTAGAAGCTGATGCATCTTTAAATACAAATGAAAATCCATTTTCTCCATCGCCAGAACTCGTTAAGGCAATTGCAACTCGAGTAACAGAGATTGGTTCACGTTTAAATCGTTATCCAGATCGCGAAGCAACAGAGCTGCGAACTTCATTGGCTAATTACATTAATTCGCAATCGGATACTTCAATTGATATTTCCAATGTGTGGGCTGCAAATGGCAGCAATGAAATTATTCAATCAATATTTCTTGCCTTTGGTCGCAAATCCGCACTCGGTTTCACGCCTTCGTATTCGATGCACTCTTTAATTGCAAAGGTCACTGCAACTCCATGGATTGATGGCACTCGCCGCAAAGACTTCACTCTAGATTGTGATGCAGCCGCAGCACAGATCGAATCATTGCGTCCTGCATTGACATTTATTACAACTCCAAATAATCCAACTGGAAGCGCTGTATTAATTTCTGAAATAGAGATGCTGGCTCGAAGTGCTGCGTTAGTTGGCGGCTTACTTGTCATCGATGAAGCGTATGCAGAATTTTCATCTGAGAAATCAGCAGTAACTCTTATCGAAAAGTTTCCAAATATTGTTGTTATCAGAACGATGAGCAAAGCATTCGCATTCGCCGGGGCACGAGTGGGCTATCTCGTTGCGCATCCATCGGTGATTGATGCAATGCGACTTGTTCGACTTCCATATCATCTGAGTGCATTGACTCAAGTTGCAGCCAGTGCAGCCCTTGAATTTAGCAAGGAACTCTTAGCAACAGTTCAGGGCTTAATTGCAGCCCGAGAAGATGTTGCAAGCCAACTCAGCGCACTTGGCCTAGAAGTCATTCCAAGCTGCTCGAATTTCTTGCTCTTCTCGGGATTCAAGCGAGCAAGTGCAGTTGTGTGGAAAGATTTGCTCGATAAAGGGGTGCTCATCCGAGATGTGGGCCTTGAAGGATATTTACGAGTAACAATCGGCAACGATGCTGAAAACAAGAAGTTCTTAATGGCGTTAAAAGAAGTACTCAACAAGTGAAGCAGGGGAAAAAATGAGAAGTGCTCGCGTAGAACGTACAACGAAAGAATCTAGCGTTCTTGTTGAACTCAACCTTGATGGTCAAGGAAACATATCTGTCGATACTGGCGTTGCTTTCTTTGATCACATGCTTTCACAACTAGGTAAGCACTCTGGCTTTGATTTAACTGTTAAAACTACTGGCGACATCGAAGTTGATTCTCACCACACCGTTGAAGATACTTCTCTAGCTTTTGGCCAAGCGCTACGTGAAGCACTAGGGGATAAGGCAGGCATTCGTCGCTTTGGCGATGCCATGGTTCCACTTGATGAAGTGCTTGTGCAGGCTGCAGTTGATTTATCAGGTCGTCCATACCTAGTACATCGCCAACCAGAAATTGTTGAACTCATCGGAACATTTGATACAACACTTGGTAAGCACATTTGGGAATCTATTGTTGCCGAAGCCCGCATCGCACTTCACATTAGAGTCCTTGAAGGACGAAATGCTCACCACGTATTTGAAGCACAATTTAAAGCTGTTGCTCGCGCACTGCGCGATGCGGTTGCATTGGATTCACGAGTAAGTGGAGTTCCATCGACTAAGGGCGTTCTTTGATAGCAATCTTGGATTACGGATCGGGAAATTTACGATCCGCCCAACGAGCGTTTGCAACTACAGGCCACGATGTGCAACTCACATCAGATCTAGATGTTGCTCTTAAATCTGATGGGCTAGTTGTTCCCGGTGTCGGTGCCTTTGCGGCATGCATGAATGGAATTAATGAAATCGATGCAGCAGATGTAATTCGCCAACGCCAAGTAGCCGGTAAGGCCACCTTGGGCATTTGTATCGGAATGCAGATTTTATTTAGCGATGGTTTAGAGCATGGCCAACACAAAGGAATAGGAATGTGGAGCGGCACCGTTAGCGCACTTGATGCACCGATACTTCCTCACATGGGTTGGAATACTGTTGAAATTACTGGCCCATCAGAGCTCTTCAAAGGAATTGAAAAGGAATCTTTTTATTTTGTGCATTCATATGCTGCAAAGAAATCAGTTGGTGTGGCACAAGCGTGGACTACTCATGGAGAAAAATTCTTAGCCGCAGTTGAAGATGGTGCGTTGTGTGCCACACAATTTCATCCTGAAAAATCAGGAAAAGCTGGATTGACACTGATTGCTAATTGGAGCGCAGCGTTATGAGCTATCTAGAACTATTGCCAGCCGTTGATGTAAAAGATGGCAAAGCAGTTCGCTTAGTTCAAGGCGAACTCAGCCAAGAGACCAATTACGGAAAACCACTAGATGCTGCCCTTGATTTTCAAAAATCAGGCGCCGAATGGATTCACCTTGTAGATCTTGACGCCGCATTTGGTATTGGCAGTAATGCAGATTTATTAGCAGAAGTTATTGGCGCCTTAGATATCAAAGTGGAGTTATCAGGTGGAATTAGAGATGACCAGTCTTTACGTAAGGCCCTTGCAACTGGGTGCACGCGAGTGAACTTAGGAACTGCGGCGCTAGAAAATCCGGAGTGGACTTCACAAGTGATTGCAGAGTTTGGTGATCGCATCGCAGTTGGTTTAGATGTTCGTGGTCATACGTTGTCAGCTCGCGGATG
>JBIKPX010000021.1:0-12444 GCA_044357195.1 Candidatus Planktophila sp. | reverse complement strand
GCAGGTAAATCATCTCTGATGCGCACAATTGCAGGAATTATTCCGCCATCAACTGGTCGCATTGAAGTATTTGGAAGCGTCAGTACGTTGTTAGCTTTGGGAATTGGGTTTAATCCTGCTTTGTCGGGGCGAGCAAATGTTCATTTAGGCGGTCTAGCAGCAGGAATGACTCGAAAAGAAATTGAATATCACTTCGATGAAATTGCGGAATTCTCTGAGTTAGGCGATGCCATCGATGCTCCTATGCGTACGTATTCATCTGGAATGTATGCACGACTTGGATTTTCTGTGGCCGCAACAGTGCAGCCCGATATTTTAATCGTTGATGAAGCGCTAAGTACTGGAGATGCGCACTTTAAAGAGAAGAGCTTTAATAGAATTAAAGAGTTACGAAGCGAAGATCGTGCGCTAATTTTAGTTAGCCATGCAATGGGCACGCTGCGCGAAATTTGCAATGACATCGCCTGGCTTCATAAAGGAAAACTCGTTACTCGTGGAAATCCGAATCAAGTAATTGATGAGTATCAAGAATTCTTGCATCTAGGAAAGAGCTCTGCAATTGATGAGGATTTCTAAAACCCTCTTAGTAATTTTTACACTACTGCTTTCAATTACTCCTTCCTATGCAATTGAAGTTCCACCAGCATTTAATTTTCAAGGAACCGGCTACGGGCATGGTGTGGGTTTAAGCCAAATTGGTGCGCGCGGTAAAGCACTAGCTGGAGAATCAGCGAATTCAATACTTACATATTATTACGGTGGCACGCAGATAACTTCACTGGCTGATAATCAGAACCTTCGGGTCAATATTGGGCACTTGCTATCGCAGGCAACACTTAAATCCGGTACCCAAGGATCTGTGCTTAATTTATATGCGGGCGATGTTGGCGAAGACCTTCTTGCGATTCCTGCCGCATCCCTTACATCAAAATCTGGTATTTCATTTATTCAACAAGGTTCAAAGGTTTCTGCGTTTTTGATTACAGGCAAAATTTCTCAGTTAATTGGAACAAGTGCAACATGGAGTGCTCGTTGGTCCGGCACTCGATATTTGGAAGGTGTGCCGTCAACTGTTTCTCTAAAAATAAATACAAAGAGCGTTAAATACAGATACGGCCAAATTCAAGTCAAATCCGTTAAAGCACCGATAATTGGTCACAAAATGGAGATCACAAATACTGTTCGAATTCATGATGAGTATCTTTTCGGAATCAGCGAAGTACCTTCTTCGTGGCCAACTCAAGCTTTAATTGCGCAAGGCATAGCTTCCAGATCCTATGCATTGAGTAAAGTCGGAGTACCAAAGAGAGCTTGTGACTGCAATGTCTATAACAATATTTCAGATCAAGCATTTGTAGGAATTTCAAAAGAGATTGAACCTATTTATGGGCCAATGTGGAAAGCCGCTGTTCAAGCTAGTTCGACATCTGAAAGTACAGGCGAAGTAATAACAATCAATAACTTACCGATTACTGCATTTTTTACCTCATCAAGTGGTGGGCAAACAGAAACAAGTGTGAACGCATGGGGTCAAGAAAGAAGTTTTACTACTAGCGTTGCCGATCCTTATAGCCAAGACCCTGTGCTTAATCCTCGATTTTTCACATGGAATCGTGCGTTAGATCAGGCACTTGTAGCCAAAGCATTTTTACTCACAGATGTTGTAGCACTGACCATTAATTCTCGAAATACAACCGGAACCGTTGCCACAATCACAGCAACATCTAGCGATGGAAAAACTTCTACATTACGTGGAGAGACATTTAGAAGCAGAACGCAATTGCCATCTGCATGGTTTAACTTAATTTAATTAGAGTGTAAAACTGAGTTCAATCCGCCCCATGAACCAGTTCGCATGATTGCCTCAAGGCAGCCATCGAGTGAGTTACGTCTAAACAAAAGATCACTGGCCCCCGATAAAGTAGAAGCTTTAACTATTTCGCCATCAGGTAATCTAACTTTTGCAGCAGCTGTTATATATGTACCGGCTTCAATCACGCAGTTGTTACCAAGTGAAATACCAAGTCCAGAGTTTGCACCGAGTAGACATTTTTCTCCTACGGAAATAACTTCTTTTCCGCCGCCGCTTAGGGTGCCCATGATTGATGCCCCACCGCCGACATCGGTTCCATCTCCAATAACCACTCCTGCAGAAATTCGTCCTTCAACCATTGAGGTTCCAAGAGTGCCGGCATTGAAATTAACAAATCCTTCGTGCATAACAGTTGTGCCTGAAGATAGGTGTGCGCCAAGTCGAACTCGGTCGGCATCGGCAATGCGTACTCCTGATGGAATGACGTAATCAACCATTCGTGGAAATTTATCAACGGCTAAAACAGTTATCGCACCATATTTTTGCTTGAGCTTGGCACGTGTGATTTCAAAATTTTCAACAGGACATGGTCCAACAGAAGTCCAGACCACATTATTTAAAATTCCAAAGATGCCTTCAACATTTGCACCGTGAGGTTTGATCACTCGATGAGATAACAAGTGGAGTCGAAGGTAGGCATCGCTAACAGATTCTGGCGCTTTATCTAAATCTATTTCAAGAGAGACTACTTCGCGCTTCACACCGCGGATTTCATCAACACCTGCCAGGGCCGATAGGAATGGGAGAACAGGGTTTGAAAGATTTCCCAACATCGGTTCTGGAAACCAAGTATCCAAAACGGCTCCGCTGAGAGATATCGTTGCGAGCCCGTGACCCGATGCTATTCGTTGTGACATGGGCTAAGCGTAACGCCTAGTCTTGCCTCCATGCCATTGCGAATTTCTGTCTATTGCTCATCTTCTCCAACGATTGATAAGAAATATCAAGAGTTAGCATTCGAACTTGGAGAAGCAATAGGCGCGCGTTCTTGGAATCTAGTTTCCGGTGGTGGGCATATTTCGATGATGGGCGCAGTTGCGCGTGGAGTAAGAAAAGCTGGCGGCCACACAATTGGCGTCATTCCACAATTACTCGTAGATATTGAGTTTGCCGATAAAGATAGCCATGAACTTCAGATTGTTGCTTCGATGCGAGAGCGCAAAGGCAGGATTGAAGAGTTAGGTGATGCATTCATTGCATTACCTGGTGGCCTTGGAACCCTTGAAGAGTTATTTGAAATTTGGGTTGGGCGTTTCTTAAATTTTCACCAAAAACCAGTTGTCATTCTTGATCCATTTGGTTTGTATGACCCACTTAAAACATTGATAGATCATCTAGAAGTTGAAGGCTTTGTGAAACCCGGGCAAAGTGAGTTACTACATTGGTGCACAACAATTGATCAAGCATTGGACATTTGCGGTGGCCGATAACCACATTGCTTTAACACTTGCACTGCCTTGCAATGCTCAACGCGCATGGGCTGAAATTACTGATTGGGAAAAGCAAGGCAAGTGGATGCTACAAACATCTGTTTGGCTAACTTCTGAAATTGAAAGTGGGCCTGGGACTGAGATTGCGGCATTTACTGGACCATTTCATAAGTTGTTTCCGCGGTTAAAATTTCTCGGGGTTTTAGACACCATGGTCGTAACTAATTGGCAACCACCTTTTATATGCGATGTTTTACATACGGGTAAAATTATTAAAGGCACCGGAAGATTCGAAGTGGTTGCAATAAATGATCAGAATTCTCAATTTAATTGGTCAGAAATCATCTGGGCACCACGTGCAATATTTTTGATACTTAAACCTGCTCTCTACGTTGGAGTATGGATTTCTCTGCGTAGATTCGCTCGAACTCTTAGATAACTCTCACGATAAGTTGGCTATATGCGGGCGATTGCTGCCCGTCTGCACAGTAAACTTGGCGTATGAGCGAACCCAAAACTTTGTCAGAAGTTCTGTCTTCGCTGCCAGAGGAAGAAAGAATTATTTTGACGATGCATTATTTGCGCTCAATGTCACCGAGTGAGATTGCTCAAAAATTGGGCGTTCCTGAGCGCTCTGTCACGGCTGTGATCGCCAGTGGAAAGGCCCGTCTGAGCAAAACTCTGGGTTTATAAGCCTGCTTTCTCGATTTCATATATTCGCTCTAAATGCGAGATACTTCTCCTCTTACAGAACGCTCTTCGATTTATTTCCCTAAGGAGTCTCCAGATGGCAGCTATGAAACCCCGCACTGGTGATGGTCCTATGGAGGTCACAAAAGAGGCTCGCTCACTCGTGATGCGTATTCCTCTTGAAGGCGGCGGACGTCTCGTAGTTGAAATGAATGCAGAGGAAGCAAATAACCTCAGCGCTGCATTGCATGCCGCAGTATCCCTCGTTAAGAAATAAGACGCATTTCTACCTTTTTTAGTTAGCCTTTGCGCTATGCCTTACGCCCAACTCAATAGCATCGAATCTTCGCTAGAGGACATTGTCAGCGCAGATGCGATTGCAGTTGGTTTTATAAAGTCTGAAGATTGCACTTATGAATTAGTTGGCAATATCGGCGCCGTAGCTATAATCGAAAAATACTTTGAAATTGACCTCATCGATGAAATTTCATTCTTTCAACCTAGTGGCAAAGCTGGCGAAATTTTAGAAATTCCAATCAGCCAGAAGGCAACAAAAGCAGATCGAGTATTCGTTATTGGATTAGGCGATCAGAGTACGCAATCGCATCGACTTGCAGCCGCAAACCTTGGAAGAAAACTACGCGGCAAGAAAATAGATGTTTCAACTTTACTGGCAACTGATTCTGCAGATATTAGAGCCCACGCTATTTCAGCAGTACTCGGTGCCTACACGTGGACACTAAAAAGTGATTCCACTTTAGATCAACCAACATTTAACATCGTGTGTAAAAATGAGAAGATAATTAATAGCGCCGAAATCATTGCCCACTCCGTATGTCGCGCTCGCGATTTAGTCCACACTCCTTCAAATATCAAAAATCCTTTATGGATGGCCAACCAGGCACAGAAGATTGCCAAAGAAGGCAAACTTTCAATCAAAGTCTTAGCTGGTAAAGAGCTTGCCCAATTTGGTGGATTGCGAGCAGTTGGAAACTCTTCCCCCAAGCCAGGACCGCGATTTATTCAAATAACGTACACACCAAAATCAACTGCCAAACGCATCCCACACGTAGTTCTTGTGGGCAAAGGAATCACATTTGATACTGGCGGAGTTTCACTCAAACGTCCATACGATCTGATGATGGCAATGAAAAGTGATATGGCTGGCGCAGCTGCTGTTCTAAATGTTGTTGGTGCGTTGCCAGAATTAAAGCCACGCGTCAAAGTCACAGCGTTATTGATGTGTGCAGAAAATGCTCTCTCCGGAACTTCACAGCGCCCAAGTGATGTTATTACTCACTACGGCGGCACCACAGTAGAAGTACTCGACACCGATGCTGAAGGACGTTTGGTTTTGGCTGACGGATTGGCATATGCAGATGCAAAGCTCAATCCAGATTATTTAGTAGATATTGCAACGCTAACGGGATCTGCAACACTCGGACTTGGGCGCCAATATGGTGCCATGTATACACGCGATCGTGCTCTAGCATCTGAGTTAGTTGCTGTCGGTGAATCATCTGGAGAACGTTTGTGGCATATGCCGCTCATTGATGATTACCAAGATTCCCTTGAGAGTGACATTGCAGATTTTAATCACAAGGCAGATAAAGGTGATTACTCTGCTGGATCGGTTACAGCTGCACTGTTCTTAGAAAAATTTACTGGAAAGAGAAAATGGGTTCATTTAGATGTTGCCGGAACTGCGCGTAGCGAAAGTGATTCAGGTGAATCACCAAAAGGTGGCACAGGATTTGGTGTTCGCGTCCTTATTGATTGGATTATGAGTTTATGATGAGAATTGATCCGCATGCTTACGCAGAAGGTTTTATTTCAGAAGATGAATTCCAAATTCGTGCCAGAGCGCGCGGCGTTGAAGTCGGTGCCAAAGATGCATCAACAGGTGTTGGTTCATATCTTCGGACACTAGCTCACCAACTATCAGCACAATCTGTAGTTGAAGTAGGAACCGGTTCTGGAGTCGGAAGTCTCTGGATATTAAGCGGAATGATTACAAGCGGCACCCTGACTTCTATAGATGATGAAACAGAGCATTCCAGAATTGCGCGCATAGCGATGCAGGATGCAGATATTGCACCATCTCGCTACAGACTCATTACTAATTCAATAATGGATGTGATGACTAAGTTAACCGATCGTGCATATGACTTAGTTGTATTGCGTCACAATCCCGAAGATTTGACGTACACAGTGGAAGAAGCACATCGAATATTACGTAGTGGTGGAGTAATGGTTATCGATGGATTCTTTGGTGGAGGTAAAGTTAGTGATCCATCACAGCGAGATCCGCGAACAATTGCTCTGCGCGAAGCTGGTAAATCTGTGAAGGGTGCCACAGATCTTTGGGTAAGCACACTCATTACCGTTGGCGATGGTTTGTTAATCGCAACAAAGTTGTAGCAAGATAGGCGCTATGAGTTTTCTTTCCCGAAAATCGCGTGCTCGAGATGATGCACCTTGGTGGAACTCTCAAGATTTTTCACAATCGCGCAGAGGCGTTAGCCCAGGCTCTGTTGTTGTTTTAGCCGTCATTGCCGGAATAGTTGGCGGAGTACTCGGAATTAATGCAACAGGTGGATTCTTTGGTGGCAAAGCAAATCTAGTTTCTGCGACTAACTCCGTTGAACGCAAACCAGATTCAGTCGCTGGTTTAGCAAATAGAGTTTTGCCATCAGTAGTTTCAATCTCAACAGGTTCAGGAAGTAGTGGTTCAGGATTTATTATTGATAGTTCTGGTTTTATTCTCACAAATAACCATGTTGTTGAGCAAGCAGCTCTTTCTAAATCAAAAATTATTGTCATGCTCAACAATGGTCAAGAGTTTGAAAGCAAAATTGTTGGCAGAGATGCGTCATATGATTTAGCAGTTCTAAAGATTCTTGCAACCGGTTTGCCAGCACTTCAATTCGGCGATAGCGATAAAGTCGCAGTAGGAGATGCCGTAATTGCAATTGGCTCACCACTTGGCTTATCAGGCACCGTTACATTAGGAATTATTAGCGCAAAAGATAGAGCGGTAACTGCGGGTGGCACTGCGGGTGAAAACTCATTTATCAACGCGCTACAAACAGATGCTGCGATTAATCCCGGAAACTCCGGCGGTCCACTCATTGACTCAACAGGTGCCGTAATTGGAGTGAACTCTGCAATTGCAACTCTCAGTGGAGCATCTAATAGTCAGGCAGGATCGATTGGATTAGGTTTTGCGATTCCAATTAATCAAGCAAGAAAAACTGCAGATCAATTAATTAAGACTGGAAAAGCTTCCTATCCTGTTATGGGAGTTTCAATTGATATGAATTTTGCTGGACCAGGTGCAAGAGTGACAACTGCCGATGGTGCAATTCTTGCTGGTGGACCTGCGCAGAAAGCAGGCTTGCAACCTGGAGATCTGATTATCGAATTTGCAGGTAAGACAATAAATAATGGCGACGAACTCATTGTTGCCATTAGATCAAAAAGTATTGGTGATCGAGTTGAGATCAAGTACAAACGTGGCAGCAGCACCCGTACAGCAACGGTAGTTCTCGCTGCTGGCAAGAACTAATCTGAAACAACCACTAGGCTAAAAACATGATTTTTGGGATAGGTCCAGGTGAATTCATAGGGCTGGCATTGATCGCAATTTTCTTTGTTGGGCCAGAACGTCTACCTAAGTTTTCCTCCGATGCTGCAAAGTTTTTGAAAAAGGTAAAGAATTTAGCAAACACAGCAACTGCGGAATTACGTGAGAACCTAGGACCTGGATTCGAAGATTTACAACCATCAGATTTGAATCCAAAGACTTTTATTAAAAAACAACTAGCAGGTGCCCTCGATGAAGATAAGCCAAAAACTTCGGTGCAACCTAAAATTGATCCGGATTTACTATGACCGTTATTGAGTCAATACATGCAGCTCTGGCAACTGTAGAAGATCCAGAAATTCATCGCCCACTTCCTGATTTAGGAATGGTTGAATCTGTTCACGTCGATGCAGGAGTTGCGCAACTCAAGATCTTGCTCACGATTTCTGGTTGTCCGATGCAAGATCGACTTCGTAGCGACATCACTAAAGCCGTTATAGCTGTTGAAACTATCTCTTCTGTTGAAATTACCTTTGGTGTGATGAATGAAGAACAACGCGGAAACCTTAAATCTTTATTGCGCAATGGTCGCGAAAAGATAATTCCATTTGCTCAACCAGAATCCCTCACACGAGTCATTGGTATTGCATCTGGCAAAGGGGGGGTTGGAAAATCCTCACTCACCGTTAACTTGGCAGTTGCAGCGGCTCAAAAAGGCTTGCGCGTAGGAATTTTAGATGCTGATGTCTATGGTCACTCCGTACCAAGATTAATGGGATTAATTGGTCAACGTCCCACAGCCATTGATCAAATGTTTATTCCGCTGGAGTCATATGGCGTAAAAGTAGTTTCTATGGAGATGTTCAAGCCAGAGCGTTCAGACGCTGTTGCGTATCGCGGACCACTTTTGCATAAAGTGTTAGAGCAATTGCTCTCAGATGCTTATTGGGGTGACTTAGATTTACTGCTAATTGATTTACCACCAGGCACTGGAGATCTCGCAATTTCATTAGGGCAACTCATTCCAACTTCAGAAATTCTTGTTGTCACAACGCCACAAATTGCTGCTGCAGAAGTCGCTGAAAGAGCTGGTCGCATTGCCCACCAAATTAAACAGCATCTCGTTGGTGTAATTGAAAACATGTCTGATTTTCCTTGCCCTAACTGTGATGACATGATTTCTTTATTTGGCTCTGGTGGCGGAGAAGAAACAGCAAAGAGACTCTCAGAATTAGCAGGAATAAATGTGGCGCTACTTGGAAAAGTTCCATTTAGTCCAGATTTGCGTACTGGTGGAGATAACGGTGCACCTGTAGTTGTTCAATACCCAGAAAGCGCTGCAGCTAAATCAATAGCTGCGATTGTGGATCAATTGGTAGTTAGAAAGAAATCACTTCTCGGTGTCAGGTTGGGTGTTTCCACGTAATTCTTTGAGAACTTCATCGAGCATGTCACCAAGTTCATTACGCACGAAATCTCTCGTAGCAACTTCACCTAAGGCATTGCGAAGACTTGCCAATTCACGAGTGAGATATTCGGTATCTGCAATTGAGCGTTCATTGCGAGCGCGGTCTTCACTTACTTGAATTCGATCACGATCTGCTTGGCGATTTTGTGCAAGCAAAATCAGAGGCGCAGCGTATGAAGCTTGCAGTGACAAGATCAGAGTTAAAAAGATGAATGGAAAATCATCAAAACGAAGATCAACTGGCGCAAAGGCGTTCCACAAAACCCAACTCAATACAAAGCCAGTCATGTAAACCAAGAACCCTGCAGTTCCTAGGAAACGTGCAAATCGCTCTGATAAGCGACCAAATGCTTCAGGATCAAAGTTTGGACGAAGTGTGCGACCTGCCTCACGAGGAGTATCTAAACGGTTGTTACGTGCCATTTTTTTATCTCTCGCTCTCTTCTGTATCGACTAATTCTTCTTGGGCCAAGACATTTACTGTCTTTGAATGATCACGATGATCATGACGCCAGTTCTCTGGCAACAAGTGATCGAGCACGTCATCAACTGTGACTGCGCCCAATAAACGTTCGTTTGCATCTACGACGGGCAGCGATAACAAGTTATAACTAGCTAAGTATGACGAAACTTCATTCAGTGATGCTTGGGGATTTAATCCTTGAGTATCAGTATCAACCATTGATCCAAGAAGCTTTGATGGGGCTTCGCGCAGAAGGCGTTGATAATGGGCAATTCCAATAAATCTGCCAGTTGGAGTTTCTAGTGGGGCACGGCAAATAAATACTTGTGAAGCAAGAGCTGGTGAGATTTCACTTTGTCGAACTGCAGCCAGTGCTTCTGCCACAGTGTTATCTGCAGTCATCACAATTGGTTCTGTCGTCATCATGCCGCCTGCTGTGTAATCTTCATAATTCATTAAACGACGAACATCTTCAGCATCTTCTGGTTCCATTAATTCAAGAAGCGCTTGCGCGCGCTCTTGTCCAACTTCACGGAGCAAGTCGGCAGCATCATCTGGATCCATTTCACCTAAAACATCAGCGGCGCGTTCACCTTCTAGTTCTGCTAACAATTCAACGCGTTCTGCTTCATCCATTTCTTCAAGCACATCTGCCAGGCGTTCATCATTGAGAGCACGTGCAACTTCCACACGACGCTTTGGTGCCAAGTCATGCATAACGGTTGCAAGGTCAGCAGCCCGAAGCGTGCTCAGAGTTGCTAATAAATTTGCTACACCTTGATTGTGTTCAGAAGTTGCAAAGCCAGCAACTTCTTCCCACGCAACCGTTGAAGTGGCTCCTTTGCGGCGCAAGCCTGTGCCACGACGCATAACGTGGACTCGTGTAATGAGCCAATCGCCATTTCGGTTTTGCTCCATGCCCATATCTTCAACAACAACTTTTTCTCCACTTTCAACCAGTGAAATAGAGCGATCAAGCATTTCTCCAAGAACTAAAACTTCGCCAGCGCGAGATTCGAAACGACGCATGTTAAGTAGGCCAGTAATAATTACTGTTCCACTTTCAATAGATGTCACACGTGTAATTGGTACAAAAACTCTACGACGAAGTGGAACTTCAACTACTAATCCTAAAATTCTTGGTGGTTGATTATTTGCACGAAGGGTCGCCAAAGCATCTCGCACCTTTCCTACTGGATCACCATTTGGATCAAAGACCGCGGTACCTGCAAGACGGGCGAGAAATACTCGATTAATCAAGTTTCCGCTCATGGGCTAAGGGTAACGGCTCTGCACACCTCTTCGTTTTCGCTTAAATTGCATGGAGTAGATACTTTTGCCTTATGTCAGAGCAGAAATCCCTCATTGATAGCCACACTGCTATGCCTGGGCGCGCTGATTCGATTCGCCTGTTAATTGGAATCATCGGCATCGGAGTTTCTGGTCCGCTCATCGCATTGAGCACAATGCCTGTAGTGACTCTGATTTTCTGGCGAAATCTTGGAGGCGCTTTAGTAATGGCGCCTTTTGCCTTTAGGCATCGCGCCAATCGAAGCGCAATGTCCTGGGCTGCTTTAGGTGGATTTGTACTAGCGATGCACTTCATCGCATTCTTTTTAGCAATGCGCCTTACAACAGTTGCTGCTGGCACAGCACTCGTTGCACTCCAACCAATATTTGCAGCTTTGTTTCTACGAATCAGAGGTGGACATATTCCATCTCGCGCATGGCTAGGTATGGTTGTCAGTTTTTCTGGGGTGCTCTTAATTTCTGGTGTGGATTTAACTATTTCCATGCGATCTTTTGCAGGAGATGTTGCAGCGATAATTTCTGCAGCACTTGCTGCAATTTATGTTCTCATCGGCTCAAAGGCGCAACAGAGCTTAGAAACGAGTACATACACAGCAATTTGTTATGCAACGTGCGCGGTAACAGCATTGCCAATTATGTTAATTGGCGGATTTAAAATCTGGAACTTTAGTGGCAACGAGTGGTGGCTTGTCATTGCGTTAATTGTTTTTGCTCAGTTACTTGGACATAACATGTTCAATGCTGCACTCAAACGAGTCTCACCAGCTGTTGTCTCACTCATTATTTTCTTTGAAGTTCCGGTAGCATCCGTTCTCGCCATTTGGTGGCTCGATCAGACTCCACCTATTGGAATCTTGCCAGGAATAGTTCTGATTCTCTCCGGGTGTGCCCTCGTAGTTTTGCGCACGCGACCTTCTAGAGTTGAGTTAGCGCCATGATCGATTTACATACACACACAAATTGCAGCGATGGAACTGATTCACCTGCCCAACTTGTTAATAAAGCAATCGCAGAAGGATTAACGGTCCTGGCACTAACAGATCACGACACAACTTCTGGGTGGGAGAGTGCCCAAAAAACTCTGCGCGCAGATTTATCACTAGCACTCGGTGCTGAAATTTCTTGTCTAACAAGTGATGGAATCAGTGTGCACATGTTGGGTTTGCTCTTTGATGGTGCACATAGGCAGATGCAAGAAATGCTGGAAAATACCCGAGATGGACGTATTCCACGAGCACGCAAGATTATTGAGTTGTTAAATGCTGGCGGAATAAAAATTTCGATAGAAGATGTTGAAGCTGTAAAGCCTGCTGGTGCAACTCTGGGCAGGCCGCATATCGCTGATGCACTCGTTAAAAACGGAGTTGTCGGTTCACGAGATGAAGCTTTTACCGATTTACTCCATAACAATTCGCCATATTACGTCGCACATCTTGCGCCCACACCAGAGGAAGCAATTTCCATGATTCGAAGTGCTGGTGGAGTTGCAGTTATTGCACACCCTTTTGCTTCGCTTCGCGGAAACATACTCTCAGTTGCAGATTTTTTACCATTAAAAAACGCTGGTTTAAATGGCATTGAAGTAAATCATCGAGATCACAGTAATGAAGAGCGTAATGCTTT
>JBIKPX010000087.1:0-4063 GCA_044357195.1 Candidatus Planktophila sp. | reverse complement strand
CATGAAAATCTGCGCCGCTCTTTGATAACCAACCAATCGAGGAAACAAATAACTTGAGCCGGCTTCAGGAACTAAACCCAGGGATGTAAACGGCATAGAAAACTTTGCCGTAGGCGATGCAACCACCACGTCGCAATGCAGCAACATAGTTGTTCCAACTCCGACTGCATTTCCTTTGACTGCCGCAAGTAGAGGTTTTGGAAAATTCAATAACGCCGCCAAAAACTTAGCGACATCTGAATCACTCTGCGTTGGAGGATTTGACATGAAATCTCCAATGTCATTTCCTGCGGTGAAGTGATCTCCTTCGCTAGTCAGAATTACTGCCCGAATGCCAAAATCTCCAGCAGCCTCATTAAGCGCCGTTGCCAACCCCGCATACATATCGCGAGTCAGCGCATTCATCTTTGCAGGGCGATTAAAGCTGATTGTGAGGATTTGCTCAGCGCTTGTGGTCAAGATTTCGCTCATCCGAGCATCTTAGAGGTAACACAGATGCCTTGCGAAGGTAGACAATGGACACACGACCGTGCCGAAAGTCACCTGGAGAGGATTGAAAAAATGGCAGTAGATATAACGATTGCGAACCGCGAGCTAACACCATTCGAACAGTTGGTCCTCGGCCTGCTCTGTCAGGGTAAATCAAATGCCGCAATTGCGCACGACACCTCGCATACCGAAAAGGTTATCGAAAATACCGTTTCTCGGTCTGCCAAAGCATTTGCGATTAAATCTGATGCGGACACAAATACTCGCGTACTACTTGCATTGGCATTTCGCACACATTACGGAGATAGCGCCTTCGAAAAATTAGAAATTGAGTGCAGGCACTTTGAAAAAGGACCTGATGGCAAAACAATATGTCATCGTCATGATTAATTCGTAACACACTTCACATCCGGCTGAGTGCCAGCACCAGCAATTTATAAACACCATCTGACCTAGCAGGGCTTTAATTGTTGTGCGGCAAGAAATAACACAACTACATAACAATTAAAAATGGGAGAGAACAAAATGAGACGCAAGACATTTGACAAGATCGTAACATTCGTAGGATTTGGACTTGCAGTATTCCTACTAGTACTTTCAGGACTGCTTAACTGGGGCGCAACTTTTGCTCAAGACTCAGTAAAGAGCCAGCTAGAAAATCAAAACATTTCATTTCCTGCAGCAGAAGCAATGCCACCTGCTACTAAAGATCAATTAGCTAAGTGGTCAGAGATGCAAGTAACAACAGGTGAAATGGCCCGTGACTATGCAGATCTTTACATTTGGGAACACATGAAGGGCGCTGCTAAAGCTGGAATAGGAAAAGAAGCAACGTATTCAGAAGTTTCTGGGATGTATATGGGCGCTGCCAAGGGCGGCACAGCAACTCCTGAAGAAATTGCAAAACTTGGCGATCTTCGCCAAACATTGTTCATGGGAAATACGTTGCGTGGGCTTCTACTTGAAGCATACGCATTCGGAACTCTTGGAAACATTGCAGCGATCGCTGCACTGGCTTCACTAGTCGGAGGCATCCTGCTTCTTCTTCTTTCTATCGCGGGAATAGTTCATATTCGTCGCACTCCTGAAGAGGCGACGATTTAACCCTCAACTCTCCGTGAGGGAAGTAAAAACCCCCCTGACTATTGTCAGGGGGGTTTTTCTTTTACCGAGAGTGTTTAGTTATTAGCGATCAATCTTTCCTGAAATAAAATCTTCAGTCTTTACGTGTGCTTGTTCATCTGTGTATTGAGTTGGCGGGGTCTTCATGAAATAGCTAGATGGTGAAAGAAGTGCTCCACCAATCTTGCGATCGAGACCAATCTTTGCGCAGCGAAGCGCATCGATGATGACACCAGCAGAGTTTGGTGAATCCCATACTTCTAGCTTGTACTCAAGACTTAGAGGAACATCACCGAAAGCACGACCTTCGAGGCGAACGTAGGCCCACTTGCGATCATCTAGCCAAGGAATGTAATCAGAAGG
Organism: Candidatus Planktophila sp.; assembly: GCA_044357195.1. GTDB lineage: Bacteria > Actinomycetota > Actinomycetes > Nanopelagicales > Nanopelagicaceae > Planktophila. The sequence continues at coordinate 2,089 of JBIKPX010000087.1, read as the reverse complement.
TCCGATGTGAACATTCTTTTCTCCGAGGTCATGGTGAAGTTGTGATGTTACTGAGTTGGTCTTTGAGATTTTCTTAGACTCTAGGCGATCTCGCTCAAGCATGTTTTTAAAGTCCATGTTTCCACCAACATTTAGTTGGTAGGTGCGATCAAGGTGAACACCGCGATCTTGGAATAACTTGGCCATGATTCGGTGCGTAATAGTTGCACCTACTTGGCTCTTAATGTCATCGCCAACAATTGGTAGACCTGCATCGGCAAATTTCTTCTCCCATACTGGGTCAGATGCAATAAAGACCGGAAGTGCGTTAACAAAAGCACATCCTGCATCAATTGCACACTGTGCATAGAACTTTGCAGCAACTTCTGAGCCCACTGGCAGGTAACAAATAAGTACATCTACTTGCTCTTCTTTCAAGACGGCAACCACATCTACTGGGGCAGCAGGTGATTCTTCGATTGTTTCGCGGTAATAACGACCAAGGCCATCATGTGTAACACCACGCAAAACTTCAACGCCGGTCTTTTCAACTTTGGCGAATTTAATAGTGTTGTTCTCGCTAGCCCAAATAGCATCTGCCATATCTAGACCAACTTTTTTCTTATCAACATCAAATGCTGCAACAAACTTGACGTTATTGATGTGGTATCCCCCAACAACAGCGTGCATAAGTCCTGGAATCTCTTGGTCGCGGGCAGCATCCTTGTAATAGACAACGCCTTGAACTAAAGAGTTAGCGCAGTTTCCAACGCCAACTATTGCAACTCGGATATCGCCTTTACCGGTTGTTATTTTCACTCTATTTCCTCTCGGTTTTGATCATGTCTTCCAGCCAGTCGATTTCTCGCTGCGCTGATTCCAAAGAGTGACGACGCCACTCTTCGAGATATTTATCGATTCCCACAGGAGATTTTTCAAGTTCTCCTCGCAGAATCTCTGCTTTCTCTTTCAACCGACGGTGTCGGCCTTCTAAAATTCGTACGCGATTCTTAGTCGAAGTTGGACCAAAGAATGCAAAGCGAATTTCAAAACCTTCGTCTTCCCATGTATCTGGACTTACTGTCTCTGCCAGAGTTTCAAAACGTGTCGTTCCTTTTTTTGTGATCACATAAACAATTCGCGAGCGCCGAGAAGCATCAGCTACGGATGCGTCAATGAGTCCGGCTTCCATCATTTTGCGCAGTTGCGGATAGAGAACTGAAAATGAGAGTGCGCGAAATGGACCAAAGATGGCGCTCATTCTTTTTCGAAGTTCATAGCCGTGAAGTGGACTCTGAGAAAGAAGTCCAAGGAGGGCGAATTCAAGTGACTCACTACGCGAGCGCATCTGACTTCCCCTCACCTGAACTATCGTCCGGTATATCGATTCGATATAACGAAGCGCTAGTTAACCCGATACGCAGGCGGCAGGCAACTCGCCTCGCACCACCCGATCAGATGCGGCGTGGCGTACGCCGAGGTAGGCAGGGGCGCTGACCTACCCTAGATAACGACCTTCCCCGCCTCTAAGGGCGTTTACCTCGCCTCATTATGGAAGGAACTCTCATGTCCCTGCTCACATGGAAACTTCACGGCAATGGCAAAAACATTGCCCACGGAGATGTCGTATCCACAGATGAGCGCCTTACATGGCCACGCACAATCGGCGTTGGTGTGCAGCACATTGCTGCGATGTTCGGTGCAACTTTCCTCGTGCCAATCATTACTGGCTTTCCGCCAACTACAACGCTGTTCTTCTCTGGAGTCGGAACACTTCTATTCCTAGCACTGACACAAAACAAAGTTCCTAGCTACTTAGGTTCATCATTTGCTTTCTTGGCGCCAATTGCTGCCGCGCAAACAGGTGGCGGAATGAGCGCTGCTCTCGGTGGCGTTGTTGTCACTGGATTAATTCTTGCAGCCGTTGGTCTAATCGTTCGCCAAGCTGGCATTGGTTGGATTAATTGGCTTTTGCCTCCTGTTGTTACAGGAACAATTGTTATGGTGATCGGACTAAACCTTGCAGGAGCTGCAAAAAATAACTTTGTTGCAGGACCACTGGTTGCAATTATCACTCTGGCATCAATCGGTGTTGTCTCTGCACTTTCTC
>JBIKPX010000086.1:0-4093 GCA_044357195.1 Candidatus Planktophila sp. | reverse complement strand
TCAGATTGCTATTGATGAATTGCTAGAGCAAGCGAAATGCCATCTAGGTGATTTCGTCGATTACGCACGTTTTCGCAGAGAAATAAAGGAGTTAGAAGGTTTACTAAGCAAGCGAGGTGGCAAAAGATCCTTTGACTCCAAGCAAAGAGTTCACATGGAGGGTGAGATAGATGGTCTACGTCGTGGAATGAAAAATCATCCCTGTCATTCTTGCAATGATCGAGAATCCCATGCGCGTTTCGCCGAGCGATCAGATCGATTAATTCGTGAAAACGAAGGTTTAAATAATCGCGTAATGAATCGAACACACGTTATTGCTAAAACCTTCGATAAAATTTGCAACATTCTCACATTGCTTGGCTATATCGAGGGGGAGAAATTGCTCCCGCAAGGTCTCATTCTTTCCAAGATTTATGCTGAATCCGATTTGCTCTTAACCGAGAGTATTCGACGTGGTCTATTTAAGGATCTTGCACCTGCTGAGATTCTAAGTGTGGCTTCAACGATGATATTTGAATCCAGAAGCCAAGAAGATTTGTCACCAAAAATACCCAATGAAAATGTCGCAAATGCTCTGGCTTCCGTAACACGCGTCTGGGCTGAAATTGAAGAGTTAGAAATTGAAGTGGGAGTCAAGACTCAAAGAGCTCCCGATCTTGGATTTTGTTACATGATTTTTCGTTGGGCAAATGGTTCCAGTCTTAATCAAGTATTAAAAGGTTCGGACATGTCTGTCGGAGACTTTGTGCGTTCAACTAAGCAATTAATTGATTTGTTAGGACAAATTGCGAATGCGTCACCTGAACTAAATAAGAAGTGTAGAGAAGCAGTAAAATCGATTGATCGCGGTGTTGTTACATACCTATTGGAGGAAGTATGAGTTTGATGCTTCTAGACTCTGCCTCCCTTTGGTATCGAGCTTTTTATGGAATGCCAGATTCATTGCTTTCACCCGACGGAACACCGATTAACGCTATCCGAGGTTATTTGGATATGAGTGCCCGGTTGATGACTATCTATAAACCAAAGCGATTGGTTGCATGTACAGAAGGGGATTGGAGGCCTTCTTGGCGAGTGGAACTTTTTCCAGGTTACAAAGCAAATCGATTAGATGAAGAAGGCGAAGAAGAAGAGCCAGATTTACTTGCTCCGCAAATTCCTATCTTGATGGATGTTCTAGATGCCTTTGGTATTCCTATAGTAGGCGTTGATGATTATGAGGCAGATGATGTAATGGCTTCTTTTGCACAAAGAGAAGACGGACCGATCAGAATTGTTACCGGAGATCGAGATATGTTTCAGTTGGTAGATGACCGCAAAGATGTAAAAGTTGTCTATTTAGCTAAAGGTATTTCACAACATGATTTAGTCGATAGCACTTGGGTTGGCAAGAAATATGAAATACCAGGGGATCGATATGCTTTATTTGCAATGTTCCGAGGTGATCCTTCCGATGGCCTGCCAGGTGTTAGAGGTATTGGTGAAAAAGGCGCAGCGCTAATTGCTAATCATTTTTCTTCTGTCGAAGAAGTTGTAGATGCAGCCAAGAATAATCATGACGCCCTGAGTCCTAACTTGATCAAGAAGATCATTGCTGGGCAAGATTACTTAAACGTCGCTCCTACACTTGTGCAATGTGCCCGTGATGTGAGTTTGCCAAATATCAATTTGGATCTGCCACAAAAACCTAATGATCTATCACACATCTATTCACTCCAAAAGCAATATGGTTTAGGTGCGAGTATCGATCGGATGATTGCAGCGCTAGGATGGTAAGTTTTTTTCTATCGCTAGTTTCAGGGTTACTACTTTCGGGGTCCTTTGCGCCACTAAATCTATGGTTTTGTGTGCCACTTTCGATTGCTCTTTTCCTATACGCCGTTACCAAGACGCGTCACCCATATCTGGCGGCCTTTTCCTTTGCATTTGTTTTTAATTACTTCACGTTGTCATGGACTGGAACCTTTGTAGGATCAATTCCAACCATTTTGTTGGTATTACTGCAATCAGCGTTTTACTTACCTTTGGGTTTAGTCTCTTTCAAACGCGGACGTGTATCGCGAGTATGGCTAGTTCTACCGGTGCTACTTGTTGCCGATGAGCTGCGATCTAATGTTCCATTCGGAGGATTTGGATGGAATCGTCTTTCTTTTAGCCAAGCAGATGCCCCTTACCGACTTCTCGCATCATATTTAGGTGATTCAGCATTGAGCTTTGTTGCTATTTCATTGGGCATTGCTTTATATCTTTTTTTGGCGCGAGCTCAGCTTGTTTCAGTGGCGTTGATTATGTTGGTTACAACTCTGTCAATCTTGTTACCAGCCCAAGCTGCTGGGCAGGGGAGTGCTCGTATTTTGGCCATACAAGGCAACGTGCCGCAGTTGGGATTAGATTTTAATTCCAGGGCGAAAGAAGTTTTCAAGATGCATGTTAAGCAGACGAATGTGGCACTGTCTGAAATAGATTCCAAACCTGATGCGATTTTATGGCCCGAAAATGCAGTTGATGTGGATCCATTCATAAATAGAGATGTCAATGATCAAATAGCCGCTTTATCTCTTAAATCAGGCGCTCCGATAATTGCTGGAGTAGTACTCAAAGACGCGCAAGGATTGCAAAATGCATCAATCATGTGGAATGAAAATGGGGAAGTAGCGTCGACCTATATTAAGAGAGCTCTTACTCCTTTTGGTGAATACATCCCTTTGCGTGCGCTATCAGAATTTGTCTCACCATTGAGTAAAAATGTTACAGATTTTGTTGGAGGCGACAAAATAGTTACGCATACTTTTGGGACCGTTAAAGCATCTCCGATCATTTGTTATGAACTAATTGATGATGCGACGGTCAATTCATCGGTAAGTGATTCAAATTTGATGCTCGTTCAAACGAATAATGCAACTTTTGCAAATAGTGCTCAAAGCATGCAGCAGTTAAATATTAGTCGGATAAGAGCCATTGAAAACAGTAGATGGCTCGTTAGTGTCTCAACCACCGGAGTTTCTGCAGTTGTCGATAATCTCGGCAATATAGTTTCAAAAACTAAGCAGAACGAAGCTTCTTATCTGTATGAATCAGTAAACATGATAGAAAATCGATCCATCGCTAGTCGCTTAGATTCGTTTTCATGGATTGTGTTGGTTCTTTCATCTCTTCTTATTTATTATAAGAAAAGAAGTTATGATGTTTAAAACAGTTGTATTGATTCCAACTTTTAATGAATCTGAATCAGTTATTCTTTTGATTAAAGAGCTGAAGCGTTTGGACGTTGACATAATTGTTATTGATGATCAATCACCGGACGGGACTGCCGAATTAGTCGATAATCTTGGCTTGGAACGTATAAGTGTGATTAACAATGGTGTGAAAAACGGCATTGGTCCGGCTTATTTGAAGGGCATTAACGAGGCGATTTCAAAGGGCTACGAAAGAATTGTAACAATGGATGCAGATGGTTCGCATTTGGTCACTGATGTACAAACATTGATTCTAAAAAGTCCCAATTTTGATGTCATTATGGGAACTAGATGGATGCCCGGTGGCGAAGTTTCTAATTGGAGCACCAATAGGCAGTTCTTATCCAAATTCGGAACCGGGTACGCCCGAAAATGTTTAGCTCTACCTTTTAAGGATCTAACTGGAGGATTGCGTGTATATGACGTTAATTCATTAAGAAAGCTCGATTTAAAAAAAATTCGTTCAAATGGATATTGTTTTCAAATCGAAATGATTAAAGCTCTGTATTCACAAGGTGCAACGATTAATGAAGTTCCGATTCATTTCATTGAACGGCGTGCAGGCAAGTCCAAAATGAGCGGCAGAATCGTCATAGAGGCGTTTATTCGCGTGAGTTGGTGGGCGCTAATGCGCATTCTCAAGCCTAACGCCGATAAGTTACATTATGTTAAGTAATCTAAAATTAACTAAATCTGCTATCCCCGCGGCTTCTATTCAGCGAAGGCTGATATCGGTGGGCAGGAGCAAATGAGGTTTCTATCCCCGAATGCGCCATCAATACGACCTGATGTCGGCCAATACTTACCGCGCATGCCAATAATTTCACCTGGAATAAAACCATCTAGCATTTCAGGAA
>JBIKPX010000085.1:0-4103 GCA_044357195.1 Candidatus Planktophila sp. | reverse complement strand
CACACTTAGTAAAACCTTTAGCTTTCTTCTATCCACTGCATGAAAAATTCCGCGAACGCACATACGTTGGTGCAGGTCTTGCACTCTATGACGCACTACGTGGATTTAAACGAGCGCTGCCAGGACATAAGCACATCAGCCAGAAAAAGATCGCAGAAATTGCGCCATCTCTTCGCCCAGATATTGTCACTGGAGCAATTAAGTATTTTGATGCGCAAGTAGATGATGCTCGCCACACAATGATGATTGCTCGCACCGCAGCCCGCCACGGGGCAGTTATTGCAACTGGTGTCAAAGTCGAATCTTTAATCCGAGATGGCAAGCGAGTAACTGGCGTTAAAGCCAGAGATGTTGAAACAGGCAAATTAATAAGTATTAAGGCAACAGCGACTGTGATGTGTGCGGGTATCTGGAGTGATCAACTGCACGAATCATTTGGTATTAAGCCTGGCTATAACGTAGCCATGAGTAAAGGTGTACACATTGTCTTGCCAAAGAGTGCGATTAAATCCACTGAAGGAATCATCTTAAAAACCGAGAAATCAGTTCTCTTCTTAATTCCATGGGCCAATCAATGGCTAGTTGGAACAACAGATACTCCATATACCGAAGATCGTTCACGTCCACTTGCTGATCGAAGCGATGTTGAATACATCATCAATGAGGCCAATAAAGTTCTCAAGCCAAAGTTAAAAATTGAAGATGTCATCGGTGTTTATGCAGGTTTGCGCCCACTGGTCGCTAACAAGAAAGATTCTGAGACAACTAAGTTATCTCGCGAGCACACAGTTGATCGCAGTGCACCTGGCTTTGTCAGTATTGCTGGCGGAAAATACACAACCTATCGCGTGATGGGCAAAGATGTTATTGATCTAGCTGGTGTGGAACTTCGCAGAATAGTTGCAGATAGCGTGACAAATAAAGTGCCAATTGTTGGGGCAGATGGTTATTTTGCTTTAGAACAGCAAGTAGATCGCATCTCAGAAGGCAGTGGACTCAGCCCAGAATCTGTGCGCCACCTACTTAATCGCTACGGCTCACTTATAAGTGAAGTTCTTGAACTTATTAAGCAGGATCCAAAGCTGGCAAAACCAGTAACTAAAGATCTTCCATATCTCAAAGCTGAGATTTATTATGCAGCAAGCCACGAAGGTGCACGCAGCATCGATGATGTTCTCTCTCGTCGCACACGTTTAGCTTTTGAAGCACCAAATAGTGCAATGGATTTAGTAGATGATGTTGCTTCAATTATTGCCCCAGTTTTGGGTTGGACAGCAAAACAGAAGAAAGATTCAATTAACGCATATTTTGATATTGCAGAGCGTGAAATCGAATCGCTCGAAGAAGCACTTGCTAGCGCTTAATTCTTAATCTGATTCTTACAGCCATCTGACTTAGGTTTTACCACCGGCTTCTTTGTTGGCTTTGGAGTCGGTGTAGTCAACGCTTGTTCAATTGTTATTGTGATGGGTTGCGATGACGTCGCATGAGTATCTGAGTTGTCATAGTAAACAATTTGACCGTTCCACACGCCTGCAGGAATTCCTGCAACAGATAGCGTCCAAGAACCACTTGTTGCGCGAATAGCGCTTTGCTTGAGAGAGACCTTCATAGGATTTGCAGGATCTTGCACGAACTTAACTGAACCCGTTACAACTGGTTCAAGAGTGGGTCTCATGACATCAACATCGACAACCAAAGGTCGGTTGGTATTAGTAAATGTCACAGATTTAACCGTCATCACACTTGTTTCACCTACTGGCATTAAATCTGCTGGCTCTGGCGTCCAAGAACCTTTTCGCAGCGCAGCGAATGCATCCGGTGTTCCTCTAAATACATTGAGATCTAAACGAGATCCAGGCACACCGTATTTGGGTGCAATTCCACAGGATGAGTACTGCCACATCGTCCACTGTGCTTTGCAATTTGCTGCAGTCCATGAGTGCACATAACAACCACCATTTTTTATTCCTGGTTGGTTAGTTGGCACGGCAGGATCCACCCCATATTGGGCAAGCCAGAGTGGGTATTTTGCTAACTCAGTGCTGCGCTTCATGGAACTCTCTAGAAAATTAGAATATGAGTAAAGAATTGGCGTGCGACCAGTTTTTTCCTTGATGATGCGCAAGAAGGTTTCTGACCAGATTGTCACAGCACTTCGCGTTGCATACTTCTCACAAGATCTATTAGAGCGAACCTTTACGCACTTATTTTCCATATCTAGTGCAATAGGTAGATCTTTTTCAGTGAGCCCGCCAATGGATGCTATTCGCCACAATACTTTTTGCGCTTGAGCCTGCGCATCTTTAACAATTAAAGTCTTTGTCGCAACGTTAGGCAAGATCGCATAGTGATAATAACCAGTGTAGATACCAGCTGCGTGCGCGCCTTCTCTATCAATTTTGTACCACTTACGGGCCAGTGCATCTGAATCATCTTTGGTATCTGACCCCTTGATCATGACAAAGTTGATTCCGGCTGCGCGCATCTTTTCAAAGTTAATCAATTTTCCATTTGGATGTTGCCATCTGCTGATGTCCGCTCCGTGAATTCGCGCACCCGGACCTTTAAACTCAATTGGAGCTAGCGGTCCACCATCATTTATTACAGGAGTTTGTTCAGCGTGCGCTGGCATAAGTCCACTTACAAAGAGTGCGAAGAGTGAAATGGCAATGACTACGGCTCTGTTTTTCATGCGAGCTCAGCAATTTCTATATCTATTGAGAAGACTTCCTTGATCGCAGTTGCTAAAGACTCTTTGTGCTTTGGGCGCACAGCTTGGTACTCATGGCTAGATGCGAACTTACGAGCATCGGAGAAATCAAGGGTCAGAACATTATTGTCAAAGGATGCAAGGCGAGCATCAAAGAAAACTAACCACGCGATGCGATCTTGGGATTCGAGCAGGTCTAATACTTCATTCCACTGAGAGCGAAACGAAGCAAGATCCATATCCATCTCGCGGACAATACCTGATTGAACTAAACAACTACCTCATCTAATCCTGTGAGAAAGGCAAGAGTTAAGAGAACACGCATATTGCTGGTCTGATCAGGTGCTATTGAGAAGGTATGTGCAATTCTGCCCACCATTTGTTCAACTGATTTTTCGGTAACAAAGTGAAGACGTGCAATCTCTGAATTACTCATTCCTTGAGCAAGCATCGAAAGTGTCTCTCTTTGCTTGTGGGTTAACGCCGGAAAATCAGCGGAGTAAATGTTCACACTTGACTGTAGTCGCGTTGGTCAATCAGTGATGACCAAAAGCCGGGGTTACGTAATTGAGTGAGAGATGGCTCCGGTTATCCTATGAAATCACCTTCAAGTGGTGCTCTCTTTGGATTTGAGTATTCTTGCCCCAGTTACGTATTTAAGGAGTCCGCCATGGAAGAGACAGCAAAGTGCCCATACACAGGTGCGAAGTTAGCCGATGAAGGCAAATACAACCGTGATTGGTGGCCAGAACAACTCAACCTCAAAGTGCTGCATCAGAATTCACCGCTTGCAGATCCGATGGACAAGAAATTTGATTACGCAAAAGAGTTTAAAACTATAAATTTAAAAGAACTGAAGCGCGATGTAGAAAAGTTAATGACCACATCACAAGAGTGGTGGCCAGCAGATTATGGACATTACGGTCCATTCTTTATTCGCATGGCTTGGCACAGCGCAGGAACATATAGAACTTCCGATGGTCGCGGTGGTGGCGGATCTGGAATGCAACGCTTCGCACCTCTTAATAGCTGGCCAGATAACGTTAACTTAGATAAAGCACGTCGTTTGCTGTGGCCGATTAAACAAAAGTATGGAAAGAAACTCTCTTGGGCAGATCTGATGATCTTTGCTGGTAACTGCGCAATAGATTCAATGGGATTAAAAACATTTGGTTTTGGTGGCGGACGCGAAGATTTCTGGGAACCTGATGAGACATATTGGGGCACAGAGTCAGAGTGGCTGGCAGATGAGCGTTACTCGGGTGATCGCGAATTAGAAGAGCCACTTGCTGCTGTGCAGATGGGATTAATTTATGTAAATCCTGAAGGCCCAAATGGCAATCCAGATATCTTGGGATCTGCTCGCGATATTCGCGAAACCTTTGCTCGC
>JBIKPX010000084.1:0-4126 GCA_044357195.1 Candidatus Planktophila sp. | reverse complement strand
TGGATGATTGGACCTAAAGATGTCATCAAAGCCGCCACTAACTTGCAATCACATCTGACTTCAAATGTGTCAAACGTTTCACAACGCGCTGCAATTGCAGCACTTACTGGCGACCTTTCAGCCGTTCATAAAATGGGCGAAGCATTTGATCGCAGGCGCAAATTAATCGTGGGTCTACTCAATGACGTTCCTGGTTTTCAATGTCCGATGCCAACTGGTGCTTTCTATGTCTATCCATCAGTTAAAGGTGCTTTGGGTAAAACAATTCGCGGTAAAGTCGCTAAAACTTCTGCTGAATTAGCCACAATTATTTTGGATGAAGTTGAAGTTGCCGCCGTCCCTGGTGAAGCCTTTGGACCTTCTGGTTATTTGCGCTTTTCATACGCTTTGGGAGATGACGACATTGTTGAAGGAATTGGCCGAATTAAGAAATTACTTACAGAAGGTTAAGCCCAACTAAATTGACTTCAGGTTCGAGGGCAATATTAAAAGTTGCCTTAACTTTTTCTTGAGCCAATTTAGCAAGTGCAGCAATTTCTGAAGCTTTTGCTCCTCCACTATTTGTTAGAGCCAATACGTGCTTTGTGGAAATTCGTGCGCCACCAATTGATTGACCTTTAATTATTCCTGAATGCTCAATTAACCATGCAGCAGAAGTTTTGATTCGACCATCGGCTTGTGGCCACCGTGGCGCATCGGCTGGAAGCTGCGCAGCAACTTCTGCGCTGACAATAGGATTTGTGAAAAATGATCCTGCAGACCACGAGTCATGATCACTTTCTGATAACAACATTCCTTTACGTGAGCGAAGTTCTAATACCTTTTCGCGGCACTTACTTACTGAACTTTTTTCACCGACAGATATTCCAAGAGAACCTGCTAATTCGGTGTAAGTAATTGGCGTGGTGACTTCACCAATTCGTAATTGAAAAGCAACGTCTAATACAACATATCTGCCAGGGTGCGCCTTGAAATGAGAGTTGCGATAAGAAAATTCACACTCTTGGTTTGTAAAAGTTTTTAACGCTTTTACCTGGCGATCATACGTTCGCACTCGTGTAATAAATTCGCTGACTTCATGGCCGTAGGCGCCAATGTTTTGAATAGGTGCGGCGCCGACTGTGCCGGGAATTCCGCTGAGAGTTTCTAATCCAGCAAAACCTCGAGAGATCGTTGTCTTAACAAATTCATCCCAGTTTTCGCCTGCGCCAATTGTCAGAGTTGCACCACTACACGCATCGACTTCTGCTTCTATTTTGTTATTAGAAATTCGAATCACTGTGCCTGCAAATCCGTCATCGCTGACCAACATGTTTGTGCCAGCGCCCATAATTAAGATAGGAGATTCTCCGGCGCCTTCTATGGCCGCAATTATTTCTTTTTCACTGGAAACTTCTATAAATTTCTTGGCAGGACCACCCACACGTAGTGAGGTGTAATCCGATAGATCAGCCATAGGTAAAGGTTAGCGACGAGGGCTAAGAATTGCTTCTTTGCCTCGAAAGCGCTCGAGAATGCGATCGTAATTCTTCTTTGATTGTGCGTCACGGAAACTTTCTTCAGTGTCGTAATAACCATGATGACGTCCTTGCACCAGTGGTAAATCCATTTGCAACAATCGACCCGCTGCGTGCTTTAGCCGAAGTGAAAACTCCATATCTGCATTTCGATAATAGATTGCCCGAACATTAAAACCACCTGCGGCAAGGGCAGCATCTTTATCAAGTGCGAAGAAATATGAGAATAAAACATCGACTTCTCCTGCGCCTTTATCATCAACACTGCGCCACTGATCTTCGATGTTTACTAATCCCCCACGCCAACCAACTGCTACAAACTCTTTTTTGTTCAATTCTTGCAAGACAGGAGTAATTGCATCACCGGTAAATGTGGTGGATGGATCCATGATTACGACGTATGGAGTTGATGCAATCTTAAGAAGTGCATTGGCGCATTCGCCCCATCCTGGATCTTTTTCTAAGTGAAAAACATGTGTGTGAGAATCAACAACTGCACCCAAATCTTTAGCAGGTTGGGTTGCCAGGACAACTATCTCTGCAGAACTATGTTCTTTAATTGAATTAATGCTGGTGATTGCATCTTCGTGATATCCATTGACGATAATTGCCACCGTCAGTTGGTGCGCGGATTTAGGTAAATTCTTGAGTTTTTGGATATCTGCAACTGTATTAACTAAAGATTTTTCATGTAATTCAAAGCCATCTGCCACATCAACTATTTCATAACCCTCTTGCGCAATTTGATCTCGAAGTTGATCGGCTAGGGCAAAATTCTTATCAGCACGAGCCACTTGTCTGGCTCTACCAAGTTCGTGCAATTTCTCTGGAGCACTCACTTTAATTTCCTTGTTCTACAAAAGCTTTGGCCATTCCTAATACTTTTACTCCTGCAGATGTTGCTGAGATCTCAAGTCGAACACCTGCGCTAGTAACTTCTGTAACAAGTGCCGAAACTGTTAGATCAACGCTTTTTCCTGCAGGAACAATCACGGGTTTTGTAAATCGCGCAGAAAACTCTTTAACATTTTGGGGGCCACCTGCCCAATCGCTGATGTATTTTCCAGCAAGTGCCATTGTCAGCATTCCGTGAGCGATGACATCTGGAAGTCCTACTGATTTAGCAAAGGCTTCGTCCTGGTGAATTGGATTCTGATCACCACTTGCATCGGCATATTGCTTGAGTAACGCTCTATCAATATCGAATTGGTGTGAAGGAATCGTTGCGCCAACTTCAATCATGCTCGCACCACCAGAGTTGACCAAGATGAAACAACTTTTTCGCCGCCGCTAAAGACATCAGAGCGAACAGTGACAATCTCATTGCCAGCTGCGATTTTATAGTTTTCAATAGTGGCCGATGTAGTCAATGAATCCCCTGCCACTATCGGGCGAAATAATTCGAATTTTTGATCGCCATGGACCAAACGCGTCCAATCCAATCCAATCTCAGGTTTGGTCAAAATACTTTCAAAATCGCGAAGTGAAATTCTGATGGAAAATGTTGGCGGCGCAACAGATGTATTTTTTTCACCAATGACGGCAGCGAAAGAGTCAATTTCTTCTTGGGTAACCGTGATGACATCTACACCCGCGAAGGTGCGCCCGACGCTATCGGGATTGAGCATTAACGAGTTTCGCGGTGAAGTGTTGAAGATTTGCAACGTGGACAGAACTTCTTAAGTTCCATGCGGTCTGGATCGTTGCGGCGGTTCTTCTTTGTAATGTAATTACGTTCTTTGCAATCAACGCATGCCATGGTGATCTTTGGACGTACGTCCGCGCTCTTACTTGCCATGGTCTTACTCCTTCATCGATTGAGGGGCTTTAGATTACCTGAGGCCCTTCGCGTTACGAAATTAACGCTGAACTACTAGTAGCGGAGGCGGGATTTGAACCCACGACACAGCGATTATGAGCCGCTTGCTCTACCAAGCTGAGCTACCCCGCCTTAGATGTATTTCTACATCTTTATTATTTCACTTTCGAGCCCCCCACCGGAATCGGACCGGTGACCTTTTCCTTACCATGGAAACGCTCTACCAACTGAGCTAGGGGGGCAGTGGTAGAAGTGTGAGCGTACAACCTCACGTGCAAAAAATGAAAAAGAGAGCGTTTACAACGCAGGGTCAAGGGTAATTTTTCCCATTGTTTGACGAGCAAGCATCGCTTCATGTGCTTGGCGGGCTTGGCTCAATCCAAATGTTGCACCAACTACTGGTTTTAATTTTCCATTAAGAACTAGCGCGAATAACTCTTCAATAACATCGTTGAGCAGCGCCTTGTTTCCAAAACAATGTGCCAACCAAAATCCGGTAATGGTCTTAGTGCCACCCATAAGAGATCCTGGATTGATTTCTTTTGCAGCCGTGCGAGATGCATTTCCATACGTAATCAAACGGCCAAATGGAGCCAAGATTTCTAAAGATGCATCCAGTGTTTTTCCGCCAACCATTTCAAGGACCAGATCCACGGGCTTGCCGCCATTTGCTGCAAGCATTTCTGCTGCCAAATTCTGTGATGTTGCATCCACAACAGCGTCTGCGCCGAGTTTTGTTGCAAGCGCTGATTTTTCAGATGATGAGGTAACTGCAATAACTTTTGCGCCC
>JBIKPX010000083.1:0-4155 GCA_044357195.1 Candidatus Planktophila sp. | reverse complement strand
AAATTGAACGCGTTATGCAAGTTCTTTCACGTCGCACAAAGAACAACCCAGTATTAATCGGTGAACCAGGAGTTGGTAAGACAGCTGTTGTTGAAGGTCTTGCACAAGCAATCTTTAAAAACGATGTTCCAGAGACTTTGAAAGATAAGCAGGTGTATTCACTCGATCTTGGCGCTCTAGTTGCCGGTTCACGCTACCGTGGAGATTTCGAAGAGCGTTTGAAGAAAGTTCTTAAAGAAATCAAAACTCGCGGTGACATTATTCTTTTCATCGATGAAATTCACACACTAGTTGGCGCAGGCGCTGCAGAAGGTGCAATCGATGCTGCAAGCATCTTGAAGCCAATGCTTGCTCGCGGTGAGCTCCAGACAATTGGCGCAACAACCCTTGATGAATATCGCAAACACCTAGAAAAGGATGCAGCGCTAGAGCGCCGCTTCCAACCAATTCAGGTTAAAGAGCCATCTGTGGCTCACACAATTGAAATTCTTAAAGGACTACGCGATCGCTACGAAACACACCACCGTGTATCAATCACAGATGGTGCACTCGCAGCGGCTGCAAACATGGCAGATCGCTATGTCTCAGATCGCTTCTTGCCAGATAAGGCAATTGATTTAATCGATGAAGCAGGTTCACGTCTTCGCATTAAGCGCATGACAGCACCTGCTGAATTGCGTGCATTCGATGACAAAATCGCTAATGCTCGCAAAGAAAAAGAGTCTGCAATTGACGGACAAGACTTTGAAAAGGCAGCTGGACTTCGCGATACTGAAAAAGCACTTATCGCAGAAAAAGTAGAAGCTGAGAAGCACTGGAAAGCAACTGATCTAGATAAGGTCACAGAAGTTGATGAAGAGTTAATTGCACAAGTTCTATCTGCTTCAACTGGAATTCCAGTATTTAAATTAACAGAAGAAGAGACAGCACGACTTCTTCGTATGGAAGATGAATTACACCGCCGTGTGATCGGACAAGATCAAGCAATCAAGGCGTTGTCACAAGCAATTCGTCGCACACGCGCAGGTCTTAAGGATCCAAAGCGTCCTGGCGGATCATTTATCTTCGCTGGTCCATCCGGTGTTGGTAAGACAGAACTTTCACGCACACTTGCATCATTCTTATTTGGCGATGCTGATGCGTTAATCCAACTCGATATGTCTGAATACTCAGAGCGTCACACTGCATCACGTCTGTTCGGTGCACCTCCAGGCTATGTTGGATATGACGAAGGTGGACAACTCACAGAAAAGGTACGTCGTCGTCCATTCTCTGTCGTGCTCTTTGATGAAATTGAAAAAGCACACCCAGATATCTTTAACTCACTTCTTCAAGTACTCGAAGATGGTCGCTTAACAGATGCGCAAGGTCGCACTGTTGATTTCAAGAACACAGTCATCATCATGACTACAAACCTTGGAACACGCGATATATCAAAGAGTCTTGGACTTGGTTTTGCTAACTCAGGTGATGATCTAACAAATTACGAGCGTATGAAGGGCAAGGTAAGTGATGAACTCAAGACACACTTCCGCCCAGAATTCCTTAACCGTATTGATGATGTCATCGTCTTCCACCAGCTCACAAAGGATCAAATCATTCAGATCGTTGATCTCATGATTGCAAACCTTGATGAGCGTTTGCGTGCAAAAGATATGGGAATCGAACTTACAACTGCTGCTAAGGGATTACTTGCAGATCGTGGTTACGATCCACTACTTGGTGCACGTCCACTTCGTCGCACAATTCAACGCGAAATCGAAGATGCACTCTCAGAGCGCATTCTCTTTAGCGAACTCAACGCTGGTGAAATCGTCGTCGTAGATGTTGAAGGCGAAGGAACAGAAGCCAAGTTCACATTCACAGGTGCACCAAAGGCAGCCACGCCAGATTCACCTGAGAATTTAGCCGAAGCTCCAACTGCTTAACTGATTTTTACTGAAACCAATTCACCAGTTGAATTTGAATCAAGTGAAGTTATTTCAATGTTCTTGTACATTGCGGTTTGGCCTTTAGCAAGGAACCCAAGAACCGTAATTGGTTCTGAACCGTGGTTAATTTTTGTATCTACTACGTAAACCAATGTTCCACCATCGCCTGCACCCGGATCATAGTTTGAGTATTTGCGAGACTCTGCAACAAGTATTACGCCAGGCTCAATTGGAATTTGAAGTGATTTTTGAATGTTCACAGTTGAATCTAGTGGCGCCAAATAAACTTGAAAATCTCCTGGCTGCGTTACACACGCAACTTCAGAATCTTCTATCCAGGAAGCTAAAAATCTCTGCCATGAAAACAACCCAATGTACGAACCACCTGCATTAGACATCAAATCCCAATTCTGAGTTGCCTTATATGCAAAAGTTTTTTCTCGGACAGCAGAGAAAGAATAAAGATCCTCAAAACCGAAAAGCGCATGACCAATTTCATGTGCAACTACAAACCACTGACCGACAGACCAACCTGCCTGGAGAATAATGGTTTTAGCTTGACCTGAAGGCGACGAAAAAGAAAATATTGGGAAAGCTTGCCCCCAACCTGAATTAGTCCATCTAGCGGTTTCTATCATTACAAAGTCATAATCCGGAATTTTTAGTGATTGGTCAGTTTTAGAAAGCACTTCTTGAACGAATGATTGTTTACTTTCTTGAGGAACCCAAACACTGAGCCCATGGTCAGCCCGATTGTCAGGAAATATTACCCATTTAGAAGTTTCAGGGTAAGTGAATTCGATTTGAGCTTTTCCATATGATTGCACTTTAAAGTAATCATTTACTTGTACAACTTTTTCTTTAAGTAATGCCAGATCATATTCAGTAAAGGGAGCATCTAGAAATCCAACTGGAATTACCAAGGCTTTATAAATCGATTTGTTTGCGGTTAAACCGGTAGGACGTGGGAATCCAAGGTTTACGTCTTTTGTGTAAGTTACGTCAGTAATTTTGCATTTAGCAGTATCAGCAAACAAATTTTTTGGAGTTAGCGAAGCTGTTTTTGAAAGATCAGTAACAGCAGGAATTACGGGTGCTACGACAATAGACTTCTTCTTCCAAACCAATTTCTTTCCTGATTTTTCACACGTTAATTGAACTCCTGTAGAAGTTTTCGAAATCTTTCCAATCTTTGTGCACGATTTGCCAACAGAATTCGCGGCATGAGCAGCAGAAACAGAGAATTGGCCTAATAGCACAATTGTTAAAATTGAAATCGTACGCTGCACCCGCTTATTAACCACTTAACAAGGTTACAGAATTCTTTGCAAACTAACTAGGTAACGAGTATTTATTTCTGGCCGATTGGGAAATCAACCCATCGGCCAGAAGTGTTTCTAAAGCCTTTTCTACTTGTGATTCAAGAACCCACAATTTCTTTATCTCTTTTTCGCTCAGCGAATCATTTTCACGGAGCGCTTGCACGATGATTCCGCGGCACTGTCTGTCGGTGCCATTCCATGCTTGCGTGCGCTTTGGTTGATCAGATTGTGGGTAATTCAGTGAACGCCACTTACATGAATCAGCAACTGGGCATATTTCACACTTAGGTTTTTGTGCAGTGCAGACAAGTGCACCAAGTTCCATGGTTGCTGCAGCCCATACGTGTGCGTTCTTTTTAGGCACTAACTCTGCGCGAGCTGCGCGCTCAGTTTTATTTGGCGCAGCTGTAGGTGATTGAACGCCATCATAAATACGTGAGAACAATCGGCGAATATTGATATCTAAAACTAGGGAGCGTTCCTCGAAGGCAAACGCCATAACTGCAGCGGCAGTGTAATCACCGATACCAGGCAGCTTTCGTAATTGAATTTCATTATCTGGAACCGTGTTATTGAAATCATTTGCAATTACTTGCGCGCATTCGCGTAATCGCAGTGCACGGCGGGGATAGCCGAGACGGCCCCACTCTTTAATGACTTGAGCGGGAGTTGCTGCTGCTAAATCTTTTGGAGTTGGCCAGAGTTTCATCCATGTGTGCCAGATTGGTTCGACTCGAGCAACGGGAGTCTGTTGCAACATTATTTCTGAAACTAAAACGCCCCAGGCGGTTGTATTTCGCCATGGAAGATCACGTTTGTTTTTAGCAAACCACTTAGTGATCTCTTTTTCTAGAAGGCTCATTCGCCGTTAATTTTTACCCTAGTCAGCGCTTGATCAAGAC
>JBIKPX010000019.1:0-12890 GCA_044357195.1 Candidatus Planktophila sp. | reverse complement strand
TGGATCAATAAGTGCCTGGTTGCCATCTCGTAGATCAACTGAACACCACTTAGGTGCCTTGGTCATCTTCTTTTCTGGCCATGTGCGATCGTGTAGATCAACAGGAATAAATGATGAGTAACGATGGGCACGCATCGATGATGGTTTTTGTTCTGGGAAATTCATTTTAAAACTCCTTATTAGTTACGGGATTTGTCAGGTTTAGCCGGCGCGACAAACCCCGCGGCGAGGGGACCGACTTACTTGGCCCCGCCACGGCAGCGAAGGAGGAGGCTGCGATGTGTCATGTGTAAATGGTAACCCCACCCTGTCTTTTCAAGCAAGTAAAGTTCTAAACTCACGCGTATGGCCAACTTCGAAACGCAACTAATTGCCCTTATAGATTCTGCCAAAGAAATTTGTGACGTCGCAGAAACATCAGGACGTAGTGATCAATTCAATGGTTCTGAATGGACTCCTGCAATTATTTTGGGGCACATAGTCGATGTTGATAAAGAAGTGTGGATGGCGCGTTTTGAATTAATGCGGCAAGCACAAATATCTGGAGCGCCCATTCCACGATTGCAATGGTGGGAACCAGATGCAGTTGTGACTGCAGAAAAATACTCAACACAGAGCTTTGCGGACGCGCGTACTAAATTGCTAGCAAGCAGAGAAAATATGGTTTCTTATTTAAAAAACCTCAGCGTTGAAGAGCGCGCTGCTGCTGCGCAACACCGCACCTTTGGTTCGATCACAATTGAATCAATGCTTCAAGTGCTTTTAGATCACGATAAAGAGCATCAAGCATCTCTTTTGTAACTCTGAGTAACTTTCAAATGTGCAATACTTCTGCAATCTTCTGATTGGCACTAAACAGGGCATGCCTCACTTCGCGTGTGGGATGCCCTGTTTTATTTATCCACAGTATTTTTCTTTTAATTTTTTCGGCCCTGGCACTTAGAGACCATTCCCTCACGATGTTGATGTGGTGTAACGGATAGCACATCCGTTTTTGCCAATCAGAAGGTGCGGGTTCGAATCCCGTCATCAGCTTAGTAGTCTCACAATTGCATTCTGGTTTTTGGCAAGAACCAAAAAATTATGCAAAATGAGCAAGGGCCTTGAGGAAACTCAGGGCCCTTTTTAATTCTTACACAGGAATAAGGGTGTTGGCAAAGATTTGCCATGCAAGTGCTGATTTAGCAATGAGTGAGAGCGTGATGTAGGTGCGCTCACCACGCATGTAATCAGACCACTTACCAACTTTTTTATACTGTAACCACTGAACGAGTGCGAATGAGTTAAAGAATAAGAAAATTGTAAGAACAATGACATAGACAAATGCAGGCGCCTTTGCATCACTTGGCCCACCGATTGCAAATACGTGAAAGAGCAGCGCAATCCAAGGGACGATGCCCGTAATGCAACCAAAGATAAATGCAAGCCATCCACCATTTCCTGGTTGCTCATACTTTTCTTGCAGCCAACCGAATAAAATCATTGAAGCGTTAACGCCAAAGATTGAGATGATGGCTGAAATTTCTGAAACACCAGTTACTTGGGCAATCAGCACGATCATTACAGATGAGCTAATTGAGTACTCAACCCAGCGGAAATAATTGCGCTTTTGTGCAAGGCCTGCTGAATAACGTGGAAAGAACTTTGGGCTTGCAACAATGAAGTGGGCAAGTGCTGAAAGGCCTAAGAAGATACCGACAGTTAAACCAATAGGAGTGTCAAAGAGAACAACAGGTTCGGCATAGGTTGATCCTGGAGGACCAGACATATATTTTGCGGTGATCGGTAATGAAAAATCACTGCTGAGTGCAAGGACTGCAATCATCTGCAGTAGGTGGAAAATTCCAGCGATGATGTTTGTGCGACGCAGTCCTGATGATGTGATCTCTTTGCTCATGGGGATAAATTTATCCCACCAGGTACTAAAGAACTGGGATATACCTATCTAATTCGTAGGCACTGACCTGGCGGCGATAGTCCTGCCACTCAGCACGCTTGTTTCGCAAAACATATTCAAAAACATGCTCGCCTAGCGTTTCACGAACTAGAGCGCTCTTTTCCATTGCTGAAATCGCTTCATTGAGGTTAGTAGGCAAGGTCTGTAAATCATTAGATGCCGATAGTTCGTATTTGTTTTCAATTCCCTTAAGACCAGCGGCAATCATGACTGCGTATGCAAGATATGGATTACACGCAGAATCTGGTGATCTAAATTCGATGCGTGTGGAGTTTTCTTTTCCTGGCTTATACATCGGCAAACGCACAAGTGCGCCGCGATCACTTGGTCCCCAATTAACTAGTGCTGGTGCTTCTCCGCCGCCATGTAGTCGTTTGTATGAATTAACCCATTGATTTGTCACAGCAGTAATTTCTGCGGCGTGGGTCAAGATGCCTGCAATAAATGAGCGACCGATTTTAGATAAATTAAATTCAGCCTTTGGATCATAGAAAGCATTCTCTTCGCCTTTAAATAATGAGACGTGTGTGTGCATTCCGCTGCCAGGATGATCTGTAAAAGGCTTTGGCATAAAGGATGCGTAGAAGCCTTGATCAAGTGCTACTTCTTTAATCACATGACGAAATGTCATGATGTTATCTGCAGTGCTTAACGCATCAGCATCTCGTAAATCAATTTCTTGTTGTCCTGGTCCACCTTCGTGATGGCTAAATTCAACTGAAATTCCCATTGCCTCTAACAACGTAATTGCTTGGCGTCTAAAGTCATGGCCAACAACTGCTGGTGTGTGATCGAAGTATCCGCCTTGATCAACTGGAACAGGTGCTTCGCCTTTTTCAGGACGAGCTTTGAATAAGAAGAATTCAATTTCTGGATGGGTGTAACAGGTGTAACCCATCTGGGCTGCTTTATTTAATGTGCGACGCAGAACATTTCGTGGATCTGCAGGAGATGGTGAACCATCTGGCATCGTGATGTCACAGAACATGCGCGCAGCACCTGGTGCTTCTGTGCGCCATGGCAAGATTGAAAATGTTGCAGGATCAGGCTTTGCCAACATATCTGATTCAGTAACGCGAGCGAATCCTTCAATGGCAGAACCATCAAAGCCAATGCCTTCGGCAAATGCGTTTTCTAACTCTGCTGGTGCGATTGCAACGGATTTTAAAAAGCCCAAAACATCGGTAAACCACAAACGCACGAATCGGATATTGCGTTCTTCAAGAGTGCGAATAACGAACTCTTGCTGCTTAGACATCTCTTGTTCTAGGGCCATAGGCAGATAGTGCCAAAGCCGCGTTACGGCTGTGTTACGAAAATTATGCTTCACTCCAGCGTGAAGTCATAGGCAAGCGGCGATCTTTACCAAATGCACGGGCTGAAACCTTGGTGCCAGGTGGATATTGGCGGCGCTTGTATTCGGCCTTATCGACCAATCCAATAACGCGCATAACAAGTGCGCTATCAAAGCCAGCTGCAATTAACTTTGCTGACCCCTCATCACCATCGACATAGCGAATTAAGAGTTGATCTAATAATTCATACTCTGGCAAAGAGTCAGAGTCTTTTTGATCAGGACGTAATTCAGCGCTCGGTTCTTTTTCAATAGAGCGAACAGGAATCGGTGCTACTTCACCCCGAGAAATAGCTTGCTCATTTCGCCATCTAGCCAGTGCCCAGACATCTGTTTTGTAAATATCTTTAATAGGTGCAAAGCCGCCTACGGCGTCGCCATACAAAGTGGAATACCCCACTGCGAGTTCAGATTTATTTCCGGTGGCCAGAACAAGGTGGCCCTCTTGATTTGAAATACCCATCAGCGTTGTTCCGCGCACGCGGGCTTGAATGTTTTCGGCCGCAATACCTTTAAGGGTTATGGATTGCATAAAAGATTGCACCATTGGCTCTATCTCAACTGTTCTAAAGTGAATGCCTGTATTGGCCGCAAAGGCTGTGGCATCTTGGACTGAGTGATCAGATGAATACTTACTTGGCATGGCAACACCGTTAACGCACTTTGCCCCCAGGGCGTCGACTGCAATTGCTGCAACGAGGGCTGAATCAATACCACCTGATAGACCAATGACTACTGATCTAAATTTGTTCTTGGCAACATAGTCACGAAGACCCATCACAAGTGCGTTCCAGATTTCTTCGTTATCGCTCATACGCGCAGCAATAGTTGGTGCAAGCGAATCTGAAGCTTGCGCACCGCTTTCAGAAATCACAACATCGGGTGTGGAGGTCTGTGTGGCTGCCTCTATATCAACAACTAATAGTTGGTCTTGAAATTGCGCGGCGCGTGAAATAAGTGCGCCTTGTGCATCAACGACAATAGTGTCGCCATCGAAGACCAAATCATCTTGGCCGCCAGTCATATTCACATATGCCAAAGGTGCACCTATTTCCTTGGCGCGCTTTTGAACAAGAGCTAATCGCACATCATCTTTATTGCGTTCATACGGCGAACCATTTGGCACCAGAACTAGACCTGGTTTTCTCACCGCAAGATCTGCCAGTGAGTGCCAGATGTCTTCACAGATTGCAATACCTATATCTACGCCCTTGATTCGAATAACTAAGGTTGAATCCCCTGGCACAAAGTTTCGAAACTCATCAAAGACGCCGTAGTTAGGCAAGTGACGCTTTGTGTAAGTAGCTGCGACCTTGGATCCATAAATAATGGCCACTGTGTTTTGTGGAGCACCAGATGGAGATTGATCGAGATAGCCCACCACGCAAACAATCGATGGATCCAGAGAATTAACTAGTTGCGCCAGCGCGGCTTTGCTTGCACTTCTAAAGGAGGCGCGCATTGCAAGGTCTTCAACGGGATAGCCAGTTAAAACCATCTCTGGAAAAACAATGACATCTGCGCCAGCTTTTTTTGCCTGATCCATATATGTGCAAATGAGCGCAGCATTGCCGACAAGATCACCAACTGTTGGGTTGATCTGTGCCAGTGCTACGCGCAACTTCATACGTTAAGCCTACTTCTAGTACCCTTGGGGATGTACCCAGGGACTTCACGTGAAGCCTTGAGGCTGGAGGTCTTTGCATGCAATCCCTATATGGCGGCGCCACGCACCGTCGCGTAACCATTGCCGATTTAGCCGATGCGAAAAAGCGCGGTGAAAAGTGGCCGATGCTTACATCCTATGAAGAGATGACCGCATCCATTTTCGATGAAGCCGGCATCCCTGTTTTATTAGTAGGAGATAGCGCTGGCAATAACTTCTTAGGTTTAGAAAACACAATCCCTGTGACAGTCGATGAAATGATTCCCCTGGTTCGAGCAGTTGTTCGCGGATCAGAGCGAGCAATGGTTGTTGCTGATTTGCCCTTTGGTTCTTATGAACAATCTGCAGAACAAGCACTTGCCACATCGACTCGATTCTTTAAAGAATCTGGTGCGATGGCTGTAAAGATTGAAGGGGCGCGAATTTCAACTGTTGAAAAATTAGTTGCCACCGGAATACCTGTCATGGGCCACCTTGGATTTACCCCGCAATCTCTTCACCAATTAAGTGGATATAAAGTCCAAGGTAGAACCGATGGTGATGCAATTTTTGAAGCGGCCCTCGCCCTTGAAAAGGCCGGATGTTTTGCCATCGTCCTTGAATTAGTCCCAGCTGAATTGGCGGCTCGAATTACTGCGGCCCTGGCTATTCCAACTGTTGGAATCGGAGCTGGCGTTGATTGCGATTCACAAGTATTGGTCTGGACAGATTTGATGGGCATAACAAAGAACCCACCTAAGTTGGCCAAGGCTTATCGCAATCTGCGCACCGAAATGCTCGATGCAACCAAGGAGTGGGCAGGAGATGTGGCGGCTTCACGTTTTCCTGGCGCCGAACAAAGCTTTAAGTAATATCGCCTCGTGAGTAAATTTGCGATCGACATAACGCCCTTAAAGAAATACCCCGACTTTCGAAACTTATGGGCATCCGGGCTTATCTCTTACCTCGGTTCGATGGTCACATATGTCGCAATTCCCTTTCAGATTAAAGAACTGACCAACTCATACGTTGCAGTGGGCATCGTCGGTGCCATCGAAATCATTCCCCTGATTGTCTTTGGTCTCTATGGCGGAGTTTTAGCTGACTATGTGGACCGCAAGAAAATGATCTGGGCAACAGAGGCCGCAGCCCTTGTTATATCCGGGATCCTCTTGCTCAATGCCATGAGCGAGGACCCCAAGGTCTGGATTATTTATGTGATGGCTGGATTATTTGCATCCGTTGATGGATTGCAGCGACCAAGTGCTGATGCAATTTTGCCACGCATCGTTGGCCATGCAGATTTACCAGCAGCTAGTGCACTCATGAGTCTTCGTTGGCAGTTGGGCGTGATCATTGGGCCAACAATTGGTGGCATTGTCATTTCAACTATCTCTATTTCTGCTGGATATGGTTTTGATGTTTTCACTTTTCTTATCTCATTGATTTTTCTAGCAAAAGTCGGTTCGGTGCCTGCCCACCCAGAGGCACAAAAGCCATCCCTGCGTGGTTTATTAGAAGGAATCAAATATGCATGTAGTCGTCAAGATTTAACTGGCACATACCTCATAGATTTAGCTGCAATGTTTTTTGCAATGCCAACTGCGCTCTATCCATTCTGGGCTGACCAACTTGGTGTGCCGTGGGCACTTGGATTTTTATATGCCGCAGTAACTGTGGGCTCAGTTGTCGTCACATTAACTAGTGGGTGGATTAAGACGTATCGATTCCATGGTCGCGCCATCATTTGGGCAGCTATTGGTTGGGGCGCAGCCATCGCATTGGCAGGAATTTCTAACTCCCTGATTCTGGTGCTCTTGTTTTTGGCAATCGCAGGGGGCGCCGACATGATCAGTGCGCTATTTCGCGGAACGATCTGGAACCAAACCATCCCGGATAATCTTCGGGGCCGATTAGCCGGCATCGAATTACTCTCGTACTCCATTGGTCCATTAGCCGGACAACTTCGCGCCGCTTCCATGGCAGCAGCTACCAGCCTTACCTTTTCGGTAACTGCCGGAGGTCTCATCTGTGTATTTATGGTTGCCTTACTGGCGAGTTTTTTGCCGAAATTTAGAAAATATGACGCCGAAACCAACGAATTTGCTGTTGAAATGCGAAGAATTCGCCAAATGGAGCAAAAAAACCGTGATGAAAAGTAATTTCGGCGAAAAAGTGGGCAATTTTTTTAATTTTTACATGCATTTTTTTACCGAAATGCACAAAATTATTAAAAAATAAATTTGCGACACGCGCTATCTTTTTTCTCATATTAACTAGCATTACGGCGCAATTCCCGTCACACTTATCCACGAACAGGTTTGGGTGACGGATCCGAACCATTCCGAATGGAGATATACGTGGCTGCAGCTAAGAAATCTGCTCCAAAGCGTCGTCGCAAGAAGGCCGCTGCTAAATCAGCAGCACCAAAGCGTCGTCGTAAGAAGGCTGCTACATCAGCAGCACCAAAGCGTCGTCGTAAGAAGGCTGCTGCAAAGAAGGCAGCTCCAAAGCGTCGTCGTAAGAAGGCAGCTGCTAAAAAAGCAGCTCCAAAGCGTCGTCGTAAGAAGGCTGCTGCAAAGAAGGCAGCTCCAAAGCGTCGTCGTAAGAAGGCAGCTGCTAAGAAAGCAGCTCCAAAGCGTCGTCGTAAGAAGGCAGCTGCTGGTGCAGCTCCAAAGCGCCGCCGTCGCAAGAAGGCAGCAAAGTAAGCATTTCGCTTATTAAAAAAGCCCGCCACGAAAGTGGCGGGCTTTTTTGCTTCTCTAAATTAATCTAACTCTTTATCTGATTCCCTTAAGGAATTACTTACACGATCAAAGATTTCAGCCAGCGCAACTTGATCAGCCTTTGTTAAGTGATCTACAAATCGAGTGCGCACACTTGCCACATGATCAGGGGCTGCGGCCACAATTGCTTTCCAACCCTTAGGTGTCATCACAGCAAAATAGCCGCGCTTATCTATTGGGCATGATTCACGTTTTACCCAGCCCGCTTTTTCCATCACCTTCATTCGATGAGAAAGTCTGGAACGAGATAACATCGCAACATCTGCTAAATCACTCATTCTCATTTTGCGATCTGGGGCGTCACTGAGTTGGGCCAAGATTTCATAATCAGCCATCGAGACATCATGTGGCTCGAGATCTGAATCGAGTGCTTCTAGTAATCGCCGGCTGGCAACAATGTATTGACGCCAAGCCTTCATCTCAGATGGATTGAGCCATTTAGGTGTTGTAGCGTCTGCCATAGAGATAATGGTACGCGAGAAGTTGAACCTTCAACTACTTCATATAAGCGGGGGAATACAGCCAATGGTTTTAAAAAGCGGCATTGATCTTTCACATATCGATCCCACATTCGCCCCAGGCGATGATCTCTATCGCTATTTAAATGGTGGCTGGCTCAAGTCCCATCAAATCCCGGCAGATCGTGCATCCGATGGCGTTGCCTACGCCCTTCACGATGAAGCCGAAGCACAGGTGCGCGAAATCATCGAAGGTGCACATCGCAATAAAGATGGTGGCACCGAAGCTCAAAAGATCGGCGATCTCTATCTCTCTTTTATGGATACCGAAGCGATTGAAAAACTCGGCACATCCCCCCTATCTGCAGACCTTGCTTTAATCGATACGATTTCAAGTAAGTCCGATTTCATCTCCACAATGTCTCGCCTTGAAATCAAGGGCGTCGGTGGAATATTCGGTGCGGCCATATACACAGATGCAATGGATTCTGAGACAAACATTATTTATTTAGGACAAGGCGGCTTGTCTTTACCTGATGAGTCCTATTACCGCGAAGAGCAATACGCACCAATTCGCGAAGCCTTCTTAGAACATGTGGCAAAGATGTTTGCCCTGGCCGGTATCTCTGCCAGCGCCGCCGATGTTGCATCAATTCTGGCACTTGAAACTTCCATTGCAGCATGTCACTGGGATCAAGTTCGAGATCGCGATGCAACCCTTACCTATAACAAACACAGCCGCGCCGAATTAGAAAAATTAGCGCCGGCAATAGATTTTCCACTCTGGATTAAATCAGGTGAAGTCCCAACAAAAGCATTTGAATCAGTAATCGTTCGCGAACCAGATTTCTTCTCAGGCGTTTCAGCACTGCTTGAAAAATTTGATCGCAGCGCATGGGTGCTCTGGCTAAAGTGGCAATTAATATCTGGCTCTGCCGCCTATCTCAATGATGCACTCGTGCAACAAAACTTCGCTTTCTACGGCACCACTTTGTCTGGCACTCCACAAATTCGCGAGCGCTGGAAACGTGCAGTCTCATTGGTGGAGGGCTCACTCGGTGAAGCAGTTGGTCGCATCTATGTTGATCGACATTTTCCACCTGCTGCAAAAGCTGCCATGAATGAACTTGTGGCAAATTTAATTGAGGCCTATCGCATCAGCATCAGCGGACTTTCATGGATGAGCGCTGAAACAAAAGCGAAGGCCTTTGAAAAACTCACCAAGTTCACTCCCAAGATTGGCTATCCAGATAAGTGGCGCGACTATTCAACGTTGCAGATTTCATCCGTTGACCTCTTTGGCAATCTCGGTCGCATCTCAGCATTTGCTCGAGATTACGAATTAGCAAAGATCGGCGCACCTGTTGATCGCAGCGAGTGGTATATGACCCCGCAAACAGTTAACGCCTATTACAACCCAGGCATGAATGAGATCGTCTTTCCAGCAGCGATTTTGCAGCCACCATTTTTTGATATCGATGCTGACCCAGCTGTTAATTACGGCGGCATCGGCGCTGTCATTGGCCATGAAATCGGCCACGGCTTTGATGATCAAGGATCTAAATACGATGGCGATGGAAACATGGTTGATTGGTGGACCCAATCAGATCGCGATGAATTCGAAGTGCGCGCTAATGCATTGATCGCCCAATTTGATGCTCTCTCCCCTGAAGAAACCCCTGACATCACCGTTAACGGTGCTTTGACAGTGGGAGAAAACATTGGAGACCTCGGTGGTTTAAGCATCGCTTATAAGGCGTATTTACTGGCTTTAAAGGGTGCACCAGCGCCAGTTATCGATGGTTTAACAGGTGAACAACGCTTCTTCCTTGCATGGGCGCAAGCATGGCGCGGCAAAGTACGTCCTGAAGAACTGCGACGTCGTATTGCCACAGATCCGCACTCACCATATGAGTTTCGATGCAACGCCATCGTTAGAAATATCGATGAGTTTTATACAGCCTTTGATGTCAATGAAAAGCACGCACTCTGGATGAAAGAGTCCGAGCGCGTTCGTATTTGGTAGCTGATTTATTCAGGCCAAACTATTCAGGGAAGTGACAAGCAACCTGGGTGCCACCGATTTGCATGAGCTGTGGCACATCAGTTCGGCACTTGTCCTGCGCCTTCCAGCAGCGAGTGTTAAAAACGCAACCAGATGGTGGATTAATTGGGCTCGGTAAATCACCAGATAAAATAATGCGCTCGCGTGATTTTTCAGAACGTGGATCTGGCTGAGGAACTGCAGAGAGCAACGCCTTTGTATATGGGTGATGTGGCATCTGGTAAAGATCTGCGGTGGGTCCGATTTCCATGACCTTGCCCAGATACATAACTGCTACGCGATCAGAAATATGTTGCACGACAGATAGGTCGTGGGCAATAAATAAAATACTGATGCCATCTTCGCGTTGTAAGTCATCGAGTAAATTAATAACCTGTGCCTGAATAGAAACATCGAGTGCGCTAACTGGCTCATCGGCGACAATAAAGCGCGGCTTAAGTGCAACGGCTCGGGCAATGCCGATGCGCTGGCGCTGCCCACCTGAGAACTCGTGCGGATAACGGTTGTAGTGCTCAGGGTTTAGTCCCACGCGCTCCATAAGAGTCTGCACAGCGTTTTTAACTCCGCCTGCTGGTTCTACTTTTTGAATCTCAAAGGGCGCCGAAATTATCTTGCCGATAGTTTGGCGTGGATTAAGCGCTGAATATGGATCTTGGAAAATGATCTGCATCTGCGCGCGAATAGATGTCATTTTATGGTGCTTAAACTTTGTAATCTCTTGGCCTTCAAAGACGATGTTGCCAGATGTTGGCTCTGTGAGCTTTAAAATTGTTCGTCCAGCAGTTGTCTTGCCACAACCAGATTCGCCAACTAATCCCAGAGTTTCACCAGCGCGTAAATCAAATGAGATGCCATCTACTGCCTTGACCACAGATTTCTTGCGATCTTTGGATTTCTTAACTGGAAAATGCTTAGTCAGGTTAGTGATGCTAAGAATTGTTTCATTACTCATTAGCGCACCTCCTTCATTGCGTCCGAAAAGGATGCCTGACGCTTTGATTCATCGATATGACAGCGAGATGTGTGGGAGGCAGATGTTCCGACTAATGCTGGCATCTGCGTTGCACATGCGTTGCTATCTGCAAATTTGATGTATTCACAACGGGGTGCAAAGGCACACCCTGCCGGCAAACTAATAAGAGATGGCGGCTGTCCTGGAATAGCTTTAAGGCGCTCAGACCCAGTTGCTGAAATACGAGGAACAGATTTTAAGAGACCGAGATTGTATGGGTGCATTGGGTTATAGAAAATGTCATCGACTCCGCCTTGTTCGACAATTCGTCCTGCATACATAACATTTACTTTTTCAGAGACTTGAGCCACCACGCCCAGATCGTGAGTGATGAGCAAAATTCCCATGTTGAACTCTTTTTGAAGAGAGGCAAGCAGTGTCAAAATCTGTGCTTGCACCGTTACATCCAAAGCCGTCGTTGGTTCATCGGCGATGAGCATCTTTGGTGAATTCATTAGTGCCATTGCAATCATCACGCGCTGTCGCATACCGCCAGAGAATTGATGCGGGAACTCTTTTGCACGTTGCGCCGGTTCTGAAATTCCAACTAGGTCCAGCATCTCAATAGCGCGAGATATCGCCTCTTTTTTCTTGCCAGGATTATGTACTAAATACGCTTCAGCAAGCTGGGCACCTATCTTGTAATAAGGGTGCAACGCTGACATTGGATCTTGAAAAATCATTGCAACGCTTCGACCACGCATGCTGCGAATCTCTTCTTCGCTGGCTGAAATAACATCTAAGAAGCCACCATCATGGGCAACGCTTATGGAGCCGCTCATCTGGGCAGATCCTTTTTTATGTAATCCCATGACAGAAAGACTTGTTACTGTTTTTCCAGATCCAGATTCGCCCACGATGGCAACTGTTTCACCTGAAGAAACGCTCAGTGATACCCCATCAACTGCGCGCACTAAACCATCATCTGTTGGGAAAGCAACGCGCAGATCATTAATTCGCAATAACTCTGACATTACATTCTCACCCGCGGATCAAGGACGGCATAGAGCATGTCCACGATTAAGTTCATGACGATGACAACAACTGCAGCCAAGATGGTTGTGGCAAGCACAACAGGTAAATCGAATTCATAGACAGAGCGCAGAGTAAGGCGAGCAAGCCCTGGTAAATTAAAAATAGTTTCGGTAATAATCGCTCCACCGATAAGACCTGCAAAGTCCAAACCAGCCAAGGTGATGATGGGTGCTAGTACTGCGCGCAATGTGTGCTTGAAAAGCACGGTGCGCTCTTTGACGCCTTTTGCTCGCGCGGTGCGAATGTAATCCTCGCCGAGAGTATCTAGCACTGCAGCGCGTGTGAATCGCGTATAGAGGGCGGCGTATGCAATTGCCAGAGTGATCCACGGCAAGATGAAATACATAAACCATCGCCCTGGACTATCTAAAACCGACACATATCCATCTAATGACATGGGAACAATCTTCCATTTAATGGAGACCCAAATAAGAAGCGCCAAACCAGTTACAAATGTTGGAAGAGATGTTCCCAAGAGCACAAAGACTGAGCCAGTTGTGTCAGGCCATCTACTCTTAAACTTTGCCGCAATAACACCGAGTGATATTCCAATAAATAACCATATAACTAAAGCGCCA
>JBIKPX010000082.1:0-4162 GCA_044357195.1 Candidatus Planktophila sp. | reverse complement strand
TATTGCACACCCTTTTGCTTCGCTTCGCGGAAACATACTCTCAGTTGCAGATTTTTTACCATTAAAAAACGCTGGTTTAAATGGCATTGAAGTAAATCATCGAGATCACAGTAATGAAGAGCGTAACGCTTTGGCAGATATTGCTCGCGAATTGGATTTAGTTATTACTGGCGCAAGTGACTATCACGGAACAGGAAAACTTAATTCATTAGGCGAAAACCTTACCCATCAGGCACAATGGGAACGTCTTGAATCCGAAGCGAATCAACGAAGGGTCCTCAGAGCATGAACATTGGTGAAGTTACCGCCGTTACATTTGCACTGCAAGCTTTCGTAACTCTCTTTGTCATCATGGATCCACCTGGTGCGACACCAATTTTTCTTGGATTAGTCTCTGATAAATCCACAGCTACGCGCCGCAAACTCGCATGGCAAGCAGCTGCAGTTTCATTCGTTGTCATCACCACATTTGCACTCTTTGGTCGTCTCGTACTTTCTTACCTAAACATTTCACTTGAATCACTTCAAGCAGCAGGCGGTCTTTTATTACTAATTGTGTCTCTTGAATTATTAATGGGTGGTCGACCAGGTTCAGAAAATCGCAAATCAAATAACATTGCACTCGTTCCCCTGGGCACACCGTTACTTGCGGGGCCAGGAGCAATCGTTGCAACGATGATTTATGTACAAAAAATAGATAACGTCGGACAAGGAATTGGATTAGCTGTCGCTGTTATCGCCGTTCACCTTGCGATTGCTATTACTTTAATGGCTTCAACAACAATTCTTAAGGTAATTAAAGATACTGGTGTAAATCTCGTTGCTAGCATCGCGGGTCTCTTGCTTGCAGCAATTGCAATCCAAATGATTGCTGATGCAATAAAGGCATTTACTGCGGCATGAGTCCAGAGCTAGGTTTGTTTTCACCCCAGAGCGTTGTATGGAAAATTCACAGTGATCCATCAATGGTTGTTGGTGGAATCAGAGCGCTCTTACAGCAAGCATTGCATCCAGTTGCAATGGATGGCGTAGCAAAGAACTCAAATTTTCGTGAAGATACATGGGGTAGATTGCAACGAACTGGCGATTACGTTGCAACATTGAGTTTTGCTCCACGCAAAGATGCAGAAGCCCTTGCAGCCAGAGTCCGTTCTGTTCATACAAAACTAGGTCTAGATGATCCGCATCTACTTCTGTGGGTGCATATGGCACTAGTTGATTCATTCTTAGATGTTGCTATTCGTTCTGGAATGCAATTAGCCCCACAAGATCAAGACCAATACGTAAAGGAAATGGTTGATTTTGCTCGTCTAGTTGGCATTGATCCCAATACAGTTCCATCAAACACAGAAGAACTTAAATCATATTTTGAAAATATCGCACCAGAACTTTCTGCCAGTGATGACGCAAAGCGTGTGGCACTGTTTCTGACTTTTCCTCCGATGCCAAATACCATTCGATTTGCGACTCCGGCCGCACCTGCTTGGGCATCATTAAGTGCTTTAGCAACAGCGTCTCTTCCGCTGTGGGCTCGCAAACTTTATGCAATTCCATCCTTACCAGGACAAGATGTACTGACAAATGCTGCACTGATTGCAACTCGTTCAACACTAAAGCTCGTACCCGAAAACATTTTTCAGCCACCCATGCTTAAGCAAGCCCTCATTAGATGGGGGGTCGCCTCATGAGTTCGGTAATTGTCGTAGCCAACATTGCTGGCGGAACATACAAAAGTACGACTGCGCACTGCCTAGCTGTAGCAAGTGTTGAATACGGGAAGAAAGTTTTATTAATTGATTTAGATCCCAGGGCAGAGCTCACATTCAATTTAGGTTATGAAAAATCAAGAGAAACTATCCTTGAAATTCTTCAGGGTTTGTCACTTTCACAAAATAATGACATTACAACTGCTGAAAGATTTGATTTTATTGGTGCAGACTCAAGACTTGCCTCATTTAACGAGGTGAATGCACTTAAAACATTTTTGAGTTCTTTATCGACTCGCTACGATGTTGTCATAGTTGATACACCAGCTCAGATTGATTCAAGGCTGGCGATGGCTCTTGTGGCCGCAGATGCGTTAGTTGTTCCAACGAGCGCAGCTATTCACAGTATCCGCGGCGCAATAAGTACTTTAAAAGTTGATTCTGCAGCCAAAAAATTCATACTTCCAATAGATGGATTTGGAACAGATCAAGTAAAACTCTTTGATAATGCAATCTTAATTGATGCGCATATTCCATTTACATCAGGCATAGATGTTGCCACTTCGCAAAAGCGCAGCGTGCTATCGACAGATAAGAGTTCAGATTTTGCAGAAGCGTACCGAGAAGCGGCATACACGCTTCTGGAGCACATTAATCTTTTTTAAACTTCTTAGTACGTGTGCGTTCACGTTTTTCAGTAGTTCGCTCAACTTTAGGTGGCGCATCAACCTTCACGGCTTTTGCTTTAACCATACGACCATTTGAGCCAGCAGGAATTTTCATTACTTCATAGAGATGTTCTGAAGATGAATAAGTTTCTTCTGGTTCTGGTAAACCAAGTTTTAGAGCCATATCAATCATCTTCCAGCGAGCCAATTCATCCCAATCAACAAATGTGACTGCGATTCCGTGGGCGCCTGCACGTGCAGTACGTCCAATTCTGTGAACGTAAGTTTTCTCATCTTCTGGGCACTGGTAATTAATTACGTGAGTGATTCCATCAATATCAATTCCACGGGCCGCTACATCGGTGGCAACAAGCACATCTGTTTTACCCGCCTTGAAATCATTGAGTGCTTTTTCTCGAGCAGTTTGAGCAAGATCTCCATGAATGGTTGCAGATCTAAAACCTCGTTCGAGTAAATCATCGGCTGTCTTTTGGCATGTTCGTTTAGTGCGACAAAAGACAATTGTTGGACCGCGACCATCTGCTTGCAGGATTCGTGCCAACATTTCAATCTTATCCATTGCATGAGCACGATAAACATGCTGCTCAATTTTTGAAACAACAGCGCCTTCATCTTCATTATCTTGCGTGCGAATGTGAATTGGTTGATTCATAAATCGACGCGCAAGGCTAAGAATATCGCCAGGCATCGTGGCTGAAAAAAGCATTGTTTGTGAACGCTTTGGTGTGCTCGTAAAAATCTTTTCAACATCTGGTAAAAAACCAAGGTCGAGCATCTCATCTGCTTCATCCAAGACAAGTCGAGAAACTTCTTTGAGTTTGAGGTGTCCTTGGCGATACAGATCTAATAGTCGTCCAGGAGTACCGACAACAATTTCAATGCCTGCACTCAATGAATCTATTTGCGGCTCGAATGCTCGTCCACCGTATACGGCTAGCGTTCTAATCCCGCGATTATTTGCGAGTTCATCAATATCTTTTGCAACTTGAATACATAACTCGCGCGTCGGCACAACAACTAATACTTGAGGTGCACCTTTATGTTCTAATCCTTGCCACTCTGAGTCATTTGGCGCAATGACTCGTTCAATCAGAGGGATTCCAAATGCCAGCGTTTTACCAGTACCAGTTTTGGCTTGACCAATGACATCTCCATCTGCGAGTGCAATTGGTAAAACCATTTCCTGAATGGGAAAAGGTGAAGCGAAGCCATGCTCCTTAAGAGCAGCCTTGGTTTCTTGGCGAAGTGGAAGGTCTTCGAAAGTTAGTGACACTTATTGGGCGCCGAAACCGACACGACGATCGGTTTGTTCGCCTATTTCTACGTAACCAATTTTGTCTGCAGGAACCATTACGACTCGACCGCGTATATCTTCTAGAGTTAAAGCCTCACCAGATTTAAGGGCTGCATTCACAGCGCTCTTTATCTCGGCAGCCCCAAGTTCGCTCTCAAAATTTAGATCTGAATTTACATTAGTTACAGAGATTCGAACCTGAACTTTTTTAGCGCTATCGCTTTTCTTTGTAGTCATAGTTGCTAATACTACCGATTAAATACCATGCGAGCTTGCCAAATTATTTGCTGGGAAAGCCTGAAATTCCACGCCACATCAGATTTTCAACTAAATCCACGGCTTGTTGACGTGTTAATTTGCTATCGCGTTCTAGCCAATGACGAGCAGTAACTTGTGCGCAACCGATTAATCCAACACCTAGCATCATGGCAACTTCTTTAGGTAGACCGGTGTCGAGGGAAATAATCGCACTC
>JBIKPX010000081.1:0-4193 GCA_044357195.1 Candidatus Planktophila sp. | reverse complement strand
TAACGCCATGAAGTATGCGTACATGACCATATCCAGCTTCAACGCCAGAAATAACAAGATCACTCATGATTGCTCCCTAGGTAAAGATCACGTACTGCTGAACTATTGCGAACCTCATCTGGTGAACCTTGCATAAACATTGTTCCATCGTGCATAACGATGACATCATCGGCAACGGCGAGAGCCACAGCCATATCGTGTTCAATCAAAACAAGAGTCATTTCTTTATCTAAAGATTTAAGCAAATCCACAAGACGACCGCGCTCTGTTGGACTAATTCCGGCAGCTGGTTCATCAAGCATTAATATCTTTGGGCGCATGGCTAGCGCCATCGCCACTTCGAGTTGGCGAGATTCGCCATGTGAAATATCTGAGACTAAAACTTCTGCTTTCTTTAGCAGATCAACTCTTTCCAGAATGGATGTACTTTCGGTATGTAATCGATCAGATTCTGAAGGGTTTGCTAGCCAACTTATTTTCTTTTCTCCCAAAGCCTGGCGCAAAGAGGTGTAGAGATTTTCACGCACTGTTAGGCCCTGAAACAACTTTGAGGTTTGGAAAGTGCGCGCAATACCTAACTTGGCCCGGCTATGTGCTGGTTGCTTTGAAACATCTTGCCCGAAAACTGAAATAGATCCACTGCTAAGTGGATATACGCCGGTAATTAAATTAAAGAGTGTTGATTTACCAGCACCATTTGTACCGATAATTGTTAATCGCTTTCCGTGGCTGACATCAAAGCTGATGTCAGCCACGGCGCGAATACCACCAAAGTTACGTGAAACAGCGCTCAGTGATAGAGCGTGCGTACCGGCTTTAGTGGTTGTTGACATGTTTTTTTACTTCACGTCCGCACAAGAGTTAACGCGACCGAAGACCTTAGTTCCTTGAGCGACCTTATCTTGACGCTTAAGTGACTTAGTCTTGAATCCACCCTTGCCATCAGAAATAACCTGATAGATGAAGTTAGAAACAATTGCATTGCGGTTCTTATCCATTGAAAGTGGACCTGTTGGTGTATTCCACTTCAATGTTGAGAGAACCTTGCGGTATGCAGCCTGGTTGTTTGAAAGGTCACCCTTTACAGCAACAAGACCTGCAAGCATTGACTTAGCTGAAACATATCCAAGAACACTGAAGATGTTTGGTCCAGTGCCAGCTGCAGTGAGCTGTGCCTTGAACTTGTCGTATTCAGGTGTTGAATATGAATCATCAGGAACTGGTCCGCCACCAATGGTGTTAAGTACTGCATCACCAATGTCAGCCTTGGATCCAAGAACTGTTCCATCAACGAGGATTGCTCCACCGATCAATGGCTTAGTAATACCGAACTGAACTGCTTGCTTCAAGAACTGAACAGCGTCAGCTCCGCCAAGTCCTGCGTAAATTGCATCAATATCCTTTGGAAGTGCTGCAATTTGTGATGAGTAATCTTTTGTACCAAGTGCTGGCCATTGTGCTGCAACGATTACTCCGCCTGACTTACAGAAACCAGTAGCAAAGCCACCAGCATTTGCGTAAGGGAATGAGTAGTCATCAGCAATGATTGCAACGCGCTTGTAACCAAGTGTCTTGTAAGCGATTTCACCTACACCACCTGACCACTGAGCAGCATCTCCGTGGAAACGGAAGAAGTTCTTTGATGGTTGCTCATTTGTTGCCTCTGATGCTGAGCCAGTTGTATTGATGAAAGTTACCTTTGGATACTTCTTTGACAGACGCGCAATTGCAACGCCTTCGTCACCTGAAAGTGGTCCAAAGAGAATGTCTACTTTATCTTTCTCAATAAGCTTCTTAGCTTTTTCAAGTGCTAGCTGTGGAGTTGCATCCGTTGCTTCTTCAATAACAACGATCTTCTTTCCAGCAACTGTGCTCTTGATTTCCTTAAGTGCAATGTTCAGACCAATTGTGATCTGAGGTGCTCCACCAGCGAATGGTCCGATGGTTGCATTGAGGTAACCGATTTTGATCGTACTAGCGGCTTGGCTTGAGGGTGCTGTTATCAAGCCAACTGCAAGTACACCTGCTACAACGCCGACAATGGCGGTGCGGCTTATACGTTGTGCCTTCATGTATCTCCCCGTGTTCGTGTAGTAGTTGAAGTATCTCTTCAACCGTTGTGTCGGAACTGCCTGACGCTAGTTCTGAACAAATCTGTCTTCGCTAGAAGGCAGAAATTTAATGTGGTGCTCATACTGATACACCAGGTTTCTGTACGCGACGTGCGCGCACTTGCGCAGCAATGCCCATTAATCCTTGTGGTGCAAGAAGCAAAACAACTATAAAGAGAACTCCTGTAGCGCCAACATAATATTGTGTGAAATCTTGAATGATTGCTTCAAAGACAGCAATTAATATCGCTCCGACAAATGCACCGCCAAGATACGTTGCGCCACCAACAACAACGATGACGAGTAAATCAATTGATCGCACAAGTCCAACGCTGTCGGGAGAGATATTTGTTACGTAGAAAACTCCCATAACTCCAGCAATAGATGCAATAAATGATGAGAACACAAATGCAATCATTTTTAGTGGCATCGTGCGGTATCCCATAGAGATCATGCGATCTTCATTGTCTCGAACACCTTTGAGGGCAATTCCGAATGAAGTTTTTTCCAGGAACTTACAGAGCGCAAAGAGCACAACCGCAATCCCCAAAAACAAGTAATACAAAGGTTTCACGTAGTTGAAATCCATCCCGAAAATAATTGGGCTTGGAATGCTATTAATGCCAGTGTGTCCACGTGTTATTTCTTGTGCTTGATTCGCAAAGGAATAGAGTCCCAATGTCACGGCCAGTGTGAGCATAAAGAAGTACACGCCTTTAGTCTTTAGAGCAATCCACCCGATAATCACGCCTGCAAACGTTCCGGCCAAAATTGCTAAGGGAACGGAAGTTCCGAATTTAACATTGTGTGTAACTGAACTAATAGCGACGATGTATCCCGCAATGCCGGAGAAAAAGAGTTGTCCAAGTGACATCAACCCAAGGTTTCTATTAAGAAATGACATGCTGAGTGCGGTTACGCCGAGCCAGATTGCGCGCGTGCCGCCACTTGAAACCCAAAAATCTGGATCAGGCGTGATGAATGGAAAAACGATTGCCAAGATTAAAACGATGGCGTACATGATGCGTTTTCTGGTCATTGTTTCTTCCCCAAGATTCCTTGCGGTCGGAACGCCAAAATAAGAATGAGCATTGCAAATGTAATAATTCCCGCAAATGTTGGGTAATAACCTGTCGCAAATTGACCAATAACACCGACTAAGAATGAACCGATTGCAACACCGCCGATAGAACCAAGTCCACCGATGATGACTACTTGAAGTGAAAAGAGTAGGTAGTCACCATCTGTGCCCATACCAAATGAGTTCGTGGTTCCACCTACAGCTCCGGCAAAGCCAACGAGTAATGAACCTAAGAAGAAGATCCAGATAAATACTGCCTGTACGTTGATACCAAGTGCTGAAACCATCGTTGTATCGTCCACGCCAGCACGAATAATTGCGCCATAGCGGGTCTTTGAAATAAATACCCAAAGGCCAATTGCAACGAGTATCGCAAGAATGAGTGTGAAAATTCTGAAGAATGGGTACGAAAGACCGAGACCAGGAACAGGGACTGAGAATGAGAGGCTCTCAGGAATGTTTGTTTGGTAATAATCTCCACCAAATATTGCAAGCATCGCTTGTGCAAGGACTAGTGAGACACCCAGCGTGATAAGAGCAACGCGCAGCTCTTCGTATTGAAACTTGCGAAGCAACACAACATAAACAAGTGTTCCAAAAACAGCCAATGTAAGTGCTCCAGCAATTGCACCATAGAGCCAGTTATCGGTTTTATCGGCGATGGTCCATGACACATATCCGGCCAGTAGATAGAAAGCACCGTGTGCCAAGTTAATAACGCGCATCAAACCAAAGATCAGTGTTAATCCACTTGCAACAAGAAAATACAATCCAGCAAGGGTGAGTCCATTGAGAAAAGTAAAAATGAATTGCGTCATTGATACTCCTCCCTCGGGGTACTCCGACTTGTATCTACACCTGTATACAAGTGGAGGGGCTGGGGGCAAGTCAATGGAATTTGCCACAAATTTCGAGCGCTATTCATCGGGAAATTACCCTTGCTCCCCGAAAAACGGCGCCATCGAAGCGACAATTTCGTGCATGTTTCCCCGCAGGTGGCC
>JBIKPX010000080.1:0-4229 GCA_044357195.1 Candidatus Planktophila sp. | reverse complement strand
GGCAGGCAATGCTCGTATTGGAACAATTGATAGTTGGATTTTGTGGAATCTATCGGGTGGCACTTTTGCAACCGATGTTACAAATGCCAGCCGCACAGCGCTGATGAATCTAGAGACTCTTGATTGGGATCTAGATCTACTTACACTCTTTGGTGTGCCACGCTCTGTCTTGGCAGATATTCGTTCTACTTCTGAAGTCTATGCACAGACATCAGATGGTGTCCCGATTGCATCCCTTGTTGGCGATCAGCAGGGCGCAATGATCGGACAAGCCTGCTTTGGTATCGGTGATTCTAAAACAACCTATGGCACTGGAAACTTTGCTCTGGTAAATACCGGAAACACCATTGTTCGCTCGACTCATGGATTGCTTACAACGCTGTGCTACAAACTAGGTGATGCACCAGCTGTCTATGCACTTGAAGGCTCAGTTGCCGTAACAGGCTCTGCGATTCAATGGTTGCGCGATCAAATCGGAATTATTTCATCCTCTAGTGAAGTAGAAGCACTGGCTGCAAGTGTTCCTGATAGCGGTGGAATCTATTTCGTTCCTGCATTTTCTGGATTATTTGCACCGTATTGGCGAAGTGATGCCCGCGGTGTTTTAGTTGGGCTCACCCGCGCAACAACAAAGGCACATATTGCGCGCGCAGCACTTGAAGCAATTGCCTATCAAACTCGCGATGTCATGGATGCGATGGCTGCAGATAGCAAAGTCACTCTTACACAAATGCGTGTAGATGGTGGAGCAACTGCAAATAATTTACTGATGCAAATTCAATCAGATGTCATGGGAATTGAAGTTGTTCGTCCAAAGGTAATTGAAACAACGGCGCTCGGTGCGGCATATGCTGCAGGCCTTGCAATTGGTATTTGGAAGTCGCCACAAGATTTACGAAATAATTGGCATGAAGATCAAAGATGGAGTGCAACACAGAGTCCAGTTTTACGCGAGGAAAAATACCAACTATGGAAGAAAGCAGTAGAACGCACGCTTAATTGGATAGAGTAGACACACTATGAGCTCGAAACTCGGCGCAGGTGTTACGCGCACCGATCGACCACTCTCTGATGGTCGCACCATTCGTTATTACGATACTGGCGGACAAGTACGAGCCACCGCTGACAAGCGCGAAAAGGCCGAGCAGCCTGGAATCGGTGAACTTCGCTTAGATCCACTTGTTAATGAATGGGTTGCAATGGCAGCACATCGACAAGGTCGAGTCTTCTTGCCACCTAAAGAGTTATGTCCACTCTGTCCATCAACTGGTGAGAATCTGACAGAAGTTCCTGAAGATAATTTTGAAGTTGTTGTCTTTGATAACAAATCTCCTTCCCTTCGCCCCCCACAAGGTGATTGGGCGCTTCCAGATATGACTGGCCCAGATACTGATACCGGAACTGCAGCGGGTAAGTGCGAAGTTATTTGTTTTACAGCAGATCATGGTCATGCATTTAAGGATTTAAGCACCGAACGCATTCGAGTATTGCTTGAAGCGTGGATGGATCGCACGCGCGAATTATCACAAGAGAAATTCATTCACCACATCACACCTTTTGAAAATCGTGGTGAAGAAGTGGGTGTGACACTGGCCCATCCACATGGTCAGATATATGCATATTCATATATTCCCCCAAAGGTTTCTCGCATGCTCGAAGTTGCGCAAAAGCACAAGGAGCGCACAGGCAAAGTGCTCTTTGATGAAATTGTTGCTCGCGAAATCAAAGATGAAGAGCGCATCGTTGCTCAAAACAAACATTGGGTTGCATACGTTCCATATGCAGCGCGCTACTCATTTGAAATCCACGTTGCCCCAAAGGTTTCTGTTGCAGATTTGAGTCAATTAATGCCTGACGTAGCCGATGCATATCCAGCAATTGCTAAAGAAGTTCTCCAACGTCTAGATGGTGTCTTTAATATCCCAATGGCATATATCGCTGCGTGGCATCAAGCGCCTGTGCGCGAAGGCCGCGATCTGCTTCGTTTGCATTGGCAGATTACAAGTGTGCGCCGTGCTCCGGGAAAGCTAAAGTATTTAGCAGGATCTGAATCTTCGATGGGCGCATTCATTATGGATCTACGTCCAGAACAATCTGCGGCCCAGTTGCGAGAAGTAAAGCTGACGTAAATGAAAATCTTGGTCACAGGAGGCGCCGGCTATATCGGCTCTCATGCTGTTGAAATCCTTATGAACAGCGGCCACGAAGTAACTGTTTTAGATGATTGCAGTACAGGTCACGCAGATTCATTGCCACCAACTGCGCGCTTTGTTCAAGGTTCATTGCTTGATTCAGATTTAGTAATGCGCGCCCTCAAAGGCTGTGATGCGGTTATGCACTTTGCTGGTAAATCACTAGTTGGAGAATCAGTTGAAAAACCAGATCTCTATCGCAAGGTAAATGTATCTGGCACAAAAGTTTTACTCGGTGAAATGAATACGGCAGGAGTTAAGAAAATCGTTTTCTCTTCATCTGCGGCCACATACGGTCAACCTGACTCTTCGCGAGTTTCCGAAGACGCGCAATGCTCCCCAACAAATCCTTATGGCGAAACAAAGTTAGCCATCGAACGCGAGTTATCTACTGCTGCTTTGACTCAAGGTGTGGCCGCTGTTTCGCTGCGATATTTCAATGTCGCAGGTGCGCTTTTGACTAATCGTGGCTGGCTAGCCGAGCGTCATGATCCTGAAACTCATCTGATTCCTAATGCACTGCGCGCATCATCTGAGTCACCGCTGCGTATTTTTGGTCGCGATTGGAATACACCAGATGGCACATGTGTTCGCGATTATGTTCACATCATTGATTTAATTGATGCTCACATCAGGGCCCTTAAATTCTTAGAAGCCTCTACTCATCATGTCTTTAATATTGGATCCGGCACTGGTTATTCAGTTGCACAAGTTGTTGATGCAGTCTCGCGTGTGAGAAATGCTCCGCTGGCAACAGTGGATGCGCCAAGGCGCGCCGGAGATCCTGCTGTTTTAGTTGCCAATATTGATAAGGCTGAAATGATTCTTAATTGGCGACCTGAGCGCACATTAGATCAGATGGTTGAAGATAGTTTTAAAGCTATTTAACAGGATTTATTGAAATAACTTCAACGCCACCAATTGAACCAAGAATATTTAGAAGATCTGTTGGATCACTGCCAGGAATAGCCACAGTTAGATCGTCATAGCCTTTTCCATCTTCAGATTTTGTCACTGTGAGCTCTTGAATATTTCCACCTGCAAAGCCAATTGCTGATGCCAGCGCACCGAGTGAACCTGGTTGATCAGGTAGTGAAATAGATAAACGAAAGAGAGCCATGGCTACAGATTAACCATTGGAAGGCGCTTTGCCCAATTTAACGGTGAATGTCTTTGTTCCCCCACCATTTGGTAAGTCAACAGTTACAGAAATTGTGGCACCAGGTGCATATGAACGGATGCGAACGACTGCACTTATTTGATCCGTTACGCGCTGGCCGCCAATTGATTTAATAATTGCGCCAACAGGAATTCCGGCAACTTCTGCGCCTTCACCTGGTGTGAGTCGAAGAATCTTTGCACCAATTCCTTCATAAGAACTATCAAAATAAACACCGAGTAAAGGACGAGTTGAAGTGTTAGTTGGTGATGTAATAATTTCATCAATCACGCGCTTGGCTTCTGTGATTGGAATTGCAAAACCAAGTCCGATGCTTCCGCTTGTGCCACCGGATGAGAGTGTGGCA
The DNA here is from genome assembly GCA_044357195.1 of Candidatus Planktophila sp. GTDB lineage: Bacteria > Actinomycetota > Actinomycetes > Nanopelagicales > Nanopelagicaceae > Planktophila. The sequence goes on along the minus strand of JBIKPX010000080.1, from coordinate 511 downwards.
ATTGCTGAATTAACACCAATGATCTGTCCTTGTGCATTGATCAGCGCTCCCCCTGAGTTGCCGGGGTTAATTGCTGCATCAGTTTGAATTGCATTAACAAATGATTCTTGGCCCACGGTGCCAGCCGATACCGGACGATTGAGGGCTGAAATAATTCCTGTTGTGACAGTTGAAGCCAAACCAAGTGGTGAACCAATAGCCATGACAGCTTCGCCAACAACTAACTTGGTTGAATCACCCATGTTAAGGGCGGCAAGGTTGCCTTTGTTGATCTGCAGAACAGCAATGTCATAGGCCTTATCTCGCCCAATAATTTTTGCATCTGCTTGATCGCCATTTGAAAATTCGACTGTGATCGTGCCAGATGTTGAGGCCACAGCATCGATGACGTGATTATTTGTGATGATGTAAGAAGATGAAGCAGAAGATTTATACACCCAACCTGAACCTGTGCCGCCACCAGTTGATGTTTCGGCGGCAATTGATACAACAGATGGAGTAATTGTTGCCG
>JBIKPX010000079.1:0-4311 GCA_044357195.1 Candidatus Planktophila sp. | reverse complement strand
GTGCGCATCGTTACTCATCATTTATTCCTGTTGATCTACACGATCGCACATGGCCAGAAAAGAAGATGACCAAGGCACCTAAGTGGTGTTCAGTTGATCTACGAGATGGCAACCAGGCACTTATTGATCCAATGGATACTCCACGCAAATTAGCGATGTTCAAACTCTTGGTTGCAATGGGTTATAAGGAAATTGAAGTTGGATTTCCAAGTGCTAGCCAGACAGATTTTGACTTCGTTCGAAAGATTATCCAAGAGGGTTTAATTCCAGATGACGTCATTATTCAAGTCCTGACTCAAGCTCGCCAACCGCTGATTGAGCGAACATTTGAATCTATTAAGGGCGCCAAGCAAGCCATCGTTCACCTTTATAACTCCACGTCCACATTGCAACGTCGAGTTGTCTTCGGCCTTGATAAAGAGGGCATTAAAAAGATTGCAACAGATGGCGCACAAATGTGTCTAGACCTTGTCAAAACTGTGCCAGAGACAAAGGTTTCATTTGAGTATTCACCTGAGTCATACACAGGCACTGAATTAGAGTTTGCGGTAGAAGTCTGTAACGCGGTAAATGATATTTGGAAGCCAACGCCGCAATGGAAGACAATCATGAATTTGCCGGCAACTGTTGAGATGGCAACTCCTAATATTTATGCAGACTCAATTGAGTGGATGTGTCGCAACCTAAACAATCGTGAAAGCGTCATTGTTTCCTTGCACCCACACAATGATCGCGGCACTGGCGTTGCAGCCGCTGAACTTGGTTATTTAGCAGGAGCTGATCGCATCGAAGGCACACTCTTTGGCAACGGCGAACGCACAGGAAATGTTTGTCTTGTGACTCTGGGTCTTAACTTAGTGAGCCACGGAATTGATCCGATGATTGATTTCACCAATATTGATGAGGTCCGTCGCACAGTTGAGTATGCAAATCAATTACGTGTGCCAGAGCGCCATCCATATGGTGGCGACCTTGTATTTACTGCGTTCTCAGGCTCACACCAAGATGCAATTAAAAAAGGTTTCGAACATCTAGAGCGCGATGCAAAGGCTGCTGGAAAGCACGTTGATGAATTTACATGGGCTGTTCCTTATTTACCTATTGATCCAAAAGATATTGGTCGCTCATATGAAGCTGTGATTCGCGTGAATTCGCAATCAGGCAAGGGCGGCGTTGCATACATGATGAAAAACGAACATCATCTAGATCTTCCTCGTCGTTTGCAGATTGAATTTAGCCGTGTTGTCCAGGCAATGACAGATGAACAAGGCGGAGAAGTTACAGCCGATGAGTTGTGGAATGTATTTGAAGATGAGTACTTGCCAACACAAGATGCACCATGGGGACGCTTTAGATTAAAGGGCCTTTCACAGACTTCTGTTCTAGATGAAGATGTGAATCTAGAAGTAACACTTCTAGATCGCGGGGATGCTAAAAAATTAGCAGGCAAAGGCAATGGTCCGATTGCAGCCTTTTGTAACATCTTGCAGGCATATGGCGTTGATGTGAAAGTTTTGGATTATTTTGAGCACGCACTATCTGCCGGCGGTGATGCATCAGCTGCTGCATACCTTGAGTGCTCGATTAATGGCGAAACCTTCTGGGGCGTTGGAATTGATCCAAACACCACGACCGCATCCCTTAAAGCCGTCGTGTCTGCAATAAATCGCGCAATTAGATAGTTGCCACCAGTACCTTTGCCTGCATGAGCCTGTATCGCGATGAAGCAATTATCTTGCGCACGCAAAAACTAGGCGAAGCAGATCGCATCATCACCATGCTCACTCGCGAACATGGACGTGTGCGCGGTGTTGCAAAGGGTGTTCGTCGCACAATGTCTAAATTCGGTGCGCGCCTTGAACCAGGTAGCCACGTTGATATTCAGATGCATATTGGAAAAACTTTTGACACTGTCACACAAGTAGAAGCCTTAAGAAATTATGGCGAAGCAATTACAGATGATTATCAGCGCTGGACAATTGCTTCAGCGATTTTAGAAACATCAGAGCGCTTCACAGCGCAAGAGCGCGAACCTGCGGTGCAAGAGTTTCACTTAGTTGTGGGCGCAATGAAAGCACTCTGTGATGATCGATATGACCCCGCACTTGTATTAGATGCATTTTTATTGCGATCCCTTGCACTCGGTGGCTACGCACCCTCTATGACAGATTGCTCACGGTGCGGATTAGCCGGACCACATAGATATTTCTCACTCGTTGGTGGCGGATCTGTCTGTCTTGAGTGCAGACCATCTGCGTGCGCAACTCCTCAACCAGAAACTCTTGAACTAATGGCAGCACTGTTAAGTAGTGATTGGGACAGTGCTAATAAGAGTGAAGGAAAGAATCGCCGTGAGGCTAGTGGATTAATCGCGGCTTATTTACAATGGCACCTTGAACGCGGTTTGCGTTCACTGCCAATTGTGGAGCGGGTATGAATATTCCAGAGCACGTTGCAATCGTTATGGATGGCAATGGTCGTTGGGCAAAAGAGCGCGGATTACCACGAACAAAAGGTCACGAAGCGGGCGAAGCAGCACTCTTTGACGTTGTGCAAGGTGCTATCGAATTCGGTGTAAAAGAAATCAGCGCATACGCATTTTCAACAGAGAATTGGCGCAGATCACCGGATGAAGTCAAATTTCTTATGGGATTTAATCGAGACGTTATTCGTCGCCGCCGTGATGAGATGAATGCGATGGGAGTTCGAATTCGTTGGGTTGGTCGGCCTAAACGGTTGTGGGCAAGTGTTATTTCAGAGTTAGAGGAAGCAGAAGAGCTGACGAAAAAGAATAAAGTTCTAACTCTTAATATGTGCGTGAATTACGGCGGTCGCTCAGAAATCGTTGATGCAGCAACTGAGTTAGCCCGAGATGTGAAGCGCGGCAAAGTTAAGGCTGATGCGATTACTGAGAAAACATTTGCGAAGTATTTAGATTCGCCCACTATGAGAGATGTGGATTTGTTCCTGCGTTCATCAGGGGAACAACGCACCAGCAACTTTTTGCCATGGCAATCTGTCTATGCGGAGATGGTTTTTATGGATGTTTTGTGGCCAGATGTCACACGCAAGACTTTATGGAAAGCTATTGAGGAGTACAACAAACGCGATCGTAGGTTTGGAAAAGCGTAGAGTTCTGCAGGCTTTAAGCGGCTGGGTGATCTATTGGCGTAGGTGCGGTTAATAGCGCTTGGCACTCAGCGCAACGTGCATTATCAAGTAAATACATTTCGATTTCATAGGTATGCGGACAGAATGCAGCTGTAATTTCGATTAGATGTGATCCGCATGCAGGGCATGCACAGGTTGGAATGCCTCTAAAGTCGCCCACTTCTTAGCACTTCGAACAGATGCCAAAGATTTCGGCAGTGTGGCCTACATCGCGAAAGCTGAATTCTTCTGCCATTGTTTTGGCCCACTTTTCTATTGCGCCACCTTCAATTTCAACTGTGTCACCGCAACTCTTGCACACAAGATGGTGATGATGCGTTTCTCCGCAGAGACGATAAATTGCTTCGCCATCTTCGCGGCGTAAAAGATCAACAATCTTGTCATCTACTAATGACTGGAGTGCGCGATAAACAGTTGTTAATCCAATCCCATCACCTTGTCTGCGCAGGATCTGATGCAGTTCTTGAGCGCTGGCAAAACCACCAGTTCGCTCAAGAACTGCAATCAATTTGATATTGGATTTACTCATGATCTTCTTCTGAGTGATCTTCTTCTGAGTGATCTTCTTCTGAGTGATCTTCTTCTGAGTGATCTTCTTCTGAGTGATCTTCTTCTGAGTGAATGCCTTGCTCTGTGCCGTGCGAGTGAGCTTCGCCTGAGTGAAGGTATGCAACTAGAGCCCACATGATTAAGACACCTGAAATAGTTGCAACCATTGTCAATCGTGATGAATGACGTGAATGTGCCTCAGGCAAAATATGTGATGTTGCAAGATAGATAACGATTCCAGAGAAAGCAGCAAGATATAGCGCAATCAAGTTATTGCTCAATACCAAGGTACTTCCAATTGCAGCTCCACCAATTCGTGCAACGGCATCAACACCGAGTAAGCCAATGCTCTTCTTTCCCCACAAGCCAGATTTGATCATGAAAGAAACGGTGTTAAGGCCATCGCTAAATGCGTGAACAAGTAATGCAATAAAGACCGCAAGGCCTAAATCAGAGCTGACTTTAAATGCGACACCTAGTGCTAATCCATCAAGGAAAACGTGACCGCCCATAGCGATGGCACCAAAGGCACCAGTGAAGTTATGTGAATGCTTGTGGTCATGCCCGTAATCTGATTCAGATGGTTCGTGC
>JBIKPX010000018.1:0-13500 GCA_044357195.1 Candidatus Planktophila sp. | reverse complement strand
CAATGTATTTGAAACCAGTTAAAGTCTCTTGAAAATCTAATCCATGGCGTGCTGCTATTTTGGAAAGAATTGAAGAAGAAACTATTGAGTTAGCTAACGTTCCTGATTTTATATTTCGTGCAATCGATTCGCCCAGTAGCGCGCCAATTTCATCGCCTCTGAGTGCTCTCCAGGTTGAGTTACGATCTTTTATCGCAATCGAACAACGATCAGCATCTGGATCATTAGCAATGATTAAATCAGCGTCAAATGTTGTGGCGGTTTCAAATGCCAGATCTAAGGCGCCGACTTCTTCAGGATTTGGAAATGCAAGAGTTGGAAAATCTGGATCGGGTTGTGCCTGAGCTGCAACGAGAATCAGCGAAGGAAAGCCCGCACGATGAAAAACGCGTTGCAATGTCTTTGTTCCGACTCCATGCATCGCGGTATAAACAATTTTGAGGTCACCGGGACGCGGTGCTAATACCTTAGTTTGATCGACATATTTTTCCACGATGTCTTCGCTAAGAATTTTCCAAGTTTGCGCGCGCGCAATCGTTTTCAGACTTTTTATCTTCTCAATCTCAGCAGATATTTGCTTGTCGGCAGGGGAGATGATTTGTGAACCGCGATAGTTAACTCCATCAACAGTGCCGCCTAAGTAAACCTTATAACCGTTATCACTTCCTGGGTTGTGGCTAGCAGTGACCATAATTCCTACGTCAGCGCCTATTTCATTGACAGCAAATGCTAAGACTGGAGTTGGTAGAGGACGTGGCAATATAGAAACTGTAAAACCTGCACCTGCAAAAATTTGAGCACTTAACTCTTCAAAGAGATCAGATCCATGTCTGGCATCTCGTCCAATGACAACTGATGTAAGAGATCGAGCCTTCATATATTGCACAATGCCAGCTGCTGTTCTTCCAACTACGGCTTGATTCATGCAGGAAGGACCTGGTCCTATCGGGCCTCGCAAACCGGCTGTGCCAAATTGTAAGAAACCAGAGAAGTATTTTCTAAGAGTAATTTCATCACTTGATTCAATGAGTGCCTTTAATTGTGCAGATGTAACAGGATCGGGATCATCTGCGATCCATGCACTTACTTCAGTTAAAAGTTCTGAATCCATAAACTTAGAGTAACTTCGGAATAACTTCCTTGAGAAGAGTTCCCATGCGAGTTGCAGCAGCTTTTCCAGCAGCTATAACTTCTTCGTGATTAAGTTTTTCACCGGTTACACCTGCTGCGGCATTTGTTACCAATGAAATTCCAAGAACTTCGGCTCCGAGGGCATGAGCTGCGATTGCTTCAGGAACAGTGGACATGCCAACTAGATCAGCGCCCATTGCTCGCATCATCAAAATTTCAGCAGGTGTTTCATACGTTGGACCACGCCAATGAACATAGACACCTTCAGCTAAAGAATTATCTGCCGTTTTTACTATTGCTCTGATGCGCTTGCTATATAAATCTGTGAGATCAACAAAGTGCGCACCAATGAGGGGAGAGGTAGCGGTGAGTGAAATATGGTCACGAATAAGAACTGGTTGGCCAACTGAATAACTAGTGTTAATGCCGCCACACGCATTTGTAAGGATCACAACTTTGCAACCAGCTTTAACCGCAGTTCTTACGCCATGAACTACTGGTTCGATTCCTTTGCCTTCATATAAATGTGTGCGGCCAAGAAATACCAGTGCACGAAGGATTTTATCTCCGCTTTTAATTGAGTAGGAACGAATTTTTCCAGAGTGACCAACAACTGCTGGAGGTAGAAAGCCTGTAATTTCATCAGCATCACATTCAAAATCTGGTGAGCCCAGAACCGAAACCGCATCGACCCAACCTGATCCCATAACAAGTGCAATGTCATGTGAGAGCACACCTGTTCGTTTTGCTATTTCAGATGCAGCTTGCTCTGCAGCTTTTAGCGGATCGCTGTAAAGCAGTTGGTCACTTGTCATGCGTCAATAATGTCACAAAGTGTGCTACCACTTGAAACTGTTTCACCAAGAATTACACTCAGATTGGCGATTACCCCATCTCGATGCGCGCTCAATGGCTGCTCCATTTTCATTGCTTCTAAAACGAATATTAATTCACCAACGACAACCTTCTGACCCTCTTCAACGCCTACTTTCACAACAGTTCCTTGCATCGGGCTAGTTACTGCAGTACCGGTTGATGCACCACTTGCACCTTCTTTTGCTCGGTGGCGCTTATGGACAGGTTCGGGAGCATGGACAAATATCTCAAATCGCTTTCCATTGACCTCTGTAACTAAATGTTCCGGGGCTGCATGTGTTTGAGAATCTAGTGCTGAATGCGCAAATGGTGGAATCTCATTTTTAAACTCATTTTCGATATAGCTTGTGTAGATTCTGAAATTTTCAGTGAAGGCAGGATCATCCATAATTGCACGGTGAAATGGAATAGCTGTTGCCAATCCACCGACTTCAAATTCTGACAACGCACGCCGAGCCCGCTGGACTGCTTCTTCTCGCGTTGCACCGGTAACTATCAACTTTGCTAAGAGTGAATCGAAGTTTCCACCAATTGTGTCGCCATTTCTAAAACCTGCATCAACTCTCACGCCAGGACCTGTTGGTATCTGCCATTTCGTAATTCGACCCGGAGCGGGCAAGAAAGAGCGTCCAGGATCTTCACCGTTTATGCGAAATTCAAATGAGTGCCCACGAATTTGTGGATCATCAAATCCTAGATCTTCACCCATTGCGATTCTAAATTGTTGGCGAACTAGGTCAATTCCAGTTACTTCTTCGCTGACAGGATGCTCAACTTGAAGCCGTGTATTAACCTCCAGGAAGGAAATTGTTCCATCTGCGCCAATTAGAAATTCGCAGGTGCCGGCTCCGACGTAGCCGGCTTCTTTCATGATTGCCTTACTTGAACGGTAGAGCTCTTCTATGAGTTTTTCACTTAAAAATGGCGCAGGAGCTTCTTCAACTAATTTTTGGTGACGTCGCTGCAATGAACAATCTCGAGTACTAACAACGACTGCATGTCCGCTCTTATCAACTAACACCTGTGTTTCCACGTGACGCGGTTTATCTAGGTAGCGCTCCACAAAACATTCACCACGCCCAAAACCAGCAATAGCTTCTCGAACAGCCGATGCAAAAGCATCGGGAATTTCTTCTAATGTGTGTGCAATTTTTAAACCGCGACCACCACCACCATGTGCAGCTTTAATAGCAACGGGCAATCCATGTTCTTTCGCAAAAGCAATGATTTCTTCAGCATTTTTAACGGGATCTGCTGTTCCGGCAACAAGTGGAGCGCCAGCTTTTGCAGCAATTTTACGTGCTGAAACCTTATCTCCCAGTGCCTTAATTGCTGAAGGTGGCGGACCAATCCATGTTAATCCGGCATCGATAACGCTTTGTGCAAATACGGCATTTTCAGATAAGAAACCATATCCAGGGTGAACTGCATCAGCCCCAGATTCTTTTGCAACCTCAATAATTCTTGGAATATTTAAATAGGTTGAAACTGCAGATGTGCCACCGAGTGCGTAGGCATGTGTTGCCATTTGTGCATGTAATGAATTTCGATCTTCATCAGAATAAATCGCAACACTTTCAAGACCGTGATCTTGGCATGCTCTGATTACGCGCACGGCAATTTCGCCGCGATTGGCTATGAGTACACGTTTCATTTCATCAACTTCACTTCTGGCCAGCTATAACCCAATTGAGTCATCGCACTTCTTAAAAATGGCATTGAGATACCAACGACGTTGGTGTAGTCGCCTTCGATTGATGGAATAAATGGAGAGCTAAATCCGTCGAGCGTAAAACCACCTGCAACATGTAGAGGTTCACCTGATTCGATGTAATCATCGATTTCAGCATCGGTCATATCTGTAAATGTCACCTTGGTTGTAATTCGATCACTAATTTCTCGTTCCTTTTGCGTATCGATTACACAATGACCCGTGTGAAGATATCCAGATTTTCCGCGCACTCTTTGTGCTCGTTCCTTAGCAACAGATGCTGTACCTGGCTTACCAAGTGATTGACCTTCAAATTCAAATGTTGAATCGCACCCAATAATGATTGCGGGATAGTTAACTTGTTCCCGAACTGTATGCGCCTTCGTAATCGCCAAGGCGATGACCATATCTTGCGGTTTCATCGAATTGAAAAAATCAGTTTCTTCATCGACGTTACTGACCATAATCGTGGGCTTAAGGCCAGCGGACTCTAAAAGTCGGCGCCTAGAAGCTGATTGTGAAGCAAGAACAAGCGTTGGCATTTAGTTATTTCGTCCTGACCCAAATTTAATGTGCTGTGGCAAAGCCGAGCGCAATATAGGTTTTGCCCAGACGCTTCGCTTTACAACTGGTTTGAGAACTTCATGTTTGTGGTGGGACATCGCAAATTCAATCGCAGCTAATTCATCTGAAGTTGGATTTCCAAGCACAATGTCATACTTGACTTTGTTTGGGGTCATAGTGGAATGTTTCCGTGCTTGCGTGCAGGCAATGTGTCTCTCTTTGTCTTTAGAGTTCTAAATGCCTTTGTAATGTATTCACGACTTTGATTTGGTTCGATAACTGCATCAATAATGCCACGCTCTGCTGCCAGGTATGGATTAGCCAGTGTTTCGTTGTATTCAGCAATGAGTTCAGCACGTGCTTTCTCTGGATCTTTAGCTTCGCTGATTTCACTTCTGTACAAGATATTTACTGCACCCTGTGCGCCCATCACGGCAATTTCAGCTGTCGGCCAGGCTAAATTAATATCGGCGCCAATGTATTTTGAACCCATAACGATGTAAGCACCGCCATATGCTTTTCGAGTAATCAAAGTAACCATCGGTACTGAAGCTTCTGCGTATGCATACAAAAGTTTGGCACCGCGTCTAATGATTCCGTTCCACTCTTGTTCTGTGCCGGGCAAGAAGCCAGGTACGTCTACCAAGGTTAAAATTGGAATATTGAAAGCGTCACAGAAACGCACGAATCTCGCCGCTTTTTCACTTGAATCAATATCTAACGTTCCTGCTAATTGATTTGGTTGGTTAGCAATAATGCCTACAGATTCACCTTCGATTCGTCCAAAACCAACAACGATATTTGGAGCAAAAAGTGCGTGTACTTCAAGAAATTCTGCTTCATCTAGAATCGCAGTAACCACGCTCTTCATGTCATACGGTTGATTTGGGCTATCCGGTATCAAAGCATCTAGTGCGAGATCTGAAGATTTTTTATTTAAAGTTTCTGTTGGTGGTAAGTGAGGGGCGCCATCCATGTTGTTACTTGGAAGATATGAAAGTAGTGCCTTTACATAATCAATCGCGTCATCTTCACTCTGAGCCAAATAATGGGCGTTACCACTTCTAGTGTTATGTGTGTGCGCTCCACCAAGTTCTTCCATGCCAACATCTTCACCAGTGACAGTTTTAATGACTTCTGGTCCGGTAATAAACATATGAGAGGTTTCATTGACCATCACAGTGAAATCCGTAAGTGCTGGTGAGTATGCGGCGCCACCTGCGCATGGTCCGAGAATGAGTGAAATCTGTGGAATCACTCCAGAGGATCGAGTATTTAATCTAAATATTCGTCCATAACCGCTAAGGGAAGCAACACCCTCTTGAATACGCGCACCACCTGAATCGCTAATTCCAATGAGTGGAATTCCGTTCTTTAGTGCGAACTCGGCAATCTTGACCATCTTCTCGGCAAAAACTTCTCCGAGACTTCCACCCATCACCGTAAAGTCTTGAGAAAAAAGTGCAATGGAGCGAGCATCAACTGTTGCAAATCCAATAACAACACCATCACCGTATGGTCGATTTTCCTGCATTCCAAAATTAATAGAACGGTGACGTGCAAATTCATCGAGTTCGGTAAATGAACCTGGGTCAACAAGCTTTTCAATTCGCTCGCGCGCGGTCATCTTTCCTTTAGCGTGCTGCTTTTCGATGGCTCGTGCTGAGCCAGCGTGAACGGCCTCATCTAAACGATCACGAAGATCCTGAATTTTTCCAGCAGTTGTATGCAGATCACGGTCCATACCCCTACGGTACTAGCCGTGGGCAATGAATTGCATCGTGCGGCACTACGCGAATCAGAACTGCACGCAGAACTTTCTCCTTACTGGCGAGTAAGCGTGGTTGATGTCACTGGATCTACGCAAAATGATTTGGCAGAGAGCATCCATGCAGATACTGCGCACGATGGAGATGTATTAGTTGCAAATTATCAACGTGCAGGCAGAGGAAGACTGGATCGCGAATTTATTGCAGCGCCCTCATCCGCCCTTTTATTTTCACTCTACAAAAAAGTTACACGCCCTCGCAGCGAGTGGAATTTCATTGCGCTACTTACGGCGCTCTCCATTACAGATGCGCTCGCTGAACTAGATACTCATGTGAAGTTCAATGTTAAATGGCCAAATGACATTTTAGTAAAAGAGAAAAAGATTGCTGGACTCTTGTGCCAAGCAGTAGATAGCGGAGTAATAGTTGGTGTGGGTTTAAATGTATCTATGCAACAAGAAGAACTTCCCGTGACATCTGCGACTTCTTTATTGCTTGAAAATTACTCAGAGCTCGATAGAAGTGAGATCCTAAAAAGAATTCTCCAAAATTTTGAAAAGAATTTTCAAATCTGGCAAAAGCAGGGCAGTGCTGCATTTATCTCGCCATACCAAGAATTGTGTTCCTCTCTTAACCGAGATATACAGATAATCTCGCCAACGGGAGAATCTACGGCTGCCCTAGCAACTGGTATCTCTGCAATGGGAGAGCTAATACTTAGCAACGGAAGTCTCGTAAATTCTGGAGATGTGCTTCATCTAAGATGACTGCTGTGAAATCTGAATTCCCGGTTGTAGGAGTTATCGGTGCGGGCCAACTCGCACGAATGATGATTGCTCCCGCCACGGCACTTGGCATTAAATTATTGCCATTTGCATCAAGTGCAAGTGACAGTGCTGCTCAAATCACTCCGTGCATCATTGGGGACTACACAGATCTTGATGCAGTAAAAAAGTTTGCAGCTTTGTGTGATGTAGTTACTTTTGAACACGAACTTATTCCACTAAGCGTCATTAAAGCGCTAGAAAGTGCAGGAGTCACGGTTCGCCCGTCTTCAGAGTCATTTATTTATTCACAAGATAAAGAGATGATGCGCAAAAAGCTCGCGCACTTTAATTCACCCCAGAGCCAAGTTGTTTCCACAAGTTCAGAAATAACGAATTATCCTGTCATCGCTAAATCAATCTCGGGTGGGTATGACGGCCGCGGAGTCTGGAAAGTTAATTCACCAGATGAACTGCAAGCATTGTTGAAGAATAATCCGAAACTTCTTATTGAAGAACTCATCGATTTTGATTACGAAATCGCAGTTATGGTTGCCAGGTCGCCACATGCTCAAGCAACTTCATGGTCACCTACTCAAACAGTTCAAAGCGATGGAATTTGCACCATGACAATTACACCGGTTCCACAGATGGACAATGATCTGCGTGAAAAAGCACAAAAAATTGCACTAGATATTGCTGCCGAAGTTAATTTAATTGGAGTTATGGCTGTTGAAATGTTTGTTAAAGGTAATGAATTATTTATAAATGAACTTGCAATGCGTCCTCATAATTCAGGACACTGGACAATTGAAGGATCAAGAACTAGCCAATTCGAACAGCACCTTCGAGCAATTCTGGATCTTCCACTTGGGGACCCAGCTATGACAGAAGATTTTGCCGTTATGGGAAATATATTAGGCAAGAATAAAACCGACATGTATCGACCATACCTACACCTCATGGCAAGAAATCCCTCACTGAAATTTCATATGTATGCAAAAGAAGTCCGACCTGGGCGCAAAATTGGCCACGTTAACATTATTGGAAAAGACCTCGTAGAATTACGAACAGAGATCGAGCACGCGGTTGATTATATGAGCGGAGAAATTGATGAGTGATGTAGCAATCATCATGGGTTCTGACTCCGATTGGCCGATCATGGAAGAAGCAGCCAAAACTTTAGAAAAATTCTCAATTAAATATTCTGCAGAAGTTTTATCTGCACACCGCATGCCTACTGAAATGGTTGAGTTCGCTCAGGGTGCACAATCTGCTGGATATAAAGTCATTATTGCAGGCGCCGGTGGCGCAGCACATTTACCGGGAATGGTTGCATCGCTGACCACATTGCCAGTCATTGGTGTTCCCATTTCCCTTAAGAATTTAGATGGAATGGATTCACTTCTATCAATGGTTCAAATGCCTGCTGGGATTCCAGTTGCAACTGTGGCAATTGATAACGCGGCAAATGCAGCGATACTTGCTGCAAGAATTTTAGGAATTAGCGATGAATCAATTTCGCAAAAAGTTGCCTCAGAACTCAAGGTTCTCAACGAAGCGGCCAAAGAAAAAGGCGCCAGTTTGCAAAGTCGACGAAATCAGAAAACTGGTTTTTAATTAACCTTTGTTGTATTCAATAGCAGGGCATCTATCCATAATTGCGACTAATCCAGCTGCCTCGGCTCTATCCACTGCTAGCTGATCAATTACCCCCAACTGTAACCAAATGGCTTTGGCTCCGATTGCGATTGCGCGATCAACATTTCGACTGACTAACTCTGAATTTATAAAGAAATCTACGACGTCTACCTCATGCGGAATTTCCTCTAGGGAGGCGTAACCTTTTTCGCCATGAACTGTTTCTGCTTTTGGATGTACAGGAATAATTGTGTGACCCTTTTGCTTTAAGAGCGCTGCTACGGAGAATGCTGCTCGATCAGGATTATTGCTTAAACCAAGAATTGCCCACGTCTTTAATTGCAGAACGTTTTCAATTTCTATTTGAGTATTAATCAGAACGACCCAACGCATGAAATTGCCAACCAGCAGAGCGCCACTTATCGCGATCGAGTGCATTTCTGCCATCTATGACAATCTTTTTCTTAACAAGCGATGCCAAGGCCTTTGGATCTAACTCTCTATATTCGCGCCATTCCGTTAGGTGCAAAATCAAATCCGAATCCTTTACGCATTCCTGGACGTTTGCGGCAAAACCGAGTTTTGGAAAGCGTTTGCGAGCATTTTCAATGGCTTTTGGATCGTGAACAACAACAGAAGCACCGGCTGCTTGTAATTGCGCAGCGATATCTAATGCTGGTGAATCTCGAACATCATCGCTGTCGGGTTTAAAGGCTGCACCAAGAACAGCAATTTTGTATGCAGTGAGATCATCTGTTAGTTCAGCGCGTACAACATCAATCACGCGTTGGCGGGCACGTAAATTAATAGCATCAATTTCACGGAGAAATTCGAGCGCCTGCTTTGCACCTAATTCTTCAGCACGTGCCATGAATGCACGAATATCTTTAGGAAGACATCCACCACCAAAACCAATTCCGGCTTGCAGGAAGCGATTTCCAATTCGTGGGTCGTATCCAATTGCTTTAGCGAGCACCGTTACATCGCCACCGGCGGCTTCGCATACTTCAGCCATTGCATTGATAAAGGAGATCTTGGTTGCAAGGAAAGAATTGGCCGCAACCTTTACTAATTCCGATGTTGGTAGATCTGCTCTAATCCATGGCGTACCTAAGTCAATTATTGGTTTATAAACTTCTTTTAATATTTCTTCTGCACGATCGTTGGCAACACCGACAACTAAGCGATTTGGAGTGAGTGTGTCTTCAACGGCAAATCCTTCTCGCAGAAACTCTGGGTTCCATGCTAAGTCGGCTTGCGGTGCGCTCTGGGCTAGTTGCTCACGCAAACCTTGGGCAGTTCCAACTGGAACAGTTGATTTTCCAACAACGAGAGAACCTTTTTTCAGGTGAGGAGCTACCGCTTGAACCGCAGACTTAACATATGTTAGATCTGCAGCCAATCCATCTTTACTCTGTGGAGTTCCAACACAAATGAAATGCACATCTGCATCAGCAACTGCTGAGAAATCTGTTGTGAAAGTTAGTCGTCCTGTTTTCATTTCGCTAGCCAGTAACGTGTCTAGCCCAGGTTCATAAAAAGGTAGTTCACCCTTAGAAAGCATCGCAATTTTTTCAGGATCTGTATCGACACCGATAACTTCGAATCCAAGGGATGACATGCATGCGGCGTGAGTAGCGCCCAAATATCCGCAACCAACGACAGAGAGTTTCAGTGCCATAGTCGTGATTCTATTTCAGTTCCCCGCATGGATTTTCATCAGCGGTACGTGTCTTAAATTTATCAATCAACGTTGTCTTTGGTTTTTCTGTACTAGAAGCGCTAGGTGAGGGGGTTACTTCATCGACTATCGATAGGTCATCACGTAATCTTTGAAAAAGTTCGGGAGCAAGAACAGGGTCCCACGTGACAACCGAACCAACGCCAGGTTCGTAGGCATTTACATTTCCGAGAGGTACAGTCAAAGTTCGGACTTTACTTGCAGATAGATTTTTTAATTGCTTAGCCAATGTAATCAGATCCGATTCATTGAGACCAGAATCCATTTTTACTGTTGCAATTGCCGCATTAAAGAAATTAACGAGTTTAATTGGATTGAGCAGGACTCCGGTGCTGGTCGCTTTTCTTAGTACTGAACTCATAAATTGTTGCTGACGTTGCATACGTCCAATATCGCCACGTCCATCGAAGTCTCTTGTACGAACATATTTCAGGGATTCAACTCCATTGAGTGTATGTACTCCAGCTGCCAAGACTAAGTGACTCTGTGGGTCATCAATATCTTTTTTCGTACACACTTCGATGCCACCGAGTGCATCAACAATTCCAGCAAACCCAGCAAAGCTAACTTCAATGTAATGATCAATACGTAATTGCGTCGCCAACTCAACAGTTTCAATTAAAAGTGGTGCTCCACCCCAGGCGAAAGCAGCATTAATTTTAGATTTGCTCACACCAATATCTTTAGTTCCATCCGTACTGCGATGAGCTGGAATTGTTACTAGTGAATCTCTAGGTAATGAAATGATCATTGCCTTATCTCGATCCTTACTAATATGAACAAGCAGCATCGTGTCAGAGCGACCACCCGCAGCTGTTTTAGTACTGCCAACTCGCAACAATTTCATCTGTGCTCTTGTTAAGCCTTCTCGTGTATCTGAACCGACCAGCAAATAATTCAAAGCAGTCGAAGATTTTTCTGGACGTGAATCTAATTTTCCGAATACATCGATTCGCTTGATAGCACCACTTACCTGTCCAAGGCCCACCCACGAAATTGCAGATACGAGTACAACGCTGACTGACAAAACAGTCAGTGTTCGAATTCCTCGCGTAGTATTCACGGGTAGAGCGTACTTGGACGATAGCGTGTAGGGGTTATGGCGACATCAGGAATTGAGTTATCTCTCTCACCGGGATCACAGTTGCCCGCTGTTTCTGTCGTACTCCCAGTCCTTAATGAAGAATTACATTTAGCAAATGCTGTGAAATCCATTCTTTCTCAAGATTACGCTGGAGAGCTAGAAATCATTCTGGCACTTGGCCCATCCAAAGATAAAACCAACGACGTAGCAGAGCGGTTGGCATTAGCTGATAAAAGAATTTTGCTGGTTCAAAACCCGAGCGGCAGAACTGCAGCGGGATTAAATTTGGCCTTAAACAAATCAACCAATCCTGTAATTGTCAGAGTTGATGCACATGCAGAAATTCAACCAAATTATATTTCACTTGCAATCGAAATAATGAAATCCAGTGGCGCAGTAAATGTCGGTGGAATCATGGGCGCACAAGGTGTTTCATTCTTTGAAAAAGCTGTTGCCCGGGCGATGCGAAGTCCTTTAGGTGTGGGTTCTTCGAGGTTTCACACAGGCGGTGATTCAGGATATGTCGATACGGTTTATCTTGGAGTATTTATTCGCGCCGCAGTTATTGCAGTCGGCGGTTTTGATGAGAGATTTATCCGTGCTCAAGATTGGGAATTAAATTATCGCCTGCGGCAAGCAGGGGGAAAGATATTTTTTGATCCTCAATTACACGTTACTTATCGCCCCCGTTCTACGGTGAGAGCTTTAGCAAAACAGTATTTTGAGTACGGAAGATGGCGCAGAGTCGTTTCGCGCAGACATAAGGGCACTATTAATTATCGCTATTTAGCGCCACCTTTTTCTTTGGTCACAGCCTTAATTTCAATTATTTTGGCAGTCACATTGAACTATTTGTTTTTTATTCCAGCAGCCATTTATGGTATTTTCTTAATACTGGCTTCGTTATTAACAGGGAAAGGAATTATTGAAAAAATTCTTTTGCCAATCGTTTTGTTCACTATGCAGATGTCGTGGGGCCTTGGATTTCTCACATCACCCAAGACTCTTGCTCCCTCAGAACGCTAAGAAAGTACTGGCTGATGTAGCCTGTACTCCGTGAACACGCCATTGCAGGTATACGAACCATTTAGAGCAGGCCTGCCACCACTTCGTAAATATTGGCGATCACTATGGGCTCGCAGAACTTTTATTTCAGAATATTCTCGATCTGAATTGCGAGAACAGCACTTCGATTCAATTTTTGGACAACTCTGGCTCGTTCTAAATCCACTGATGCTTTCAGCAGTTTATTTCTTGCTGATTGTCATAATTGGTGGGTCAGGCGGATCGACTCGATACGGACACCTCACAGCCAGTCTTTTCCTCTTTTATTTAGTCAGCAATAGTTTAAGTGGGGGAGTTAAATCTGTAACTGCTGGGCAACGCTTGATTCTTAACACAGCTTTTCCACGGATGATGTTGCCTATTTCTGCAACAGTCATTGCGTTCTTTAAATTTATTCCCACCTTGCTCGTATTCATGATCATGCGAACATTGCTCGGTTTGCCCTTTGGATGGGAGATGTTGTGGTCTATTCCAATAATTCTAATTGCGCTAATTTTTTCTTTAGGTGTGGCCATTCTAATTTCTACCGTCAATGTATATTTCAGAGATATCGCCAGTTTTTTACCTTATCTGACAAGAACTTTCCTTTACTTGTCTCCAATTCTTTACGAAGCATCAGCGCTTAAACCTGAATTCAGAGTGTTCCAATACTTCAACCCCTTATTTTCGATTCTAGAATCCTGGTCTTTATCCATCGTGCATGCACAAACTCCTCAACTATCTAGCATGCTCACTGCACTTGCTTGGGCGTTAGGTTTCTTACTTGTGGGAACTTATTTCTTCTTATCTAGGGAGCGTGAGTTTGCTGTCCGCCTCTAACGTAATTCATAAAACAGGTGACCTTGCCGTTTCAGTACAAAACTTAGGTCTGACTTATACAACTGCAATTGATCGCAGACCAACACTTAGGGCACGAGTTAAATCATTAGGTCGTGGCACAAAACAAACTCGCGTTGTGCAAGCCCTGGAAAATGTAAATCTCGATGTGACATACGGTCAAGTTCTTGGCGTGATTGGTACAAATGGCGCAGGTAAATCATCTCTGATGCGCACAATTGCAGGAATTATTCCGCCATCAACTGGTCGCATTGAAGTATTTGGAAGCGTCAGTACGTTGTTAGCTTTGGGAATTGGGTTTAATCCTGCTTTGTCGG
>JBIKPX010000078.1:0-4410 GCA_044357195.1 Candidatus Planktophila sp. | reverse complement strand
TTAGTAAGCACAACTTCAACGCCAGTGAGTCCAGTCTTTGGTTCTTTATCTACTGGAATACCGCGACCATCATCGTGTACTTCTACAGAACCATCTGACTCAAGATTAATTTCAATTTTTTTACAGTGCCCAGCCAGTGCTTCATCAACTGAGTTATCAATAATTTCCCACAAGCAGTGCATAAGACCACGCGAATCGGTTGAACCGATATACATTCCGGGGCGTTTGCGAACTGCGTCTAATCCTTCAAGGACTGCTAAATCTTTTGCGGTATAGCTCTCCTGCAAGATATTTGCATCAATATTCTTGGAGGCCACGGTGGCAAAGGTTATCTTTCAATACGTCAAACCTGCGTGTAACTCGCCGCAAATGCTTCAGAAGGTGCACTCAAAGGTGATTCTCATCAAATTAACACAAAATTTACGCCTAAATATGCAATATTAACGAGCGGGGAATAACCAGACATGGTTTGATGTTCCATATAAAGAGCACCACCCACCACTTCCCGATTGAGAACGGAGAGAGATATGTCAGAACAATTGATTCTAGAAGCAGTACCTCTTAACGCCCTTGACCGATGCGATCGTTGCGGAGCACAGGCCTATGTTCGCGCCCTGCTCCTCTCTGGTGGAGAGCTTTTATTCTGTGGACACCACGGCAAGGAATACGCCGAAAAGATTCGTCCTATTGCTGCAAAGATTCAAGACGAGACTTCAAAACTCGTTGAATCCCCTGCTTCTAACTAATATTTAGAGAATTTTCCGCGTTCTTATATAACTAATCTGCCATGAGTATTACCCTCATGCAGTGACGATTCAGATCAACAAGCCCTTCTCGGCTCCTAGACCATCTGAGTACGCGCCCATACCTGCGCCGATTCTGCGCAAGCAATGGCAAGGCGATTCACGCCTACCTGGTCCAAAACCAATTTTCTCAGATTTGCTCACGCCAACTTTTATTATTGATACGCCAAACTTTTTATTATCCATGCAGAAAAAGTATGGCAACGCTTGTTCATTCTTTCTATCCCGCAGGCTATTTATCGGACTCTTCTCCCCTGCCGCAGTCCATGAAGTAACAGTTGCCCAGCAGCACAAGTTTGTAAAAGGTGTTGGATTTGCACGTATGCGCAAGGTATTGGGCGAAGGACTATTAACTAACGAAGAACCAATTCACCTTGCACATCGGCGCATGATGCAGCCACCATTTCATCACGGAAATCTAGATGCTTACGTTGCAATCATGCACAATCTCATTACTGAGCACACAGAAGCCTGGAAACAAAAAAGCACTGTAGATATCGCTCCGGAAATGATGGAGCTCACCTTAGAAATCGTCTCCCGTTGCCTCTTCGGTCTTGATTCACACGAGTACACCCAGATCATTGCCGAATCCATGGAAGTAGCAATTGATCGAATAGAACGAACAATGTTGCCCGGACTTGAGCGCTTTGATAAATCTGGCCTTAAGTACTTCAAGGAGTTCGAAGTTGCTTCAGATAAATTAGTTGATACCGCAGAGGCGATTATCAATAAGCGCTTACACAGTGGTGAAAATAAAGATGATGACTTACTTGGAATCATGCTTCAGATGCGAGATCACATCTCAATCGAGCATATTAGAGATGAAGTTTTAACTCTTATTCTCAGCGGACACGAAACAACCGCCAATGTCATGAGTTGGGCAATTTCATACCTCTCCAAAAATCCTGAGGTTCGAAAAGAGTTAGAAGCAGAGGCCGATCGCGCTGTGTGGATTACAGAAAAACGTATTCCTACTTACCAAGAGTTAGAAGCGAGTTCGCCAATAACTTCGGCAATTTTTGAAGAGACGATGCGCTTGGCTCCACCAGTGTGGATTGCTCCACGAATTGCCACTGAGGATTGCGTAATTGATGGAATCAATATTCCAAAGGGTGCACACGTATTAGTAAGCCAATATGTGACGCATAGAAGTGCGGATTACTTTGATAATCCACTCGCATGGAATCCATCTCGTTGGCTCAATACCAACCTGGAAAAGAGTTTGCCACGCGGTGCCTACTTCCCATTTGGTGCAGGCACTCGTAAGTGTCTTGGTGAATATTTTGCTATTGCTGAAGCACGTTTAATTCTGATGATGGTTGCAAAGAACTTCAGATTAGATGGGGACTTTCCAAAAGCTCAACCACGTGCAACATATCGCCCAAAGGGCAGAGTGCGAGCTCGAGTTACGGCTCGTTAATAACTTTTGGCTACCAGCCGTAATTTTGACTCTTTAAATACACGCGCAACTCTGAGAAGTATTTGGCTGTACTCATGCCGTAAGTCTTCTCAAATGCTGTTGGAAAATCTGTTCCTAGTCCAATTAAGCCGATCATCCCTAGCGTGTCATTTAAGGTGAATCCTTTGGTAATTAAAAACTCATTCATCAATAAACCAAGACCATATTCACAGCCTTTATTATTTCCAAAACCTTCTGCAGTATTATTTGACTCCCACTTTTGCAAAGAAGCTTCGCAAGTTGCTTTATCCCTTGGACTCATCTCAACATTTCTTGCAATTGAATAATTAGCAAACGATTTACCGCCATCGAAGTTGGCAAGGATTATGTTCATGCCAACGTTTGCTGAGCCTTCACGTACCCAATCTGGAACTCTGTCCCAGTATTGACCCCAGCGTTGAGTTTGGTACAGATGGAAAAGTTCGTGACCGCCTTGAACCAACATGGTGTTTTGCATGATGAGATCATTTCTAACATCAGGTGCACGCCAAACGACAGCAAGTTGGCAACCTCCACCACCTTGATTCGGTCTTAGCCAACTCGCAATACTTGTGCAGTTATTTGCTGTGAGCTTGTCCTTTACCCAAGATTCTTTTTCACCAACAATCCATTGTGGTGTGTAACCAAGTGGGGCAATACTTTCGTAAACTGAAAATGCATACTGCGCGTTTTCAGTCATTTGAATCACGGCTCGATCTTCAGGAGATTGTAAGGAAGTTTTAAGCTTTGGTACTCCTGGAATTCTCTGCGCAACTAACTTCTTTGCGTACTCTTCTAACGCAGAGAGTTGGGAATTACCCGTATTTGGGGTTGAAGGTTTTTGCTCACCACTGGATTTTTGAACACTCCATTTGAGAGTTTTTCCACTCTTCTTGCAGATCAAACTCTGTTTGCCGGACTTAACTACCGAATCTTTGGTTGTGCATTTTGCTCCAACTTTGGCCGCAGCCCAGGTTGCAGGTGCAGAAGTAAGAAGAAGTACGGCCACTAGTAAGTAACTTAAGCGGCGCATAAACATCTTCTTATCTCTAGTTTTAATCTAGATAATCGCGCAGCACCTGGCTGCGTGATGGGTGGCGCAATTTCGACATTGTCTTAGATTCAATCTGGCGGATACGTTCGCGAGTAACGCCGTATACCTTGCCGATTTCATCTAGTGTCTTTGGCTGACCATCTGTTAGACCAAAGCGCATTGCAACTACGCCTGCTTCACGCTCTGACAGAGTATCTAGCACTGAGTGCAACTGCTCTTGTAGCAATGTAAATGAAACCGCATCGGCAGGAACAACTGCTTCAGAGTCTTCAATTAGATCTCCGAATTCAGAGTCTCCTTCTTCACCTAGTGGTGTGTGAAGTGAGATTGGTTCGCGGCCATACTTTTGTACTTCCACCACCTTTTCAGGTGTCATATCTAATTCACGTGCGAGCTCTTCTGGAGTCGGTTCGCGGCCTAAGTCTTGAAGCATCTGGCGTTGCACACGAGCAAGTTTGTTGATGACTTCAACCATGTGTACTGGAATACGAATTGTGCGCGCCTGATCTGCCATCGCACGAGTAATTGCTTGACGAATCCACCATGTGGCATAGGTCGAGAACTTATAACCCTTTGTGTAGTCAAACTTTTCAACGGCTCGAATAAGTCCGAGGTTTCCTTCTTGAATTAAATCAAGGAAGAGCATTCCGCGGCCGGTGTAACGCTTTGCAAGAGAGACAACAAGGCGAAGGTTTGCCTCTAACAAGTGATTCTTCGCGCGCTTTCCATCTTCAACAATGAATTCGAGTTCGCGCTTGAGTTTCTTCTCCATCTTCTTTTCAGTAAATAGCTTGTACTCAGCAAATAGCCCTGCTTCAACGCGAGTTGCTAGTTCTACTTCTAGTTCGGCATTTAGTAGTGCCACACGACCGATTTGCTTGAGGTAATCCTTAACTGGGTCCGCCGTAGCACCTGCTGTCATAACAGTCTGTGCTGGCGCATCATCTTCTTCAGATGCTTTTAATGTAAAGGCATTTTCTTCATTGCCTGTGGCATCTTCTGCTTTGAGGTCAACAACTCGTGGTTGGTTGCCCTTATCTTCAGCCTCTGAGTCAATGATTTCAACTGCTTCAGCGATGAGGGACTCAACATCTTCTAGGTCTACTTCTTCGACT
>JBIKPX010000077.1:0-4477 GCA_044357195.1 Candidatus Planktophila sp. | reverse complement strand
ACCCGTGCGCGATGCAATTCTTGGTCGACTCGGAAACGATTTAGATTTCACAACGAATGCAACACCACAAGCGAGTAAGAAAATTCTTTCAACATGGGCAGAACATATTTGGGAAACTGGAATTGAATTCGGAACTGTTGCAGGAAAACGCGGTGACACAACTGTTGAAGTAACTACATATCGCAGCGAAACCTATGATCCACAGAGCCGCAAACCAGAAGTGCAATACGGAAAAGATATTAATGGCGACTTATCTCGTCGAGACTTCACGGTCAATGCAATGGCACTTGAATTAACCTCTGAAAAACCAGAGTTTCTAGATCCATTTAATGGTCTGATTGATTTAAGTAAGAAACTACTTCGCACACCAAGTAGCGCTGAACAATCTTTTTCTGATGATCCACTTCGCATGATGCGTGCTGCGCGCTTTGCTAGCCAACTAGATTTTGAAATAGCACCAGATGTTTTATCTGCCATGAACTCCATGACAGATCGCATCTCTATTATTTCTGCAGAGCGGATTCGAGATGAATTCATAAAAATTCTTATGTCTAATAATCCGCGCACCGGAATTACCATTCTTGTTGAGACTGGGCTTGCTGCCCTTGTCTTGCCAGAAATTCCAAAGTTGCAATTAGAAATTGATGAGCACCATCACCACAAAGATGTCTATGAACACTCACTGACAGTGCTGGAGCAAGCAATTGCACTTGAACACCGTTTAGATGGGCCAAATCTTGTGAGCAGATTAGCCGCGCTATTACACGACATCGGAAAACCAAAGACTCGCGCACTCATCGATGGTGGCGGCGTTTCATTTCATCACCACGAAGTTGTTGGTGCACGTCTTGCCGTAACGCGTCTTAAAGCTCTGCACTTTGATAATCACACAATTGAAGCTGTGGAAACTCTTATTGCTCTGCACCTGCGTTTTCATGGTTATGGCGACGGTGAATGGAGTGATTCTGCTGTGCGCAGGTATGTGCGAGATGCAGGTGATTTACTCACACATTTACACGTTCTAACTCGCGCCGATTGCACAACTCGTAATGCAAAGAAAGCACAACGTTTGGCTGCGACCTATGACAGTTTAGAAAATCGAATTGCTGTTCTTATGGAACAAGAAGAGTTATCAAAGATTCGACCCGATCTAGATGGCGCACAAATCATGGAAATATTAGGTATCAAGCCATCTGCAGCAGTTGGTCGCGCACTGGATTTTTTAATGGAGATCCGCTTAGAGCGTGGGCCAATCGGTGAGCAAGCTGCAACAGAAGAATTACTTGAGTGGTGGAAAACTAACTCTTAAGAAAGAACTTCTCTGGCCGAAGCAGGCGAAGTGCCACAAGTAAGTAACTTGCACTAACAAGTGCTGGAACCCACGGCGTCACACCACTAGTTGGAAGCATCAAAGCCGCAATTAATCCACCGCTAACAATTGCTCCATTTACTAATACGTCATAGACAGCAAATACGCGACCACGGTAGTAATCATCGATCTTTGATTGCACGAGCGCATCATTGGTTACTTTCACATTTTGCCCACAGAGAGCCACAAAAAATCCGGTTAGAGCTAGCGCAATTTCAGTTTGGGAAATAACTAAAAACATTGGTCCGCCAGCGCCGACGAGTAGGGACCACTTAATCCATCTGTGGCGCCCAAAGCGTCTTACGCCATAAGGCGCTGTGAGTGCGCCAAGTGTTATTCCAACGCCGGCAATTGTTAAAACAATTCCAAATCCTTTTAGCCCCGCTTCTGGATTAGATGGTGAGTTAAAAGTATTTCGTTCTAACAAAAGCGCCGTAAGAGTAAGCGCTGTGATTCCACCGCGTTGTACAGCCGTTGCAATAATTCCGCGAATTGCATCTGAATGTGTGCGCAGGAATGCAAAGCCTTCGCGCATTTCATTAATACCTTCTTTAAAGCTTGCCTCTTTTACTTCATGTGGCAGAGGCCCAATTTCTTTTTTGCCTACGCGCAATGTAAGCAGCGCTGCAGAGAGATAACCACCTGCTGCAAATAAAACCATGATGGCATCGGCGTGATCGGCCACAGCTAAGCCATCAAAGAGGTTTCTAATTGCCACACCAAGTCCGCCACCGAGAACAACTAGGACAGATCCGCCTGTAACAGCTAATGCATTTGCGCTAATTAGGGATTTTGTTTCGATCACCAGAGGCAAACCTGCAGAGAGTCCGGCCAAGATCAAACGATTAATTCCAAATGCGATGAGGACAAATACTGTTAATACAACACCTGTCTGTCCAGCAAAGACGAGTGCAGAGACAACTAGTAAGTTTGCGGCTCGCGCAAGATTAGAAAATAAGAGTGCACGTTGTCTGGAAACACGATCAAGAATTGTTCCAACAAAAGGACCAACGAGTGAATACGGCAATAAAACAACTGCAAAGGCAATAGCAGCACTGAGAGCATCTGCTTGGCGCTCTGGTGAGAATAAAACAAAGGATGCAAGTGCGCTTTGGAATAAACCATCAGTTGCCTGACCGCTCCAGCGCACCCCGAGTAATCGAGAAAGCCTGGGGTGACGTAGAAGTTCCCAGAAACTCATAGGGCAAGCGTAGTAAGCAATCAAGGATTATTCTTGCCTATTATGAAATCGCAACGCTCCTATATCGACTACTCACTTGATAAGCGCGCAACGCTTATGAAGTTATTTCGTGGTGTTGTAGATGCGTGCGATGCCGATCCTTACCTAATGCGCGCTGCAAAGTTTCACGGTCAAAGAGTTCAACGAAACTGTCCGGTATGTAAAAAAACATCACTTGTTGAATTGCGCTACGCCTTTGGCGATCAATTAGGTCAGTTCTCAGGTCGAATTAAAACTCCAGATGAACTTTCGGAGATGGAACGTGAATTCGGAGAATTTCGTGTGTATATCGTTGAAGTCTGCCGCGACTGTTCCTGGAATCATTTGTGCGCATCTTTTGTTCTAGGAGATGGAATAGAACGCAAACCACCTCGGCGTGTACGCACGCTTGAAGATGATGATTGGGTAAAGGGGTAATCTGTCGCCGTGCGTAAATTTGTTATTAGATCAGCGATTTTCCTAGCCGGCTTTGGCTTTATCGCGGGTTCAACCCTTTTTGCCTTTGCCTATTTCACAGTCTCTGTTCCAGATCCAAATGCTTTCGTAAATAGCCAATCAACAATTATTCAATATTCAAATGGTGAAGAAATCGGTCGCATTGGTTCAGAAAACCGGCAGATCGTTCCGCTTGCACAAATTCCCATGAATGTTCGACACGCTGTCTTAGCAGCGGAGGATCGAAGCTTTTATTCAAACCGTGCATTTAGCATCACTGGTATTGCGCGCGCTGTAATAAATAATTTACGTGGTGGATCCCTTCAGGGTGGTTCGACCATTACGCAGCAGTATGCAAAGACTGCATTCTTATCTCCTGAGCGCACAATTCAGCGCAAGATCAAAGAGTTAGTGATTGCAATAAAACTAGAGAACCAACTCTCTAAAGATCAGATCTTTGAAAGTTACCTCAACACCATTTACTTTGGTCGTGGTTCATATGGTGTGCAGACCGCTGCCCAGCAGTATTTCAATCGCAACGTAGATCAACTCACAAATGCTCAAGCGATTGTGATCTCTTGTATTTTGCGCTCCCCTGGTTTTTATGATCCTTCATACTCCAAAGAAAATGAAGAGCGTCTGACCAATCGTTTTAATTACGTAGTAAAAGGAATGATCGAAGCAGAGTGGTTGACCGAAGAAGATGCTGCAAAGTTAAAGTTTCCAGTTATCGCACCACGTGTGACATCAGGATCTTTAAGCGGACCGAAGGGTCACATTATTGAAGCAGTTTCAAAAGAACTCAAAGGTCTGGGTTTTACAGAAGAGCAATTACTAGTCGGCGGTCTGGTAATTAAAACCACCCTGGATCAAAAGGCGCAGACCGCGGCCGTTGATGCAATCAACAAATTAACACCAGCTAAAGTGCCAGAAAACCTACATATCGCACTGGTTGCCATCCGCCCCGGCACAGGTGAAGTTGTTGCCATGTATGGCGGCGCCGATTATTTAAAGCGCCAACTAAACGATGCCACCCAAGCAATTGCACTCGCTGGTTCTACTTTTAAGTCCTTTGCACTAGTTGCAGCGTTAGAGGCAGGGATTCCACTGACATCAATGTGGAATGGTGATTCACCACAAACATTTGATGATTTAGGAAAGCCATATGAAGTGGGAAATTATGGCAATGAAGGGTGGGGCCAAGTTGATTTGTTATTTGCAACAAAGCACTCCATCAATACCGTTTATGTTCCACTTGGACAAAAAGCAGGTCTAGATAATGTTGTTAGCGCAGCACGTCGCGCTGGTATTCCAGAAACTGTTGCGATGATGCCAACACCATCTGTGGCTCTTGGACCTGCAAGTCCGCATGTCATAGATGTTGCAAATGCTTATGCCACATTTGCAGCGCAAGGAATTAAATCAAAACCTTA
>JBIKPX010000017.1:0-14051 GCA_044357195.1 Candidatus Planktophila sp. | reverse complement strand
TCTGATAGTCAGCTTGCCACCATGCAAAGAGATAATTAGAAACATATAGAGCGGCGGCGATAATGTCTCGGCCCAGCGATGAGCGCATTGTGGCCGGAATGAGCAGCCAAGAAAATACTGCAGTTATTGCCAAAACAAAGAACGAAGTTGGAAGTAATCGCTTGAATCGACGGGCATAGAACTCTTTGAAATTTATTGTTCCAGTGCGTTCTATTTCGCGGATCAATAACCCTGTAATTAGAAATCCGCTAATAACGTAGAAGATGTCTACGCCTATGAATCCTCCACTTACCCACTTCGCATGAAATAAGGTCACCAACAAGGCAGCAAGGGCGCGTAAACCCTGTATCTGAGTAATTTTTGGCGTGGAAGTTTTCATTGATTAGATCTTCTTCAGGGATTGGATGTCCATGTGTGGAAATTGCTGAAGAATATTTTCGCGTCCTTTCAATTCTTCTAATTCAAGCAAGAAAACTAATTTAAGTACCGATGCGCCTGTTTTTTCGATTAAACGTATTGCGGCACAGGCTGTGCCACCTGTTGCAAGCACGTCATCTACTATCAAAACTTGGGAAGGGGCGGCGCAAGCATCTTTATGTACTTGAAGTGTGTCAGCTCCGTATTCAAGACCGTAACTCTCTGAGTGTGTATCTGCAGGTAGCTTTCCTGATTTACGAATAGGAATGAAGCCACGATGAGATTGATTTGCGATAGATGCTGCAAAGATGAATCCTCGTGCTTCCATTCCAGCCACGTAATCGAAATTCGAAGAAGAGTTAACCATGTGGGTGATGATCACACTGAAGGCTTGTGCATTTGAAAGCAGCGGAGTGATGTCTTGGAACAAAATCCCTTTTTTGGGAAAATCAGGAACTTCGCGTATCAATCCCATTGCATCGCTTAGTTTCACGATGCTGATAGTTCCATATTTTTGTGTCCGAGAGGGGACTTGAACCCCTAAGCCCTTGCGGGCACTAACACCTCAAGCTAGCGCGTCTGCCAATTCCGCCACCCGGACGAGTGCGTGCACAACGATAGCAATGCCTGTAAAGGTAAGCAAAAGTGAAGTTCTTAGGGGAAGATAAGCGTATGACTCCGATGCAATTAAGTGATGCCGATCGAGCAGAGTTGGAATCTGAAGCGATTTCTATTTGCCAAACCCTCATAAGAATTCCCAGCGTTAATTACGGTGATGGCAAAGGTGATGAATCCGCTGTAGCAAGCAAAGTTGTTGAACTACTCAACGAATCAGGAATCGAAGCAAAAATATATGAATCAGCACCTGGGCGATGCAATGTTGTAGCTTTCATAGAAGGTGAAGATCAAAGTCGACCAGGGTTAGTAGTTCATGGACATTTAGATGTTGTTCCAGCTAGTGCAGAAGATTGGAGCGTTGATCCTTTTTCTGCCGTAATTAAAGATGGAATGATCTGGGGTCGCGGCGCAGTGGATATGAAAAATATGGATGCAATGATCATTGCAATTTTTCGTATGTGGTCAAGAAAGGGAATTAAACCTCCTCGTAACGTAGTTCTCGCGTTTTTTGCAGACGAAGAAGCAGGCTCACTTTTTGGTTCTAGATGGATGGTCGCTAATCACCCTGAAGTTTTTAGTGGATGTTCAGAAGCTATTTCTGAAGTTGGTGGATTCTCCGTAACTCTTGCAGATAATAAACGTCTTTATTTTATTGAAGCTGCTCAAAAAGGCATCCATTGGATGCGATTAAGCGCAGAAGGTCGCGCTGGTCATGGATCGATGATGAATCCTGAAAATGCTCTCACACGTTTGAGTGAAGCTGTTGCTGCAATTGGAAATTATGAATGGCCTCAGAGATATACCAAAACGGTAAAGATCTTGTTTAAAAAAATAGCAGAAGTATCAGGCAAAAAATATGATGAAAAGGATTTGCGTCCTTTACTCGCAGAAATCGGTCCTATGGCAAGAATGATTGGTGCTACTTTGCAAAATACTGCAAATCCGACAATGCTTGATGCAGGATATAAAGCAAACGTGATTCCACAAAGTGCAACTGCTGTCATCGATGGACGATTCCTTCCGGGAATGGAAGATGAATTAAATGCGACAGTACGGCAAATCATTGGTCCAGATATTTCTGTTCAAACAATTACGCATGACATTGCTCTGGAAGTAGATTTCGAAGGTGATTTGGTTGATGCAATGACTAACTCCATTTTGCAATTCGATCCAGAAGGAATCCCAGTTCCATATCTGATGAGTGGTGGTACCGATAACAAGGCTTTAAGTGAATTAGGAATAATTGGATATGGATTTTCACCTTTAAAATTGCCGCCAGATTTAGATTTTATGGCGCTTTTCCACGGTGTAGATGAGAGAGTTCCTGTTGAAGGCTTGAAATTTGGCGTAAATGTTTTAGAGAGTTTTTTACGAAACTCTTGATATTTCATTTAAAGCACTGCGCACTACTTCAGGCAAAGTAACTTCTTCACTAGATAGCGCACCGCGAAGTTGTGCGCCGGTTCGGGCTCCCAGAATCACACTTGTTACAGCAGGAGCATCTCTGACCCAAGCTAGAGCTACTTCGAGTGGCGAATAACCCAACCCTTCTGCGGCTACACATACTGCTTCAACAATCTGAGATTGTTTATCAGATAAATAGGGTTCGACGAATGATGCAAAGTGCGGTGTGGCAGCTCTGGAATCACTGGGTACACCTTTTCGATATTTTCCGGTAAGTACACCGCGACCAAGAGGAGACCAAGCAAGTAGACCTACGTTTAGAGTATTGGCGGCATCGACAAGATCTTCTTCTACCTTGCGATTAAGAAGTGAATACTCATTTTGGATTGTTGTAATCGGTGCTTTATTCGCAATTACTTCTTGTCGTGTAATTGCATGTGCACTTTGCCAGCTGGAGAAATTTGATATTCCGACATACCTTGCTTTTCCACTTGCATAGGCATAATCAAGGGCGGATAAGGTGTCATCCAAAGGTGTTTGCGCATCCCAAGTCTGCACTTGCCATAGATCCAAGTAATCGGTGTTAAGTCTTTGTAAGGATGCATCTAGTTGGGCGATTAGAGAAGAGCGGGAATTATCAACTTTACGCAGACCATCTGGAAAACTAATTCCCGCTTTTGAAGCGATAACGACGTTATTTCTTTCAAAGAGCGTGCCTATAAGTCCACCGATAACTCGCTCGCTATCGCCATCTCCATAAACGGCAGCAGTATCTAAGAAGTTGCCACCCGCATCCAGAAATGCTCGACACTGATCTGCTGCTTCATGTTCGTCTGTGTCACGGCCCCACGTCATTGTTCCAAGGCCGATTCGAGAAAGCATGAGGCCGCTCTTGCCCGCACGTCGTAGTTGCATAGCGCGACCTTAGCAAGTGTGCTTTGCCAAATCCCGATAACCTTGCTCTGTGACCACAGTAATTTTGCTCCGCCATGCACATTCCGTTGCCAATGAAAAAGGGATTTTGGCAGGTCGTGCTTCCGGTGTGAGTTTAAGTACAAAAGGCAAAGAGCAGGCCGAACTTCTTACCAGTCGATTAGGCAGTGCTCAATTTAGAGATATCCGTATTAGTCCGCTCGAGCGATGTTTGGCAACGCTAGAACCTTGGCTGCAATCGCAGGATACGAGCGTTCGCAAGAAGATTCTATTTGATCCCAATGTTACCGAAGTTGATTATGGAGATTGGACGGGAAAGAAGTTACTGGCTTTATCGCTTCGAAAAGAGTGGCGAGTTGTCCAAAATACACCCAGTGAAATGAAGTTTCCCAAGGGTGAAAGTTTACTGCAAATGCAGCAAAGGGCTGAAAAGGCACTGCGCCAAAGTATTAAAAAAACAGGTACTGGTGTTAGTTTGATTGTTAGTCATGGCGATGTGATTAAGAGTTTGATCGCAACTGCCTTGGATCTGCATTTAGACAAGTTTCAGAAGATTGTGATTGATCCGGCCTCGATTTCTGTTCTGGATTTCAGCAAAGGAAGTTTTCGATTGCTACATCTCAATGACTTAGCAACCAATTTTGAGTACTTGTCTCAAAAAAAGCGCTCTGGCAAAACACTTCTTGGTGGCGGATCGGGTAGTAAATGACTCCGATAATTTACGAATTTAACCCTGTAGAAAGGTTTGTAGCTGGAACAGTCGGAGCACCAGGTGAGCGCACATTCTTCATTCAAGCTCGCACGGGCGCACGCGTTGTTTCAGTGCTAGTAGAAAAATCCCAAGTGGTTGCTTTAGGGGAGCGCACAAAAATCATGCTGCGCGAAATTAAAAAGTCAGATCCAACAGTTGTTGTAAAGAGCAATGACATCGATGACGCACCATTAGAGCAACCAATTTTCGAAGAATTTCGAGCTGGTGTGATCGCTATGGCATGGGATGCTCAGAATTCGCTGATTGTCTATGAATTGCGCGAAGTAACGAGTAATGACGATGACACTGATGATGAGATTGTTTTTGATGAAAAAGATTTATCTGTCGATCTTCTGCGCGTTCATGTTTCGCCCACGCAAGCGGCTTCTTTTGCTAAGCGATGTTTATCCCTGGCCGGTGCAGGCCGTTTGCCATGTCCATTCTGTGGAATTCCAATAGATCCAAACGGTCACTTATGCCCTCGATCTAACGGGTATCGAAGATGATTGATGTGGAAAAAATCCTTAAAGAAGGCGACTTAGTTGTTACTGGTCGTTTAATTGATGCATCCAATGCAACTTTGTTGGCAGAGTGCACATTCGGTGATCAATCAATAAAGTGTATTTATAAACCTATCGCGGGGGAGCGCCCACTTTGGGACTTTCCAGATGGAAACTTAGCTCAGCGTGAGTTTGCAGCGTATTTGATTAGTGAGTATTTACAGATGCACATCGTTCCTTTAACAATTTTGCGTGACGGACCTTTTGGCCAAGGAATGGTCCAGGAGTGGATTGACATAGATGTTGAAGTAGATTTAGCGGAATTCTTTAGTCAAGATGATCCACAATTGCGTAAGATGGCACTCTTTGATGCCGTAATAAATAACACGGATCGCAAAATTGGACATTTGTTGCCACATCCAGAGGGAAAGTTATATGGATGCGATCACGGAGTTACTTTTCATCATGAATATAAATTGCGAACAGTCCTGTGGCAGTGGGCCGGCAGTGATTTATCGGAAGAAGAATTGAATTCCCTAGTATCGCTACAAGGGATATTGGAAAGCGATGAAAGTGCATTATTGCAATCACTAATTACTCCGGTTGAAGTTGTTGCTTTGCAATCGCGAATTCAAGATTTAATCAAGATGAGATGTTTTCCACTACCAAGTACTGAATGGCCAGCGATTCCTTGGCCCGCATTTTAGGGCGCGATTATTCCTTGATGCATTAGTATAGGAACATGAAATCTTGGCCTGAGGTATACATACCAACCATTGATTCTAAATATGATTTTCCAGAACTTTCTTTGCTCAATACGGCGACCAATTCGATTCAAGTTCTGCCTCGAAAAAAAATGTATCGCATGTACGTATGCGGAATCACTCCCTATGATTCAACACATTTAGGTCACGCAGCCACGTACCTTTCATTTGACCTGATAAACAGATATTTACGTGCGACAGGTTCAAAGGTTCTCTACGTTCAAAATATTACAGATATTGATGACCCCCTTCTCGAACGAGCCAATCGTGATGGAGTGGATTGGCAAGAACTTGCACAATCACAAATTGATCTATTCAGAAGTGATATGACTGCTTTGCACGTCATTCCGCCTGAAAATTACATAGGAGCAGTTGAAGCTATTCCTTTAGTAACTAAGAAAATTGAAGAGTTAAAGAGTGCCGACGCAATCTATGGTGTTAACGAGGATCTCTATTTTCGCGTTCATAGCGATCCAGATTTCGGAACTCGTAGTCACTTAAGTAAGGAAGAATCCCTCAAGATTTTCGCAGAAAGAGGAGGAGATCCAGATCGCGCGGGAAAAGAAAATCCGCTTGATTCTTTAGTGTGGCTGGCCCAGCGTCCCAATGAACCAAGATGGCCAAGTATTCACGGCCAAGGTCGTCCAGGATGGCACATCGAATGTTGCGCCATAGCTTTGAATTATTTGTTGCCAGAACAAGACTCTGATTTTCTCATTGACATTCAAGGTGGTGGAAGTGATCTTATTTTCCCTCATCACGAAATGAGCGCCGCACAAGCACGAGTATCTACAGGTCGCAGCTTTGCGCAGTTTTATGTTCACACCGGAATGATCGGTTTGAATGGACAGAAAATGAGCAAGAGTTTAGGCAATTTAGTTTTTGTTTCAACATTAGTACGTTCTGGAGTTAATCCAATGACTATTCGATGTGCGTTAATGATGAACAATTATACCGCTGATCGCATGTGGGACGATGAACTACTTCTTACTGCGCAATCCTTTTTAGATTCACTTACACTTGTGTTATCTCAAACTCAATGCGCTCCAACCTCGAAGTTGATCCGAGAGATTATTCAAGCTTTATCAAATAATTTAGATACAAAGAAGGTTTTTGTACTACTGCAAGATTGGATTAGCGAATCTGCAAAGGGTGCAGAAGGTGGTAACCCAGGAGAGCTCTCTCGCACACTGGATGCTCTACTTGGAGTCGCGATCTAGGATGGCAAACTTTTATAGCGCAGTGTTTTTCGACATGGATGGTCTTTTTGTTGATTCTGAACCTATGTGGTTGCAAGCAGAGACAGAGTTGATGGCAGATTTTGGTTATCAATGGAGACAAGAAGATCAGAACTATTGCTTAGGCGGACCATTGAGCAAAGTTGGTCAATATATGTTTGACAAAGTAAAGACAGATAAATCTCCTGAGTATTTTACCGATGCAGTCATTTCTTTAATGACAAAGAAGCTAAGTTCTGGAGCACCGGTTATGCCGGGGGCGCTGGAACTTCTAGAGGATTTAAAGCAGAACAAAATTCCCACAGCCTTAGTTTCAGCGAGTCCAAGAGTTTTAGTTGATGCAGTTCTTCAGAGCGTGCCGCAGCACTCTTTTAGTTTTTCACTTTCTGCCGATGATGTTGAAAGCCCAAAGCCAAATCCTGAAGCTTATTTAATGGCAGCCGAGAAATTTGCGGTGCAGATCCGAGAGTGTTTGATTCTTGAAGATTCACCGAATGGAGTAAAGGCCGCAATTGCAAGCGGTGCTAATGCAATAGCTGTCCCTCATTTTGTTGAGATTTTGCCCAGAGAACGTTTACGGGTGATTAAATCACTACAGGAACTTAGTTATGCGAATTTACAGATTAGTTATGAGCA
The DNA here is from genome assembly GCA_044357195.1 of Candidatus Planktophila sp. Lineage (GTDB taxonomy): Bacteria > Actinomycetota > Actinomycetes > Nanopelagicales > Nanopelagicaceae > Planktophila. The sequence goes on along the minus strand of JBIKPX010000017.1, from coordinate 6,790 downwards.
GGACAGATTGGCTTAAAAGAACACCAATCACATAATCTGCTCTTTCGTGGATTCCAAGTATTTGTTTGCATAGCTTCATTAATTGATGCAGCAACTTTAAGAAGGGCTTTTTCGGTGGAAAGTAGTTCATTTTCCGTAGGAGTGCTTTTTAAGAGATTGCCATCACCCAGATAGATCAGTTGAAGTAATTTTGGGATTACATTGTGTTCTTTCCAGTACAGCAATGCATACACTCTTAACTGAAATAAGGCTTTTTCTTCCCAACCTGGTTTAGGTGCTTTTCCTGTTTTGTAATCAATAATTCGAACTTCACCTGTGGGGGCAACATCTAAACGATCTACGTAACCGTGCAGATATATTTCATCGGATAGATCCTGCTCTAAGTGCAATTCTCTGTGCGTAGGTTCAAACGATGTTGGATTTTCTAATTCGAAGTAAGTTGTGAGTAGAGCTGTAGCCCGATCAAGCCACTCTTTTTCACTGGTTATTAACGATGCTAATTCGGGCTTTAACGCCAGTTGTTCCTGCCATCTAGTAGGTAGGAGATCAGTTGCTTGTTTAATCGTTCGAGATGGTGCAGGTGATTCAAAGAGGTCGTGTAGAACGGTGTGAACCAACGTGCCACGTTCGGCATCCAAACTAGGGGATTCGGGCAATTGGTCTATCGTTCGATATTTGTAGAGCAAAGGACAATTTGAAAAGTCATTTACCCTGCTGGGAGAGAGCCGTAACTGGTTCACTTGCGCGAAGATACTCTGATAATCCACTACTTGCACCCATAAGATACAGCCATGTCTAATGATGGGTTTTTCTCGATTGGTGATCGAATTCAACTTACCGATCCCAAGGGAAAGATGTATACATTCACTATTACGCAAGGCAAAGAATGGCACACGCATAAAGGTTGGATCGTCCATGATGATCTTGTCGGGATACCTGAAGGCAGTGTTGTAAGCACAAGCGCAGGATTAAAATTTACGGCATTCAAACCTCTATTAGGCGATTTTGTTCTATCTATGCCACGGGGAGCAACAATTGTTTATCCCAAAGATGCTGCCATGATTATTGGTGTTGCCGACATTTTTCCTGGCGCAAAAGTTGTCGAAGCAGGAGTTGGAAGCGGTGCTCTTGCTATTTCACTTTTGCGAGCTATTGGTCCGCAGGGTCAACTCGATAGTTTTGAACGGCGAGAAGATTTCGCGGAAATTGCTAAAGAAAATGTGCAGACGTACTTTGGATCGTTACCATCTAATTGGAAGTTAACCGTGGGCTCTGTTCAGGATTCAAATTCGGATAACAAGTATGACCGAGTGGTTCTAGATATGTTAGCCCCATGGGAGTGCGTGGATTACGCCGCGAAAATTCTTAGACCAGGTGGCGTCTTCTTGGCATACGTTGCAACCACGACGCAGCTATCTGCAACAGCCGAAGCCCTTAAAGAAGATGGACATTTTACCGAACCGCTGAGTTCAGAAACCATTGTCAGAGATTGGCATCATGAAGGATTAGCTGTTCGTCCGATGCAACGAATGATTGGCCACACAGGTTTCCTCATTGTCAGTCGGCGAATGGCTCCAGGAGTTGAAGTGCTTGCACGTCGCAGGCGTCCGTCAAAAGGTGCTTACGGTGTCGCGGAAGAGTGAGCGTTTAGTAAATTTAGTTGTTGCATTGCTTGCTACAAAACGTTACATCACAAAGTCAGAGATATTTAGAACCATTGAAGGTTACGAAGGCTCCAATGAATCTATGGAGCGAATGTTCGAACGAGACAAAGACGAACTTCGAACCTTAGGTATTGAAATTGAAGTTTCTGGATTAGATCCACTCTTCGATGACGAAGTGGGATATCGCATACGGGCTGAGAATTTCGAAATGGACAAGGATGGTTTTTCCCCAAATGAAATCGCCTACATGTCTTTGGCCGCACAATTATGGAAAGACACCTCTTTAAGCGATGTTTCGCAAAAAGCAATACGTAAGTTATCCGCTGTTTCAGTGCCAGCTGATATTTCTGAAATTCCAGCTTTTGCGCCAGTCATTCTCACGGCGCCAGCATTTCTTAGTGAACTAATCAGTGCTATTGCTGATCGCAGAGTTGTCGAATTCAAGTATTTGGATGCCGAAATGATTGCCAATGTTCGCAAGGTTCATGTTTATTCCTATTTTTCACTCAAAGGATTTTGGTACTTCTCAGGTTTAGATGTAGATAAGTCTGAAAACAGAACTTTTCGTAGCGATCGAGTCATAGGTGAATTGACGGTTTCGAAGAAAACAGATTGCTATGAAATTCCCGATGACTACAAGACCGATATTTCTTTCAAGGAGAGCCTTTCTTTGTCCGAAGTTCACTTACAGGTTCGAACCGGCAGAGGATCACAGTTGAGAATTCTTGCCTCAACTATTGAAAGTGGCGAAGAGTTCGACTTCATTAAAATTTCCTACTCTTCCGAAGAAGAGATGATTGCGCTCATCTTGTGGCATTTAGATGATGTAATCGTTCTTAGTCCTGAATCACTAAGACGCTCTGTCATTGAAGCGCTGAATCAGTTGGTCCAAGTCCATGGTTAAGCAAATCCAAGATAGTCAAGTAAATCGTCTGCTCGATTTGGTTCCCTATTTGATTGCTAATCAAGGTATAGCTTTGGCACAAATTGCTAAAGATTTTCAAATTAGCAAAGCGGATGTTTTAGACGATTTGAATACCTTGTGGATGTGCGGATTGCCAGGCTATACAGCTCTGGAGTTGATCGATTTATCTTTTGAATCAGGTTATGTATCAATTAGAAATGCAGAGGTTCTGAGTAAGCCTCGAAAGCTCACGACTATAGAAGTAGGCGCCATCATTATTGGACTCTGCATATTACGAGAGTCTTATTCTCCGAGTGATGCTCAGGTCCAGGCAATAGAGGATCTCATCTCGCGACTGACCAAGAAATCTAAAGTTACGGCCCCGGTTGCGCTGTCAGGAGCTGTTCCAAATGAATTGAGAACGGTAGTAAATTCGGCGATAGCAACAAAGAAGAACTTAATAATTTCTTATCACTCATTCTCACGTGATGAGATTACAAGTAGAGAAATTACTCCTTTCTCAATTAAGCACGATGAGACTCATGAGTATGTAGAGTCTTTTTGTCATCTAGCTCAAGATTTTAGATCCTTTCGGCTGGATCGCATTTTGCACGGTGAAGTAAGTGCAAGCATCGGCAACGAAATACGAAAGATTGAACTTGCAGAAGATGATCACATTGAAGTTCATATAAAGATTCAATCAAATTCACGTAAAATTGCGGAGACTTTTAATGTCAAAATTGCTGAGGAATTCCATCAAGGCAACATTATTAAAAGTTCGGTTTATAATATTGAATGGATTATCCGAACTATTTCTAGTTTGAGGTCGTCGGCAATTCTCATCCAACCGCTCGACGTTCGTTCCCAGGTGCAATTGAGGGCAAAGAAGGCACTGGATCTATACGTTTAGGGCAGTTGGGTAGGTTTTACGGCCCCTTGTGGGATAAAGTTACGCACAGATCTTCTGTTCAGAAAGCGAGAAATCATGTTTTTGCGCGAACCAAGCCACATCCTCATTCTTCTCTTAGTTGTACTAGTTCTCTTTGGCGCAAAACGTCTTCCTGATTCTGCCCGCTCTTTAGGAAAGAGTATGCGCATTTTTAAGAGCGAATTAAAGGAAATGAAGCAAGACGACAAGAAATCAGATAACGACGAGTCAACTGAGAAATAATTCAATGACGACCTCTTCGGGTGGTCGCATGCCCTTGCTTGATCATCTTCGCGAATTGCGCAAGCGCATCATGCGTTCGGCTCTTGCTATTTCGCTCTTTGCAATCCTTGGTTGGTATTTCTATAACGACATAGTTGTGCAATTAGCCAGTCCTGTCTGTGATTTGCGCGCAGCGCAGGAACAAGGCAAGCAATATTGCGGCGCTCTGTACATAAGCGGCGTTCTTGGCCCTTTAAATTTACAGATCAAAGTTGCTTTATTGACTGGAATCATTGTTGCAGCTCCAGTGTGGTTGTTTCAATTATGGTCTTTCATCGCACCCGGTTTGCACAAAAAAGAAAGACGGAATTCAATATTCTTTATTGTTGCGGCAACACCTTTTTTTGCAGTAGGTGCTTATTTGGGATACGCAATCCTTCCAACTGCAGTCAAGGTGTTATTCGGTTTCACTCCAGAGACCTTGACCAACCTAGTTAAGTTCGATGATTACCTAGACTTCGTTTTAAGAATTATTCTGCTATTTGGATTAGCATTTGAGCTGCCTGTTTTTCTAATTAGTCTAAATTTGATCGGGTTCCTTAGAGGTACGACAATTTTGAAACCATGGCGCATTTGGGTTTTCTCCATTGTTTTGTTTACAGCCGCTTTCACACCAACACCTGACCCGCTAACCATGGCTTTGTTGGCTCTTCCGCTGATTGCTCTTTATTTGCTTGCTGGATTATTCGCTGTTCTCAATGATAAACGCAGGGATAGAAAGAACCCTGATCGTGTCTAATTGCTTATGGGCAATAGTCATAAATCCAACTTCAGGTCAGGGTAAGGGTGCACAGGTTGGTAAGACCGTTGCAGGCTATTTCTCTAAGCACGATCTTGATTATCAGATAATTTCAGGCACGTCAGCAGAGAATGTGCTGAATGATCTTCGTTTCTTTCTTAGTAATCATCCACAATGTCCTGGTGTTATCTGCGTTGGAGGAGATGGTTTAGCCCATCTAATTCTGCAAGCAGTTGTTCCATCGAAAATTCCGTTTGCTGTCATTCCGGCTGGCACAGGCAATGATTTCGTTAGAGCTCTTAAATGGTCGTTAATTGATTTCGAGAAGCAATTAGATTTCGTAACCACTCAGCAACCTAGTGCGATAGATTTAGGTTTAGTCGATGGAGAGTGGTTCGGAGCAGTTCTTTCATCAGGGTTTGATTCCACGGTCAATGAAAAAGCGAACACACTTAAGTGGCCAAAAGGGCCGGCCAAGTACAACGTCGCAATAGCTTTGGAGCTTCCAACTTTTAGGCCATCTCACTTCACTATTAAGTTAGATGATCGCACCATTGAAACAGAAGCGATGTTGATTGCAGTTGGTAACGGATCTAGTTATGGGGGAGGCATGCAAGTGTGTCCACAGGCATCTCTCACAGATGGATTATTTGATGTGATGGTTTTAAGCCCGATTTCCAAATTGGAATTCATTCGAGTATTTCCGACCGTGTATTCAGGCACGCACATAAATCATCCTGAGGTTAATATCTATCGGACAAAGAAAGTGCGTATTAGTTCTGACGCTGTTGCATATGCTGATGGCGAAAGAATTGGCGCTCTACCTATTAGCGCTGAATGCGTTCCTGGTGCTGGGCTGACATGGAGAAAGTGATCCCTCCGGCAGAGAAATTTGCGGCAGCTAAAAAACGGTCGACTCATCCTCTTACTCAGGAGTTTGTAGATTCGTTCGACTTTGCATTTGATGATTTTCAGATAGCGGCGTGTAACAGTGTTGAAGATGGACATGGCGTATTGGTCGCAGCTCCCACGGGGGCAGGCAAAACCGTTGTTGGAGAATTTGCCGCATTTTTAGCAATTAAGCACTCCAAGAAGTGTTTTTACACGACTCCGATAAAGGCACTTTCTAATCAGAAGTATCAAGAATTCGTTGAGCGATTTGGGAGTGACAATGTCGGATTATTAACGGGTGATACCAATATAAATAGCGAAGCTTCCATATTAGTTATGACTACCGAAGTTCTTCGCAACATGCTGTATCAAGGATCAAGCACGTTAACCAACTTGGGTTCGGTTGTAATGGATGAAGTGCACTATTTAGCCGATAAGTTCCGCGGTGCGGTCTGGGAAGAAGTACTTATCCACCTCATGGAAAGTGTTCAAGTTATTTCTTTATCGGCAACGGTTTCAAATGCCGAAGAATTCGGGGAGTGGTTGGGAGAAGTTCGAGGAACTATCGATGTGATCGTTAGTGAAGTAAGACCTATTCCCTTGTATCAGCATGTATTGATCGGCAATAAATTGGCGGATTTGTTTACTAAGCCCGGTCAGATTAATCCGGAAATTCTTAAGTTAGAGAGCGAAGCTCTTCGAAAAGTACGTACCAGGGGCGGCAGACAATCTCGTTGGATTGAAGATTCAAATAAACTTTCTCGTGCAGAAATTATTGAAAAGCTAGATCGAATGTCACTTCTGCCAGCTATTACTTTTATATTCTCCAGAATCGGTTGCGACGCTGCAGTGAAACAATGTTTGCAGGCAGGCATAAAACTTACGTCAGCTGATGAACGTAAAGAAATTGTTGAGACAGCAAATAGGTACACTCAGAATCTCTCGCAAGAAGACCTGGAAGTACTCAATCACTCCGATTGGCTCGCGGCGTTGGAGAGGGGAATCGCAGCACACCATGCGGGCCTTCTACCTAGTTTTAAATCTGCGGTTGAGGATCTATTTCAAAGAGGTTTAGTCAAAGCTGTCTTTGCCACTGAAACTTTGGCACTGGGAATTAACATGCCTGCTAAAACAGTGGTGTTAGAAAAGCTCGTTAAGTACAACGGTGAAGCACATGTGCCAATTACTCCTGGAGAATTTACTCAGTTAACTGGTCGTGCGGGCCGTCGTGGAATTGATATTGAAGGAAATGCAGTTATTCAATGGTCACCTAGCATTGATTCTGGAACAGCAGCTGGTTTGGCATCTACTAGAACGTACCCACTTCGTTCATCATTTTCTCCGACATATAACATGGCGGTAAATCTTATTTCTCGATTTGG
>JBIKPX010000076.1:0-4515 GCA_044357195.1 Candidatus Planktophila sp. | reverse complement strand
TCTACCTTCTATCTTTCCAACAAAGCATGTTGCTTTCGGCAATCTCAGCAATTACTGCAGCAATTTTTGGATTCATAGCTGCCTATGCCATCACCATTTCAAATATTCGCATTCTGCGCAGAGTGATTCAAACTGCCTCAGGCGTCTTTGCCAACACAGGTGGTGTTCCTCTCGCATTTTTCTTTATCGCATCAATTGGTACATATGGCTTGCTCACCACTGCTCTGAAGAAAATCGGAATCGATTTATATTCTGGCGGTTGGACTCTCTTTACATTCTCAGGATTAGTTTTAGTTTATTTATACTTTCAAATCCCATTGATGATCATCGTTATCTTGCCCGCTATTGATGGGCTACGTCTTGAGTGGCGTGAAGCCGCCGGAAGCCTAGGTGCATCAAAATGGCAGTTCTGGCGATATGTTGCTATTCCACTATTGGCACCAGCATTTACTGGAGCACTATTACTTTTATTTGCTAACTCCTTTGCGGCATACGCTACTGCGTCGGCATTAACAAGTGGAACGATTCCACTTGTACCTCTTCAGATTGGTTCGTTGGTTTCTGGAAATGTGATCGCAGATAAAGCCAATCTTGGGTACGCCCTTGGATTTGGAATGGTCGTCATTATTGGTTTTGTGATGACTGGGTACGCAATTTTGCAACGTAAGACTGCGAAATGGCTCAATAACTAATGGCGACCGTGACAGCACCTGTGCGCGTGAAAAATCGTAAAGTACAAAAGGGAATGACTCTTACGCCAAAACTTGGACCAGGCCTAGGTTTTGGACTTGCAGTGGTTGCGTTTTACTTCTTCCTTCCAATTGTTAGTTCATTTGAATTTAGTATTCGTGGCGCCAATAATGTTTACTCACTCGAGGCATACGGACGAATCACAAATCAACCAGATTTTGGGACAGTTGTTGGATTAACTGCTCGCTTGGCCCTGGTAACAGTGTTTTTGTCCACATTCATAATGGTTCCAACAGTTACTTTGGTGCACTTAACTGCAAAGAAGTTTCGTCGTGTTGTTGAATTCATTTCACTTCTGCCACTGGTTATTCCACCAGTTGTGCTTGTTCTTGGAGTTCTTGCCACTATGCCTGTCTCATTAAAGGGAACTCCCTATTTGTTGGCTTTTGAATACGTAATGCTTTCTATGCCATACACATTTAGAGCACTCGATGCTGGGTTGGGTGCCATTGACGTTCGTACCCTTGTTGATGCCGCTCGCGGTCTTGGTGCACCATGGCGCACAGTATTTCTAAAAATAATTGCGCCAAATATTCGTAGCGCAATTTTTGGCTCAATCTTTTTAACTTTGGCGCTAGTCATGGGTGAATACACAATGGCAGCCCTACTGCTCTGGAACACATTCCCGACATGGATAGCTCTCGTTGGACAGCAAGAAGCAACTCTTGCGGTGGCGCTTTCAATTTTCAGCTTGGTCATTGCATGGTTACTGCTCATGGCTCTTTCAGCAGTAGAACGTCGTCAGAAAGCCCGTCTCTAATGTTCGATAAGAAAAATAAAGGGGAAAAATAGTGAGCACATCAACTAGCAGTCGAGTAACGATTACCGATCTTCGCCGCACATTCGGTGACGTAGTTGCTCTCGACTCTTTTTCACTTGACATCAACCCAGGTGAACTTGTCACTCTGCTCGGTCCCTCAGGATGTGGCAAGACAACTGCGCTTCGTATGGTTGCAGGTCTAGATATTCCGGATTCAGGAATTATCGAGATAAATGGCGCTGCGATAAATAATCTTTCACCATCAAAGAGAAATATGGGAATGGTTTTCCAGGCATACTCTCTCTTTCCCAATATGACCGCAATCGAAAATGTTGAATTTGGTTTGCGCGTGCGCGGCATCGATAAAGCAAAGCGTCGCAAGCGTGCCGAAGAGATGATTGAACTCGTAGATCTTGGAAAGCAAGCCAATCGTTTCCCAAATCAAATGTCTGGCGGACAGCAACAGCGCGTAGCACTTGCTAGAGCCCTTGCTATCGAACCAAGTGTTTTACTTTTAGATGAACCACTTTCAGCCCTGGATGCGAAAGTTCGCACTCACTTGCGCGATCAAATTCGTCGTGTTCAGCAAGAAGTAGGCATAACTACATTGTTCGTAACCCATGATCAAGAAGAAGCCATGGCAATTTCTGATCGCGTTGGAGTCATGAACAAAGGCAATCTCGAGCAACTTGATAAGCCAGATGTTCTCTATAGCAATCCAAGCTCAGCTTTCGTTGCAACATTCGTTGGTGCAATGAATCGAGTTCCGGGCAAATTACTTGATGCTAACAATGTCGAAGTTCTAGGAAAGAAAATTTCCGTTGCAAACTCAGGACATGGCTTATCTGCTGGTTCATCAGTGAACGTAATGATCCGTCCAGAACAATTTGCTATTACTTCTGGAGATTCTGCAACTATTACAGAACGATCATTTCGTGGACCGATGACCCGTATTGTTGTCTCACTTGCCGACGGCACTCGCGTCGACCTAGATATTGCAAGTGCAGAAACAACTTCAATGAATTCAGGTAATCGAACTGGTTTAACAGTTAGTGCATTGTCGGCAATTATTGAAGCGCGTTAATTTCTAGGACTTAGTCGCAGCACAGTATTTCTCTCATGTGGTGCGCCCATGGCCCAATCATCTGATTGTTTAGCACCGAGTGATTCACGTTTTTGCCAGACATTTGCACTGATAACTCGAGAGAGTGCAGCCATCTCAAGTGGGCTCTGAGCCTTTGCATACGTTGCACCTGCTGCATGGTCAATAACAGTTAATGCGATGAATATTTCATCAGAATCACTCTGAACTATTTCAATAGTACGACTTTGTTGTGGCCAATCAGCATGGGATGCAGTTTCTATCTGCCAGAAGCCATTTTCTTCAATTTCAGAACCTATCCACGCCACATGATGACGGTGCTCGTGACCCGCAAACCAAGCAATCACTCGTGGGTATTTAAGCAGCATTTCTGTAATTTCTTCAACGCATACACGTTTACCAACTGGTGCATAACCATTAAACATCTTGCTCAAAGGATGATGAGAGGCCAATACAACAAGGCGATCACTATTTTTAACTTCATTTTCTAGCCACTCAAATTGAGAAACATCAAGGGATCCTTGCCACCCACCGAATTCATTAACGCTATCGATGACAATTAACTTAACTTTGCCGACGTTAGTTGAGTAATACATATGCTTGTTCTGAACATGTGCTTCAGTAAATCCATGTCCTTGTGGCTTACCTGGAGAATTTAAGTGCTTTGCTGCGTATTCACCACGTTCTACAGCTCGTCGCTTCGCATCAGCGGTAACAATTTCATAGGGAGCATCTTCGGCGCGAGGTAATGACGCTGGTCCGATTTCATCAAATGCTTCTAGGGTTTGTTTTAGCGAAAGCGAAGAAGGCAATCCTATATAGCGTTTATTTCCCATTAACGCTTCTTGTGTTTCGGGATTTGGTGCAACCGTTCCTTGTAAGAGTGCATCATGATTTCCATGTACGGCATACCAAGGAAATTTCAAGCCAGTGGATTTAAAAGTTTTTCTGCACGAATCAAGCAACCCTGGAATAACTGGAAATCCATATTTTGCGCGGGCATCATCATCTTCTTGGCCTTCAGGAGTTCCGTGCGGATGCCAATACTTAACATCGTAATGATCGGCGCCGTCATCCATCACACCTTCATACATGGCTAGATCTCCAGAGTCCGGTGTAATTTCTAAGCCATCAAGAAGTGCCAAATACCAATTAACTTCGTTTAGTTGTGCGTTATCAGTTGTATCGCCAGTAATAATTGCGGCATCAATGGGATGACCAGATAGTGGTCCTGATCTGACTGTATTAAGCGCCTGCACCATTGATTCAACTACATGCGCAGTCAACATTGCATGTGGGCGATAACAACCAATAGTTCCTACTTGATCACGTATTGGGCTGTCCGGATCTGCCCAGCGATCTAAGAATTCAGGACGCAGTGGTGATTGTGCATCGCATACATGCAAATCAGATAAGTGATGCATGACAAGTAAGGGTGTTGATTCTTTAGGAAATTCAGCGCCGACGTGTGCTTGCTCACTTACGTGCTCAAGTTCTGACCAACCTTTTTCGTTGGGAGATTTTCGAATGAACGCCATTTCATAATTCTAATACACTTCGCACATGAATAAGAGAGCAGATACATCCGTTTCCTTACATCCACTCATTGCAGATCGTTGGAGTCCTCGAGCATTTGATGAGAGCGCCACGATTTCTGGTGATGATCTTGCAGCAATCTTTGAAGCTGCACGCTGGGCGCCAAGTGCGTTTAATGCACAACCGTGGAAGTTTATTGTTGGTCTTCGCGGAGATGAAAAATTTACCCAAATTTCATCTTTTCTTGTAGATTTTAATAAGCAATGGGCACCTAAAGCCTCTGCTCTCATTCTTGTAAACGCACTTACTTTTCGTGAAGATGGCAAGGTAAATCCGACTGCCTTATATGACACAGGATTAGCAGTTT
>JBIKPX010000016.1:0-14192 GCA_044357195.1 Candidatus Planktophila sp. | reverse complement strand
CTCTCATTACTCAATTGGCTTTTATTGTCGGTTTATTGGCTGTTGCCGATGCTTTGATGAGCATCATCGGGCGCTGGTTCTCTGCTCGTATCGGAGAAGGCTTGATTTATGATTTGCGTTCTCAAGTGTTTGCTCATGTGCAAAAGCAATCGATAGCTTTCTTTACAAGGACTCAAACGGGCGCGCTCATCTCCCGGATCAACTCTGATGTAATAGGTGCGCAGCAAGCTTTCACATCTTCTTTGTCTGGAGTTTTAAGCAATGTTGTTACATTAATTTTAGTAACGACAACGATGTTGTTCCTTTCTTGGCAAATAACTGTGGTTTCACTAGTGCTCTTGCCTGTTTTTTTGATTCCTACGAAATGGGTAGGTCACAAACTGCAGGCTCTGACTAGAGATTCTTTTAATCTCAACGCTGCTATGTCTTCGACAATGACTGAACGTTTCAATGTTTCAGGCGCAATGTTGGTTGCCCTCTATGGTGAACCTGCTCATGAAAATGAATTTTTTCGTTCTAGAGCCAGGCGTGTAGCCGATATCGGCATCTCAATGGCGATGCTCAATCGAATATTTTTCATTGCTCTAACCAGCGTTGCAGCAGTTGCCACAGCATTTGCCTATGGCATCGGCGGTCACCTCGCATTAAATGGCACTGTAACTGTTGGAACTTTGTTGGCAATTACTGCTTTATTGGCTCGTTTATATGGACCACTTACGGCGCTATCCAATGTGCGAATTGATGTGATGACAGCATTAGTTTCATTCGAAAGAGTTTTTGAGGTACTAGATCTTGTGCCGATGGTTTCAGATAAGCCAGGGGCTAAATTGCTTTCCAAGAAAGTTCCTAGTGTTGAATTTAAGAACGTTCATTTCTCATACCCACGTGCAGATCAAATTTCACTTGCTTCATTGGAGTCTGCGGCTAAAGAAGAGCAAGTACAAAGTGGGGAAATTTTAAAAGGAATCTCATTTGAAGTTCCGGCTGGCAGTTTCACTGCGATAGTTGGACCTTCTGGTGCTGGTAAAACAACTATCAGTGCCTTATTGCCAAGACTTTATGACGTTACGAGTGGAAGCATCGAAGTTGATTCTATTGATGTGCAAGATTTAACACTCGATTCACTGCGTGGAGCAATTGGTGTAGTTACTCAGGATGCACATTTATTCCATGAAAGCATCGCTCAGAATTTACGTTATGCAAAACATGATGCAACCGAGGCCGAGATGGAAGACGCTTGCAGAGCGGCACAAATCTGGCAACTCATTGAATCACTTCCAAATCGTTTTGAGACACTGGTTGGTGAACGTGGTCACCGTCTATCGGGAGGCGAAAAGCAACGATTAGCTATTGCACGTTTACTACTTAAATCTCCATCAGTTGTAATCCTTGATGAAGCAACCGCGCATTTGGATTCCGAAAACGAGGCATTGGTTCAGCAAGCATTGAAGTCGGCGCTAAAGGGTAGAACCAGCATCGTCATTGCTCATCGTTTAAGTACGGTAAAGGATGCCGATCAAATCATCGTTCTTGAAAACGGGATCATCGTTGAGCGTGGGAAGCATGAAGAGTTGCTTAATGCTGGTGGATTGTATTCGGAGTTATACACACGACAAGATTTAAGCGGTTTTGCGAATGAGACGTCTTCCATAAATAGTTAAGGCTGCGAAGAAAATCCATTGCAATGCATACGCCATATGGGGTCCGTCGCTAAGTTCAGGCAACTCAACTGCAACATCCGGATTCATCGACGTATCCGAAACTGAAATGAGATCAACGTAAAAATCTTCCGTTTGAATACCTTTTCTGGCATCTAATTGGGAGACTAAGTCTCTTTGTGCATTGTTTGAAACGGCAAAGAACTTGCCTTGAGGTAGAGAAGAATCTAAGCGCAGACGACCAGTTATGTTCACAATGTTTTCATTGGTCTTTTGTAATTGCGGAGGAACTGTCGCATTCGAACCTGCTTTGATCCATCCCCGATCTACCCAGATTTTTCTTGCGTCAAATTCAAAGAGCGTGAGTTGTTCAAAGCCGTAGACGCCCTCGCTATAGCGATTGCGAAGCAGAATCTGATTTTCATCATCAAAGGAACCTTGAATAGTTATCTTTCGCCATTCGAAAGAATCTATGTTCCCGGTAAGCTCGCTTAATCTAACTTCGGGTAATCGTGATTGTTCAACGATCAAACTATTTCGAGCATGTCGGTCCACTCCGCGGTGATATTGCCATTGTGCGGCCCAGAGGCATAAAAGGACCAATAAAAGTGCAATCAGAGTTTTGAGAAATGCGTACCGTTCTTTAACCACGGCAATACCCTAACTTATGAGAGAGAGCGTGGTTTCTTTTTCAAAATTGCAGCGCCTGGAAGAATTGTTTCGCGACCAGCATTTGCAACAACCACTGCTATGTAAGGAAGAAAGACTGCACCTGCCAGTGCAATCCAACGAAAAGGGCTTGGCAGAACTACCGCGAGAATAAAGCAAGCTGTTCTAATCATCATTGAAATAAAATAGCGGCGTTGGCGCCCAGGTTGATCAGAACTTAATGATTTCTGAGCACTGGTGATGTCGTAAACACCATCATCGTTAGCCATGCGCTGATTCTAGACGAGGAGCGGACACGGTGCCAGATGAAATTCACTTTACGCGAGAGTAGCCAGTAGATTTCTCGCATGTCGCAAAAACCTATCGCCTTCGTAACAGGGGGAAACCGCGGGATTGGTTTAGCTATTGCTAACACTCTATTAAAAGATGGTTTTCACGTTGTTATCGGTTCGCGCTCTGGTGCGTTGATTCCCGGTTTTGATTGCGTGACAGTTGATGTCACTTCAACGCAAAGCGTTGATGAGGCCTTCAATTTGATTGAAACTTCATGGGGGATTCCAGAGGTTTTAGTGTGCAACGCAGGTATAACAAAAGATGCACTTGTCTTGCGTATGTCAGATGAAGATTTTGAGGAAGTTATTGATTCGAATTTAACTGGTGCATTTCGCGTTGCCAAACGTGGAACCAAAGGTTTGCTGAAAATTAAGAAGGGTCGTCTGATCTTTATTGGTTCAGTTGTTGCCTTGTCGGGTTCTGCTGGTCAAGTTAATTATTCGGCAAGTAAGTCAGGTCTTGTTGGAATGGCTAGATCCTTTGCTCGCGAATTAGGTAGTCGCGGGATTACGGCAAATGTGATCGCACCTGGATTTGTTGAAACTGATATGACAGCGGCATTGGATGATAAACGTAGACAAGAGATTGCAGAATCAATTCCTCTGGGTAGATTCTCTGATGCAACCGAGATTGCAGAAGTTGTTACCTTTATTGCTTCAGATAAAGCGGCATACATAACAGGTGCGGTAATACCTGTTGACGGTGGATTAGGGATGGGACATTAAATGGGCTTGCTAACAGGTAAGAACATTTTGGTTACTGGTGTTTTAACTGACGCGTCGATTGCCTTTCATATTGCTCGCATAGCCCAAGAAGAAGGTGCCAACGTTTTGCTCTCTTCTTATGGTCGCGTACTTAGTTTGACCACTCGCATCGCTGGGCGTTTGCCAAATCCCGCGCCAGTAATTGAGTTAGATGTAACCAACCAAGGTGATCTTGATTTGCTAGCTAGCCGAGTACGTGAGCACGTCCCACATCTAGATGGCGTGGTTCACTCGATTGGTTTTGCGCCTGAATCAGCCCTAGGTGGAAATTTTTTAAATACCACCTGGGAAGATGTCGCAACGGCCATGCATGTTTCTGCTTATTCTTTGAAGTCATTATCTACGGCGTGTGTGCCACTATTTAAAGATAGTGCGTCGATCGTTGGCTTAGATTTTGATGCAACTGTGGCGTGGCCAAAGTATGACTGGATGGGCGTTGCTAAAGCAGCGTTGGAATCTACTTCTCGCTACCTCGCAAGAGATCTTGGACCTAAAAACATTCGTGTAAATCTTGTTGCCGCAGGACCAATTCGCACTATGGCTGCGAAATCAATTCCAGGCTTTGATGAGTTTGAGAAAGTTTGGAATGAACGCGCACCTCTTCAATGGGATGTTACAGATGCCGTGCCGGCAGCAAAGGGCGCTGTAGCTCTGCTCTCGGATTGGTTTCCCAAGACAACCGGGGAGATCATTCATGTTGATGGCGGCGTGCATGCCATGGGTGCCTAAGCGTAAATTTCGCCTTTGACCCTATCTCGGGTAATCTTCACCTCAGACCAGTGACTGCATAGTTACTGCAAGAGGAGTACCGCTCCCACCTCCATCGCTACGGCGAGTTGGTTTGTCAGGGTTATGAATTGGTTTCATCCAATTCTCCTTGCGGTGTTTTTCTTGTAGCGCTTGCAACACACAAAGCGTTTGCAATTAACCGAAGGAGCACAAATCAGCACTGAACCGCGCATTAATGATCGAATTCGCACACCTCAAATTCGACTCATCGGCCATACCGGTGATCAAGTTGGAGTTGTAGATATCGATACAGCGTTGAAAATGGCAGATGAAGTCGGTCTTGACTTAGTTGAGATTGCACCAGATGCCAACCCACCCGTTTGCAAGATTATGGATTTCGGAAAGTACAAATACGAAATCGCGCAAAAGGCTCGGGAAGCGCGTCAGAACCAGACCCACATTGTGGTGAAGGAAGTGCGTATGCGACCAAAGATCGAAAATCACGATTATGAGACTAAGCGTGCTCATATCGAGAAGTTCCTCAAAGGTGGCGACAAGGTGAAGGTAACGATGCAGTTCCGTGGAAGAGAGCAGACAAGACCAGAACTTGGTTTCAAATTGCTACAACGTCTTGCAGAAGATGTTGCACTATTTGCATTTGTGGAATTTGCCCCTAAGCAAGAGGGTCGAAATATGACAATGGTATTAGGACCGACGAAGAAGAAGACAGAAGCAGTAGCTGAACAACGCGCAGCCCGCAAAGCTAAAGAGCTAGCAGCTGCAAAAGAAGAAGCGTAAAGAGAAACCGAACTAAGGAGAGCACAATGCCAAAGATGAAGACTCACAGTGGGGCGAAGAAAACTTTTCGCATCACAGGAACTGGAAAAGTTATGCACGAACGTGCTGGCAAGCGCCACCTCCTTGAGCACAAGTCCTCACGTGTTACACGTCGCTTGAGCACAGAGTCAGCAGCTAAGCCGTCAACTACATTTACAGCCAAGCGCATGCTTGGGCTGAAGTAAGGAGCGTGAATTGAATGGCTAGAGTAAAACGTGGTGTTCACGCAGCAAAGAAACGTCGCACAACTCTTGAACGCGCAAGCGGTTACCGTGGACAACGTTCCCGTCTTTTCACAAAGGCTAAGGAACAAGTTACACACTCAATGGTTTATGCCTTCAATGACCGCAAGGACAAAAAAGGTGATTTCCGTCAGTTGTGGATTCAGCGCATTAACGCTGCAAGCCGTGAAAATGGTTTGACGTATAACCGTTTGATTCAGGGATTAAAGAGCGCGGGAGTAGAAATCGATCGACGCATACTTTCTGACTTAGCAACTAACGATCCAGCTACATTCAAAGCACTTGTTGATGTGGCTCGTAAGAGTCTTGCATCTGCATAAATAGAACTCATGATCGAGAGCCTTAATTCCCCGCATGTTGGGCGAGTTAAGGCTCTTATCAGTTCTAGAGGTTCTAAAGAACGAAATGAATCAGGGCTCTTTATTGCAGAAGGCATTCAATGTGTTCGCGAAGCGTTGAGTTCTTCTACAGGGCCAAAGTTGCAAACTTTATATGTCACTAATAGCGCTTTAGAAAAATTCTCAGAGGTAGTAAATCAAGCACAATGTGAAGTTCTAAGTATCACCGACGATGTTGCTAGGACTATGTCAGATACAGTAACACCGCAGGGTTTGGTTGCAGTGTGTGAGATTCCAGATACATCGATTCAATACCTAAAGCCAGCTCTTAAAAGTAAGTTTATTTACCTCAGTGAAGTTCAAGATCCGGGCAATGCTGGAACAATCATCCGCTCAGCCGATGCCTTCGGTTTTGATGCAGTTATTACATCGCCAAATAGCGTTGATATTTTCTCTCCAAAAGTTGTACGTAGCACTGTTGGATCGCTGTGGCACATACCGGTTTACCAGGCGGTGGAGTTAGATGAGATCATGAATTGGGATTGCACATTTGTTGCCCTTGATACTGAAGCAGAAGCGCCGCTATCAAAGATTGCTTTGGATCGATCAGTGGTTGCAATATTTGGAAATGAAGCTCGCGGTTTGCGCAATCTCAAAGGATTATCTGCATCAAAGGATCGAATTACTCCCGTAAGAATTCCTATGCCCGGCAATGCAGAAAGCCTGAATCTATCTGTTGCCGCAAGCATCGTTATGTATCAACTAGCAAATATCCCAACTTCCTAAAGTACGAGGCGTTAGACTCGCCTCCATGAATGCGCAAGAAATTCAAGGCTGGGTTGACTCGGCTGATTCGGCCTTTAAGGCTTGCGCGACTCTCGATGATCTAAAGAGTGCACGTTTGCTTCACACGGGGGATAAGTCATCGATTTCTGGAGCATCTCGCTCTCTAGGGACACTCTCACCGGATGAGAAAGTTTCGTTTGGAAAATTAGTGGGAGAAGCTAAAGCATCCATTGCTCTCTCATTAGAAGCAGCTACTAAACGTTTAGAAAATGAACGCGATAAGAAAATGCTGGCTGAAGAAATCGTTGATATCACTTTGCCCGTAAGACGTAATCATCAAGGTGGTTTACATCCCATCAGCATTATTAAAAATGATATGTCAGATTTCTTTATCGAACAGGGCTATTTTGTTGAAGAAGGTCCTGAACTCGAATCCGGTTGGCTCAATTTTGACGCTCTCAACATTCCTGCTGATCATCCCGCACGAACTATGCAAGATACTTTTTTCATAGAACCTCTGGAATCTGGCATGGTTTTACGAACGCATACATCGCCTGTGCAGATCAGAACGATGCTCACTAAGCAACCGCCTGTCTATGTTATTTGTCCAGGCAGAACTTTTAGAGCCGATGAATTAGATGCAACGCATAGCCCCGTTTTTCATCAAGTAGAAGGTTTGGTTGTCGATCGCGGAATCACTATGGCCCATTTGAAAGGCACGTTAGATAATTTTGCGAGATATATGTTTGGTCCAGATGTAACAACTCGCTTGCGACCATCGTTTTTTCCTTTCACCGAACCAAGTGCTGAAGTAGATGTGTTTTTTAATGGACGATGGATCGAATGGGGCGGATGCGGAATGGTTAACCCACGCGTTTTACAAACGTGTGGAATTGATGCAGATGAATTTAGTGGTTTTGCTTTTGGCATGGGACTTGAAAGAACTTTGATGGTTCGCCATGGGATAACAGATATGCATGACATTGTTGAAGGCGACTTGCGATTTACCAGACAGTTCGGGGTGGGGTTGTAATGCGCGCACCACTTTCTTGGTTAAAAGAATTTGTAGAAATTCCGAAGAGTTTGTCTGCCGATGACATCGCACAAGGACTTGTGCGCGTCGGGTTTGAAGTGGAAGAAATAATTGAACAAGGCAAAGATGTCCAAGGTTCATTAGTTTTTGCTGAAGTTCTCTCTATTGAGGAAATCACTGAGTTTAAGAAACCAATCCGATATGTTGGTTTGGATTGCGGTGAAAAACAAACTCGTTTTGTTATCTGCGGAGCAACAAACTTTGATGTTGGCGACATAGTTGTGGTGGCACTGCCGGGTGCTGTGTTGCCTGGTGATTTCCAAATTGCAGCACGCGAAACTTATGGAAAAACTTCCAATGGCATGATTTGCTCCTCCAAAGAATTGGGTTTAAGCGATGATCACGCCGGCATTATGGCTTTTAGTAAGAGTCAGGTTTCGATAAAAGATGACGTTCGACAAGCTTTACTTATCGATGATGTCATTTTTGATATCGCAGTTAATCCTGATCGAGGTTATGCACTTAGCATCAGGGGAGTAGCTCGGGAAATAGCCGGAGCATTTGACCTAAAGTTCACAGATCCTGTTGATGCTCTGCGATCACTATCTTTTGCTAATAAAGGCAAAGGCGTTACACCAAAGATAGATGAAAAGAATTGTGCATCGATTTTCTATATTCGAACAATGTCCCATTTTGATTCCACTGCTCTAACACCTGTATGGATGCGTCGCCGAATTGAAAAAATGGGCATGCGTTCTATCTCTTTGGTTGTAGATGTTACAAACTACGTAATGCTCGAACTAGGCCAACCACTTCATGCTTTTGATCGTCATAAAATAAAAGGAAGCTTGCATTTAAAGCGAGCTGGTAAATCTGAGAAGTTCACAACTTTGGACGGACAGATTCGCACATTAGATCCTATGGATTTAATGGTTACAGATGATGAAAAGCCTCTTGCGCTAGCTGGCACCATGGGTGGAGCTTCATCCGAAATTACTGAGAGCACAACTGAAATTGCACTTGAAGCTGTGCGCTTTGATCCAATCGCAGTTGCTCAGAACTCTCGTCGACACAAATTATCTTCAGAGGCATCACGCAGATTAGAACGCGGTGTTGATCCATCGTTGGCAGAGTTGGCCTCTGCTCGCTTCGTACAATTATTGACGCAAAACAGTTCGGCCCAACATGTTGAAACCGCATTCACTGGTGAAGCAAATTTTCCTCCGATTTTTAGCATAGATCCACATGACATCTCTAAAATTCTAGGCTTTGAAGTAAAGCCTGCAGAAGTTGCCAGAACCTTGAGAGTTGTTGGTTGCGATGTAGATGAAAAGAAGTGGATGATCGATCCGCCATCGTGGCGACCAGATCTCATGAACACATCTGATATCGCAGAAGAAGTTGCGCGAATTATTGGATATGAATCCATCCCTTCAATTCTGCCTAATCGACCATTACACGCATCGTTAACGCCTATACAAAAACGACGTCGAGTTATTGCCCAATATTTAGCTAATCGAGGTTTTGCAGAAGTATTGACCTTCCCATTTACAAATCAAAAGACAATTGATGACATGGGCTTTGTTGGGCCTCGCGCAGCAACGTATGCGCTGGCAAACCCAATGTCGGATGAAAATCCGCTTCTAAGAGTTCATTTGGTTCCAGGGTTGATCGAAGTTGCAGCACGTAACATCAGTCGAGGTGCCAAGAGCTTTGCAATATTTGAGATGGGTTCAATATTTAGAAGTTCTCAGAAATTAGAGGTCTCAATAAATCCAGACATTGCTAAACGACCTACGGCAGATGTTATATCTAAGATATTTGCTTCTGTCCCCGAACAAACTGAGATGGTTTCAGGTTTGTTAGTTGGCAAGAAGGAAGAAGATTCTTGGCAAGGAAAGTCTGCGGATTACGGTTGGCAAGACGCAATAGCGTTTGCACAGGAAATTCTTGAACTCGCTCATTTAGAATATGAAATTAAGCGTTCAGATCTTGCGCCGTGGCATCCTGGTCGCTGCGCCGAACTTATTGTGGATGGAAAAATTGTCGCACATGCAGGAGAAATTCATCCGCGCATTCTTAATCAATATAACTTGCCACCTCGTTCAAGTGCATTTGCGATAAATATAGGAGCGCTTCCGAATTCGCAAATGGTTCGCCCGCACAGGGTTGGAGTGATGCCTGCTGCAATGCAAGATGTTGCCTTGATAGTTGATTCAACAGTTACAGCGCTGCAGGTGCAAGAGGCTCTCATGGAAGGAGCCGGGGATCTTCTTGAATCTATTTCTCTTTTTGATCGATACGACAAAGTTGGAGATGGAAAAGTTTCCTTAGCTTTCACTCTTACATTTAGAGCTGCTGATCGAACCCTTACTAACGAGGAAGTTTCTGCGATGCGTGAGTCAGCCACCAATGTGGCATCAAAGCGTTGCGGTGCGGTGGTTAGAACTGCATAATTATGCATAGATTTGCATAATTAGTCATCACCAGTTAGGCTCAAATCATGAAGACGATAGTGATAGGCGCCAGCGGCTATGCAGGCGGAGAGCTCTTGCGTTTATTGGCAACTCATCCTCATTTACAGGTTGTTCAAGTTAGCGCGCATAGCAATGCAGGTGAGTTAATCACTTCGGTCCATCCGCATTTAACTACATACCAAGGCAAAAAGTTTGAATCTATTGAATCTATAAATTTTGATCTAATTGATGTTGCTTTTATAGCTCTGCCACATGGTCAATCAGCTGGTGTTATTAAAAATATTTCAAGTCATACAAAAATCATTGATCTTGGCGCCGATTTTCGACTCAGCGATGCGGCTCAATGGAGGAAATATTATGACGGAGACCACGCCGGAGTATGGACCTATGGCTTGCCCGAAATCCCAGGACAGAGAGAGAAAATATCTAAGAGTGTGCAAGTTTCAAATCCAGGTTGCTATGCAACATCGATCATCACTGGATTACTGCCTGCCTTAGAAATCATTGATGTTTCAGACGTTGTTGTAGTTGCAGCATCAGGTACAACAGGTGCCGGAAGAAGTGCCAAGATCAACCTCATAGCAAGTGAAGTGATGGGGTCCTTAACCTCCTATAAATTCGGCGGTGTTCATCAACATACGCCTGAGATTGAACAAGCGCTCACTGAATATTCAAATAAAGATGTCAAGATTTCTTTCACACCGGTTCTGGCTCCAATGCCAAGAGGAATTCTTTCAACGATTACCGCGCGTTTAACTTCAAAGGTTTCCACTGAACAAGCTCATGCGTTCTTCGCCAAGTTTTATGCGGATGATTACTTCGTTGATGTGCTACCTATTGGTCAAATGCCAAAAACTGGTTCTTTAGTAGGTTCCAACAAGGTGCAAATGCAGGTCGCAGTTGATGAGCATGTTCAAAGGCTAGTTGTCAGTGTTGCGCTGGATAATTTAGGAAAAGGTGCGGCAAGTCAGGCTATTCAAAATGCTAATTTGATGTGTGGTTTTCATGAAGGTTCTGGATTATCTACTGATGGAATTGGAACATGAAGCTTCCTCAAGGATTTGTAGCATCGGCAACTGCTGCAGGATTAAAGAGTTCCGGTGCAAAAGATCTGACTCTCATTGTCAATCAAGGTCCTTCACAATGGGCAACGGCAGTGTTTACGACCAATCAAGTAGTAGCAGCCCCAGTATTGTGGAGTAAGGAAGTAATTAAAGGTTCTGTCGTTCGAGCAGTTGTTTTGAACTCCGGTGGAGCAAATGCTTGTACTGGTTCGCAGGGCTTCCAAGATACACACGCCACGGCTGAGTGCGTTGCTAAATTGCTAAATCATTCATCTTCTGAAATTTTCATTTGTTCAACAGGAATGATCGGTGAGTTTCTACCGATGGACAAGATTTTTGGCGGATTAGATCTTCTGTCACAAAACCTGTCGACAGATTCTTTATTGGATTGCGCTCATGCCATTATGACAACTGATTCTGTGCCCAAAATTTCTAGCATCAATAAAGATGGAGTTCAGGTATGCGGCATAGCAAAAGGTGCTGGAATGCTGGCGCCTGCTCTAGCAACAATGTTGTGTGTGGTTTTAACAGATGCCCTTTTGCCCGCTAATGCCAAGAGTATTTTCGAAGATGTAGTAAGTAGAACATTTAATCGAATCGATTCCGATGGATGTACTTCAACAAATGACACGATTTTGTTCATGTCATCCGGTGCAAGTGGCGTGCAATTAGGCGAGGAACAATGCGCGTCGATGTTGCTTGAAACCTGTTCATCTTTGGCCGATCAATTAATTGCCGATGCTGAAGGATCTACTAAGACAATTGAAATTAATGTAGTAAATGCTCGTTCAGAAAACGATGCGGTCAATGTTGGAAGAGCATGCGCCAGGAACAATTTATTGAAAGCCGCAATCTTTGGGGCAGATCCAAATTGGGGACGAGTTTTGGCGGCGGTCGGAACGGCAGATGCTTTCATGGATGCTAGCGACATTGACGTGTGTCTCAATGGAGTTCGAGTATGTGTATCGAGTGCTCCAGGGGCAGATAAATCTAAGGTTTCTTTCGAACCAAGGTTGGTTGTGATCGATGTAGATCTAAAAGTTGGCGCGGCGTGCGCAACGATAAAAACCAATGACTTATCCCATGCTTACGTTCACGAGAACTCTGCGTACTCCACATGATCATTATTAAATTCGGTGGCCACGCCATGAATGACACACAAGGTATTTTTGCTGCTGCAATCAAGTCCGCTCTCTCAAAGGGTGAACAAGTAATAGTTGTTCATGGTGGCGGTCCGCAGATTAATGCTGAGCTTAAAAGTCGCAATATTGAAAGCACTTTCGTTAATGGGTATCGCTTCACCACCGATGAGATCTTCGATGTTGTAGATGAGGTGCTATCGAAGGTTGTGGGTCCAGAGGTTGCCAAGAATCTAATTCTTGCTGGGCTAAACGCTCAAGCGATTTCTGGCAAGGGTTCCGAAGTTCTATTCGCAGAAGGCATAGATGGATTGGGCAAAGTTGGTCGCGTAATCCGAGTTGATGTTTCGAGCATTGATCAACTACTCGAGAAGAAAATTGTTCCAGTGATTGCCCCGATTGCAATAGATGTCGCAGGGGGCAATGGCCTAAACATCAATGCTGATCTTGCAGCTGCCGCTATTTCAGGTGCGTATCCCGGTTCGTCACTGATCATCATGACCGATGTTGCAGGTATTTATCGCAAGTGGCCTGATAAGAGTTCAATGATTGAGAAAATATCAGCCCACGAACTTGCGCAATTAAAACCTACTTTTGCAGATGGAATGTTGCCCAAAGTGGATGCAACCTTAGAAGCCATAGCTGCAGGGGCACACTCAGTTCGAATAATTGATGGAACAGATGATGGCAGCTTTGCAGCAGCCCTTGATGGCAGTGGTGGAACTTTGGTGTACGCATGAAAAATAACGATTACATGCAACTCTGGTCTAATAATTTGATGAGTAATTATTCAGTTCCAACGATCACACTTGTTAAGGCGAAGGGATGCGTAGTTCAAGACGCTGACGGAAAGAAATACCTAGACATGTTGGGCGGGATTGCGACCAGTATTTTAGGTCACGCCCACCCTGTTGTTGTTAGCGCTGTCAGTCGTCAAATAAGAACACTTTCCCATGTGAGCAATTTTTATTCTCACCCCAATGCAATTGAATTAGCCCAGATATTGATTCGATTAACTGGCAAAAAAGATTCACGGGTTTTCTTTGCCCAATCAGGCGCCGAAGCTAACGAGGCAGCAATCAAATTATCTAGAAAAACAGGTCGAACAAGAATTGTTGCGATGGATGGTTCTTTTCATGGAAGAACTATGGGATCCCTCTCTCTCACAGGACAGAGCTCGAAGAAGATAGCTTTTACTCCGTTATTAAAAAACGTGAAACACATTCCTTTCGGGGACATCAAAAAAGCTAGAAAGGCAATAAATTCAAAAACGGCGATGGTTATCATCGAGCCAATAATGGGTGAAGCCGGTGTAATAGTTCCGCCAACTAATTATTTGAAAGAGATTCGCGACATTTGCACTGCCCACGGTACGTTATTGGCCATAGATGCGGTTCAAACAGGCATCGGACGCACAGGCCAATGGTTTGGATATGAGTACTCAGGAATCACTCCTGATGTCATCACTGTTGCTAAGGGATTAGGTGCTGGCCTGCCACTTGCTGCGATGATCGCAGTTGGAAAATCTTCACAACTATTTGTTCCAGGCGATCATGGTTCTACCTTTGGTGGTAACCCGGTTACAACAGCAGCCTCTATTGCAGCCATCAAGTGGATAGAAAAGAACAAGATTTTGCCAAAGTGCAAAGCTGACTTCAATTATATATCGACTGCTCTGTGTTTGGTTCCAGGTGTCACCGAGGTCCGTGGTGCTGGTTTATTGATAGGTATCGAATTGTCTAAGAACAATTCAGCTGAAGTTGCTACGTTGCTTCAAAATTCTGGAGTTTTAGTAAATGCTGCAAATCCAAGCACGATTCGTATTGCGCCAGCTTTGACGGTTTCAAAGAGGGAATTAGATAAGTTCATAGAGGTATTCAAGGAGGTAATGTCTGATGTCAATTAATTCAAAGAACGTTTCAGGTCGCAGAGCCAAGGCGATTGCATTGATAAAATCTGGCCTCATCCATTCACAAACTGATTTAGTTTTGCACCTGAAGAAGAGCGGATTTCGGGTTACTCAAGCAACAGCTAGTAGAGACTTAGAGGAAATCGGCGCGGTTCGCGGGCGAAATGGTGATGGTGTTTCTGTCTATCAGATTCGTGAGTCCGCAGATGATGCT
>JBIKPX010000075.1:0-4529 GCA_044357195.1 Candidatus Planktophila sp. | reverse complement strand
TCAACTTCAATGCTTACTCGACCATCTACGCCAGATGATTGCGTGTAGATAGAAGCAAAGAGATCACAGGCTTTTCGAACATCATCAGTTGTTAATTTCTTAACGATTTCTTCGGGAGAGAGAGATTTCATGGCGGCAATATCGGCGGCGTAATCTGCTGATCCAGTAATTGCAGAGTTAAAGATACTTGGATTAGTTGTAACACCTACAACTCCAGAATTGGCTATACGAGATGGCAAACTTTGCGGATCATCACCTGTTAACTTGGCTCGCGACAAGTCATCTAACCAAATAGAAGTGCCCGCTTTCGAGATCTCTTGTGTAATCAAGAAAGTACTTTCTTCACTGTTGCTATTACGTTTTCTACGGTGAAACCAAACTCCTTGAATAAAACAGTGGCGCCGGCTGATGCACCGTAATGCTCTAGAGAGATAGACGCTCCGCTATCGCCTACGTAATCACGCCAACCTTGAGCAATTCCTGCTTCGATGCTCACGCGGGCTTTAATTGATGGAGGTAGTACTTCATCCTTATACGCTTGTGTTTGTTCGTTAAACCATTCAAAGCACGGAACGCTGACAACACGAGTAGAAATACCCGATGCTTCTAAGGCTTGTGCACTCGTTACAGCTAAGGCAACTTCTGAACCCGTGGCCATCAAAATAATTTGGGCAGCGGAGCTTGCTTCTTTGAGAACGTAAGCACCGCGAGCAACTCCATCGACGGATCCAAATTGCGTTCGATCAAAAACGGGCAAATTTTGTCTAGAAAGAAGAATTCCACAAGCTTTACGGCGTTGAATGATTACTCGCCATGCTGCAGCAACTTCATTGGCATCTGCTGGTCTGATGACATCTAAATCAGGAAT
This sequence comes from Candidatus Planktophila sp., assembly GCA_044357195.1. GTDB lineage: Bacteria > Actinomycetota > Actinomycetes > Nanopelagicales > Nanopelagicaceae > Planktophila. Next base: position 3,661 of record JBIKPX010000075.1, on the reverse strand, counting down.
TGCGCGAAGGGCTGCAAAGTGTTCGACAGGTTGATGTGTTGGTCCATCTTCACCTAATCCAATTGAATCGTGGGTCCACACAAATATGGAGGGCAGTTTCATTAGAGCAGCCAATCGAACAGCAGGTCTCATGTAATCACTAAAGACTGCAAATGTTCCAGCAAAAGCTTTTGTTAAACCACTTAAAGCGATTCCGTTGAGTATTGATCCCATTGCATGTTCTCGAATACCAAAGTGAATTATGCGCCCGTAGGGATTTGCATCTTTCATGGAACTAGTTGAGGGAAGAAAAGAATTGCCGCCTTCAATAGTTGTGTTATTGCTATCTGCTAAATCTGCAGAGCCGCCCCACATCTCAGGAAGTTTTCCAGCAAGAGCGTTAATCACATCACCAGATGCCTTACGGGTTGCAATCTCTTTTCCAGCTTCAAAATTTGGAACTAAAGAATCCCAATCTGAAGGTAGTTGCTGGGAAAGGATTCGAGATAAAGTTTTAGCGCGTTCAGGTTCGGAACTCTTCCATGAGTCAAATTTCTTGTTCCATTGTGCTTGAGCTGTAGCACCGCGTCCTTTGACTAGGCGTGCGTGTTTAAGCAAATTTTCTGGAAATGCAAAGTGCTCATCAGGATTTAATCCAAGTTCAATTTTGGTGGCAGCAATTTCTTCTGCACCAAGTGCTGATCCATGGGACTTAGCTGTGCCTTGTGCATGCGGGGCAGGCCAGGCAATTACTGTTTTTAATCTGATCATTGTTGGTTGTTTTAGATTTGCCGCCGCCTTTGTCATGGCTTTATCTAAGTTCGCTAAATCCACATCGCCGCTTGAAAGGGCGGGGACTTCAATAACTTCCCAGCCATAGGCGCGGTATCTTGCCGAAACATCTTCTGTAAATGTTACGTGTGTATCGCCTTCAATTGAGATGCGATTATCATCATAAATAACATTTAAGTTACCGAGGGCTTGTGTGCCCGCAAAGGAACCTGCTTCGCTGCTAATGCCTTCTTGCAAATCTCCATCAGAACAAATAACCCAAACATTGTGATCAAATAGTGAGGAGCCATCAGTTGTTGATGGATCAAAGAGGCCACGTTCAAATCGCGCGGCCATCGCCATACCAACTGCAGTTGAAACTCCTTGGCCTAAAGGCCCTGTTGTCATTTCAACTCCTGCGGTGTGACCAAACTCAGGATGCCCTGGAGTCAGTGAACCCCACGTACGAAACTCTTGAAGATCCTTTATTTCTAATCCGTATCCACTGAGAAATAGTTGTGTATATAGAGTCATTGATGAATGCCCGCAAGAGAGAATGAAACGATCGCGACCAATCCACTGAGGATCACTAGGGTTGTGAACTAAATGACGCTGAAAGAGTAAGTATGCAACAGGAGCCAGAGACATAGCTGTTCCAGGATGGCCATTTCCCACTTTCTGTACGGCATCCATTGCAAGGGCCCGAGCATGAGAAATTACTAGATCATCTTCTTTGCTCCAATTGGCAATAGCGCTCATTAATTTGCTCTACTTTCTTTTGGTTTTCTCGAAACGGATAACCACACTTTCCATGCACTGATCCACACCAATGTGGATCCGAGCATGTGCATGGCGACGATGAGTTCTGGTAAATCAAGGAAGTATTGAATATATCCAATTGCGCCTTGAATTACTGCTGCAAGGAAGAAGAATTTGAGCATGCGCTTGGAGGGCGATGGAGTTGAAGCAAAAATGAAATAGGCAAGGGAGAGGCCGAGCAATGCAATAACTGAATCTGCGTGTAACCAAGCCACAGTTCGGAAATCAAAATCAAAACGTGGGGCCGCAGCATCTCCGGCATGGGGACCAGAACCTGTCACCAATGTTCCGGCGACAATGACAACAAAAGTAAGAATGACATGAGTGCGAGCCAGTGCATGGAGAGTGTTTTTACCGAGATTTATTCGCTCATATGAAATCTTGGCTTTTGTCAGAAGTGATTGCGCACCTGCGATCAAAATAATTGAAAGAATAAAGTGGCCGGCAACAGGTAGGGGATGCAAATCTGTAAGGACCGTGATGCCACCTAAAACAGCTTGTCCAAATATTCCAGCGAATTGACCAAGTACAAGTAGCCGCAAATCTTTTCGTTTGCTTAGTAGAACCGCAAGAATAGAAAGCGCGCAAGCAAGGACTAGTGCAAAGGTAAGTAATCGATTTCCAAATTCAATCCAGGCACGAAAACCTTCGAATTGATCTTCCACTGGCGTGTATGAACCTTCAACGCACTCAGGCCATGTAGGACATCCAAGGCCTGAGCCTGTGAGTCGAACAATGCCACCGGTTAGAACGATTCCGACTTGGAAAATTAGGAGAACCCGCAGAATTGCCACTAACCACTTTTGGGCAAATTCGCTCATAGGCTTAGCCTAGATTGGCAGGCAAGCTCATCGATGCCAATTACCGGTGTGCCTCGAGTGGTAAGAATCATTGATTTAAGACACAATAGTGTTGTGAAAATAGCCGCTGGAATTGCACCCGCTGATGATGTGCGCACCCGCGATGCGGTGGCCCGCCAGATCCTAGAAAACGGACCGTCAACTGCTGCGGCTCTTTCCAAGAAGCTTGGTTTTACACCAGCTGGAATTCGTCGCCATCTAGACGCCCTCGTTTCTGATGGAGTCTTAGAAGCGCGCGAACCACACGCAGCCCTTGTTCGAGGTCGCGGAAGACCTTCGAAAGTTTTTGTCATGACTGATAACGGTCGTGAAAAATTTGAGCATTCTTATGATGATTTAGCAGTTGCTGCTTTGAAATTCATGTCCGCGCAAATGGGAGAAGAGAGTATTAAAGCTTTCGCAGAATCTCGCGCCGATGACATCATTAAAAAAGCCTCGCTTTCTGTTGTTAAGAAATCTCAAAAGAGTGATGCTCTGGCTTCCTTTCTTACTGAGCAGGGCTATGCAGCAAGTGTTGTTGTCAAAGCACATGGAGAAGAAATTTGCCAGCACCATTGCCCGATCGCACACGTTGCAGCAGAGTTCCCGCAATTGTGCGAAGCAGAAACTCGCGCGTTCTCAGAGATTCTCGGTACGCATGTTCAACGTTTAGCAACCATTGCTCATGGCGATGGTGTCTGCACAACCTTTGTTCCAAAAACGGCTCGTACGTTAACTACTAAGAGAGGTCGCTCATGACAATCGCCCATCCAGAATTAGAAGGAATTGGTAATTACGAGTACGGCTGGGCAGATAAGAATGAAACCAGTGATAACGCTAAGCGAGGCATCAACGAGGATGTTGTCCGTGACATTTCTTCAAAGAAGTCCGAACCTCAGTGGATGCTAGATCTACGCCTTAAGGGTTTGGCGCTATTCGAGAAAAAGCCTATGCCGTCTTGGGGATCAGATTTGTCGGGAATCTTTTTCGACACAATCAAGTACTTTGTTCGTTCCACTGAAAAGCAAGCACAAACATGGGATGACCTTCCAGAAGACATTAAAAACACCTACGACCGTTTAGGTATTCCAGAAGCAGAAAAACAGCGCCTCGTTTCAGGCGTTGCCGCGCAGTATGAATCTGAAGTTGTGTATCACTCAATTCGTGAAGATCTTGCAGCGCAAGGCGTTATTTTTCTTGATACTGACTCAGGATTGCGCGAGCACCCAGAATTATTCAAAGAGTATTTTGGA
>JBIKPX010000015.1:0-14275 GCA_044357195.1 Candidatus Planktophila sp. | reverse complement strand
AGTAAGTACTGCCAGTGCAACTCCATCCCACGCTAATACTGAAACGCTTAATCCGGCGGTGTGACCGCGATCAACTGCTGCAGTAATAAGTGGATGAAATGTAGTGGTGCTGTGTGCAACGGCTGATGGCGAACCTATTAATACAACTGGAGAATGTGTTCCAAGATTTACACGCCCGGCAGCGCCAGAACCTGGTGTTACTTGAAACTCAGAAACTGAAGTTGATTTAATACCTTGTGATGAAATGAAATCTCGAATACTTAACGCAATCGGATGATTATTTTGTTCTTCAATTGATCGCGCTGTGGAAAGAATTGTTGCCTCACGCAGTAGTGGTTCAAAACTTGCACCAAGGAGTGCGCCCGCTTCGGTTGCAATCGTGATTTCATGAACTTTCATCGCACCGGTTGTCAGAGTTCCGGTCTTATCCAAAACAATTGTGTCTACCTTGCGCGCGACTTCGAGAACTCGTGGGTTTCGAATAATGATTCCACGTTGAGCCCCACGGCCAGATGCAACAAGTAGTGCCACCGGAGTTGCTAAACCAAGTGCACATGGGCAGGCAATAATGATTACGGCAATTGCTGTTGCTATTGATTCTGCCAGTGCAAAGCCGTTGTATCGAAGAATGCCAAATGTTGCCAGTGCAATGACGGTAACAATAGGTACGAAAACTGCACTGATGCGATCTGCAAGACGAGCAATAGGAGCTTTCGTGCTCTGCGCCTGCAACACCATTGAAGTAATTCGTGCGTATTCAGTGTCTCGTCCAACACGCGTTGCACGAACAATTAAGCGGCCATTTGTATTGATTGAACTTCCGATAACGCGATCGCCGGGACCAACTGTCAGTGGTAATGATTCTCCGGTAATCAATGAGTTATCTACCGAGCTATTACCAGAAACAATTACGCCATCTGTTGCTACGCGATCACCTGGTGCCACGACAAATTCATCACCGATTTCTAAATTCTCAACAGGAATGACAACGGTTAAACCGCCACGAACAACACTTACTTCCTTTACATTTAGCGCTAAAAGAGCAGACAGTGCGCTGCTTGCACGTCGCTTTGCGCGGGTTTCTAAAAAGCGACCAAGGATTACGAAAGTTACAACACCGGCGGCAACCTCTGTATAAACATCGCCATTGCCGGTTGCGTTTGCATAGATGGACCAGCCAAATGCACTCAGTGACCCCAGTGAAATTAAGTTATCCATCGTTGGATGCAACAGATTACGTAGAGCTGCGCGATGAATGGGCCATGCAACTAAGAGAACTACTGGTGCGCTTAGGCCAATTACTAACCACGCAGTTGGCGAGTGCAGCGGGGGCAAAATTCGCAGGTCATCTAGCACCTGAAGAATTCGGGCATCTATTTGTTCATGCCATCCCATTGTCATAGAAATAGCAACAGCTGGGGCAGAAAAAAGTAATGCGAAGAAGAGTGCAGTAGCTGATCGTTTGCTATGAAGTGCAAACTGATTTGAATCTCCTAGTAATTGTGCTGAATACCCAGCACTCTTTACTGTTTCAATTAGTTTTTTTGTAGATATCTCTGCAGGAGCCAAAATATGCGCAGTTTCACTTGCAAAATTAACTGTGGCACTCACGCCAACCAAATTATTTAGCGCGCGTTCAATGGAATTAACGCAAGCACTACAGGTCATTCCCTCTAATTTAAGTGTGCGAGTTTCTAAAGCGCGCTTAGTCATTATTTAACTCGCAGCGCATCTAGTACGTGTGAATGAATTATTGAGTTTGTAGATAACCCACTGCCGTGCCCGGGTCCATCGACGCCATCAATACCTGAAAAGCGTCCCCCTGCTTCTGTAACAATAATTGAAATGGCAGCCATGTCCCAGAGCGCTACTCCAATTTCGAGTGCAATTTCTGCAGCACCTTCGGCTACCAACATGTGCGACCAGAAATCGCCAAAACCACGAGTTCTATTTGCAGATGCAAGAAGTGCTTGAAACTTTGGTAAGTATTCGCCCCAATTGTTTAAGTCTGAATACGTAACGGATGCATCTGCAATTGATGAGATACCTGAAACATGTATTTTCTTTGGTGCAGACTTGTTAAGACAAACGTATGCACCAAGTCCGGCTGCTGCATGCCAGCGACGAAAGAGTGCGGGTGCGCTAACAACTCCAACGATTATTTCTTCGGCGCCATCATCATGGCGTTCGATCAGTGCAATAAGAGTCGACCAACTTGGAACACCGCGCATAAAGTTCTTTGTTCCATCAATTGGGTCAATTACCCAGTATCGCTTTGCATCGGTTCCGCTGGTTCCAAACTCTTCGCCAACTAATCCATCATTAGGACGTTCTTTAGCAAGAATCTCGCGCAGAGCTTTTTCAGTTGCTTTGTCAGCATCTGTGACAGGAGTGTTATCTGGCTTTGTTGTGATAACTAGATCTTGCGATTGATATCTAGCCATTGAAATTACGTCAGCAGCATCAGCCATTTTCAGCGCCAAAGCCAAATCAGCTTCGCGCGAATACTCAGATGCCATCACTCGTTCAGTCTACAACGCAGCGTAAAGTAAGTGTTTATTCAGGCAGGGATGAATCAAAATCTTTAATCTCAAGTAAAGAACGCAAACTTTGCAAACGACGAGTTTTGGCAACATCGGCCGTGCCACCTGGGGCAGCCCACTCGTTAAGTCGGCAACTCTCTTCACTATGTGAACAATGTGGCATACACGTTGCCGCAACTTCAGATAAATCACTAAAGGATGCAATGATTTTATTTGGATCCAAATGTGCCAAACCAAATGCTCGAATTCCTGGTGTATCAATTGCCCATCCACCTGCGGGATCTAAATCTGGAGAAAGCGGCAGTGCAATTGCACTAGATGATGTGTGACGTCCACGACCAGTCACATCATTAACATCTCCAGTTATTCGTCCGGCATGTGGAACTAAATCATTAATCAAAGTGGATTTTCCCACACCTGAGTGACCTACCAACACAGATGTTTTTCCTGCAAGAAGTTTATGAATCTTTGCCACATCTGCTTCGCGATCTGAAGTTTTACTAGAAGTTGTAACGATTTCTACACCCAATGCTTTGTACTCTTCAATGAACTCGGGCAGTGGTGCTAAATCGGTTTTGGTTATCAAAAGTACTGGCGCGATTCCTTCGTGAAATGCGCAAACTAAGAAACGATCAATTAATCCTCGACGTGGTTCTGGATTAGTCGTTGAGGCAACAATGACAAGGTAATCAATGTTTGAAACGATGGTGCGCTCAACTTTTGCTGCATCATCGACAGTTCTACTAAGAGAATTTCTCCGTGGATTAACAGAGACGATGCGTGCCAACGTTCCTTCGTTACCGCTGACATCGCCAACCAAACTTACGATGTCTCCAACAACGACTGACTTGGGTCCTAATTCACGAGACTTCATTGCCGTAACAATTAAGCGATCATCGGTAATACATGTGGTTCGACCACGATCAACCGTTGTTACAAGAGCAGTTATTGCATCATCATGTGATGGACGATCTTTTGTGCGCGGACGAGTGCTTCGTGCAGGGCGAATACGTGCATCGCTCTCGTCATAAACGCGTTTACTCACTACTCGACCAAACTCTTCCAGAGTCCTGGAAAATCAGTAAGCGTCTTGCGTGTAGTAGCAATATTTTCAACTTCTATTCCAGCAGTTACTAAACCAATTACGGCGCCGGCTGTTGCAAGTCGATGATCTTCATAAGTGTGAAATACACCTGAATGTAATGGTGATGGTTCGAAGTGAAGCGCACTTGGTTCTTCGGTAACTTTGCCACCGATTGCGTTTATCTCACTGGTCAGCGCTGCTAAGCGATCTGTTTCGTGTAGACGCAAGTGGGCAATTCCACGTAAGTGTGAAGGTGAATCGGCGAGGGCTGCCAGAGCTGCAATAGATGGAGTTAATTCACCAACATCATGTAAATCAACATCTATGCCAATAATTTTCGGAGCATCTCGCAGTGAAGACTTTTCTGAATTAGCAATAAGTGTAAGTCCATCACTATTAAGTGAAATACTTGCACCCATATCGCGAAGTAATGTTCGAAGTTGATCTCCTGGCTGTGTTGTTTTTTCTGGCCAGTCGGCGATAGTTATGGATCCACCGCAGACCATCGCAATTGATAAAAATGGTGCTGCATTTGATAAATCAGGTTCGATCATTAAATCTTTACCTTGCAATGCACCAGGTTCTACTCGCCACGTTTTCTTAGCTGCATCCACATGAACAGTTGCACCAAAATCACGGAGCATTTGAACTGTCATTTCAATGTGTGGCATTGATGGAAGTTCGCCGCCGATATGTCGCGCAGTAATTCCATTGACGGTGCTTGGACCAATTAATAGAAGTGCTGAGAGAAATTGGCTAGATGCACTGGCATCAATATCAATTTCGCCACCAGGAATCTTTCCTGTACCGACAAGTGAAAGTGGCAAGCTGTAACGATTGCCATGATCGATTGAAATACCAAGTTCTTCCAGCGCCTTAATAACAGGACCAAGTGGGCGCTCATGCGAACGTGGGTCGCCGTCAAATGAAATATTTCCTTGTGCAAGTGCTGCCAGCGGTGGCAAGAAACGCATCACTGTTCCTGCATTACCAACATCAATTGTTGCTGGGCCTTTAAGTGGTGCTGGTGTAATTTTCCACGCTACATCTTTTAGCGCGCCGGCATTACTTTCAACTTCTATCTCTTCAACCTGAATTCCAAGTTGGCGAAGTCCAGCGACCATTAATTCACTATCGCGAGAAATTAGTGGTCTGCGCAAAATAGATGGTGAGTTAGCTTGGGCTGCAAGTATTAGTGCACGATTTGTAACTGATTTAGATCCAGGAATTACTACACGAGCATGTACAGGTTGTGATCCACGAAAAGGAGCAGGCCACATCGCCCCGCTCGTGCTCGTTGATTTATCCATATGTATGAGTCTACCGATAACCTGTATCTCTATGTGCGGCCGTTATGCGCAATCGCTGAACACCTCCGAACTGGCTGAAGAGTTCGGTATCGGTGTTACTACCCCTGCCGAAGAATTACCATCGAGTTGGAATATTGCGCCGACAAATCCGATCTACATTGTTCGTGCATCACAAACATTGGCTGAGCAAAAAGAGTTATCAATTGCATCATGGGGAATCATGGCGCATTGGCATCAGAGTGAAGATGAAGCGCGTGCATCACAATCACACGCTATTAATGCTCGCTCAGAATCAATACACGAAAAACCAACATTTAGAAATGCATTTAGAACTCAGAGATGTTTAATTCCAGCCGATGGATATTACGAATGGGCAACTGCTCTTGGAAAATATTCACCGAAACAACCTTTTTATATTTCATCAACAAAGACTCGAACTCTTCCAATCGCTGGAATTTGGTCGACATGGAAAAGTATGGAAGGTGAAATCATTCAGAGTGCGGCAATCATTACGCGCGAAGCTGTTGGGCAATTAGCAACCATCCACAGTCGCATGCCAGTAATGATGCCGCGCGATCGTTGGCAAGCGTGGCTAGACCCTGCTCAACACGATGTTGATTTACTTCGCTCTTTAATGGATAACCTGCATCCAGATGACGGCTTGGTTACACGCCCTGTTTCTTCGCAAGTAAATCTGGTTCGAAATAACACGCCGCATTTGATTGAGCCTATTGAACTCGGCGAACCCGAAACCCTTTTCTAGCGCGCCTCGTCATGCAAGCAGTGGCTCCAAAGCGATAGCCTTACGACGATGTCATCTACTGATTTAGTAAAAGAGAGCGCAGCCGATCGCACCAATCGGTTCGAGCGCGATGCTCTTGCGTTCACAAATCAGTTATACGCAGCCGCACTTCGTTACACACGAAATCCAGATGATGCGCGCGATTTAGTTCAAGATACCTATCTCAAAGCATTTACTTCATTTCATCAATTCGAACCTGGCACAAATCTAAAAGCCTGGCTCTATCGAATCCTTACAACTACATTTATTAACACATATAGAAAAGATCAACGTCGTCCACAACTCAGCGCTGGCGAAGTAGAAGATTGGCAATTAGCAGATGCTGCATCACACACAAGTGATTTGGGAAAATCTGCAGAAGTAGAAGCGCTAGAAAATTTGCCTGATAGCGATATCAAACGTGCTCTACAGGAAATCCCAGAAGAGTTTCGCATTGCTGTTTATTTAGCAGATGTTGAAGGATTCTCATACAAAGAAATTTCAGAAATTGCTGGAGTTCCAACAGGAACAGTGATGTCACGGCTTCACCGTGGTCGCAAACAACTGCGCGAGAAATTAACTGAATACGCAAAAGAACTTGGCTACTCCACCAATAAATCTGATAAAAAAGCGGATAAAGGAGATGCATCATGAGCAATAGCTTCATTAATGAAACAAATTGCGTAGATGTCCTTCACTCTGTCTTGCTATTTGTTGATGGCGAAATTTCAGATACTTCAGAGATTGCAACCATTGAAGTGCACTTACAGCAGTGTGTGGCGTGTACCGCCGAACTAGAACACGAACGCAATGTTCGATCTTTGATGCAATCGGTGCTTCGTAGGTCATGTAATGAAAGTGCGCCCCAGGAGCTACACGAGCTAATTCATCAGCAACTGATAAATGTTTCACTAAATAGCGCACCAGATATTGTTCGTGAATTTAGAATGACTGAAATCTCGATTGAGATTAATGAAGATGGCTCCATCGAATCACATGAAATTCATATCGAGCACACCGAGGAATACCGCTTCCCTAACGAAGAGGCTTGATTCTTATGATGGTCCCTGCAGATCAACTCGTAGGCGCGGTGGCATTTTCTTCAATGATTGTTCGTCCAGGAGACACAGCAGTAGCAATCGGTGTTGGAGATTTACCAGTACTTGCCAATTCACTCATTATTAATGCCATGCAAAGCGCTGCGATTGCATCAATTGCTGAACATTTAGAAAATGGTGAAACAACTATAGAAACTTCAATTGCCTTGGAATTCCACGGTGGGATCGCAATAGGCGGCGAACTTCGTACCTCTGCAAATTGCACTGAAGTAAATGGGCGTGAAATTACTTTTATCTGTGAAGCCTACGAAGGTGAAAGACTTGTTGCATCTGCAGTAATAAAAAGAACAGCGGTTGAGCGAGTATCTTTCCTCGCCCGAACCGCTGCTCAGTCAATAAAGTCGAGTACTACTTCTTAGTTGCCCAGAAAATTTCTGCAATTTCATCGATCTTTACAATCAACTTATCTGCAACTGCAACATCATTTGTACCCTTTGTGCCAGCTGCGCCAGCAAGTTTTGTTGCATCATTAAATAGTGTGTGCAACTGAGGATAAGCCTCAAAGTGATTTGGCTTAAAGTAATCAGTCCACAAAACCCATAGGTGTTCCTTTACCTGGTGTGAACGCTCTTCTTTAATTGCTACTGAGCGAGATTTGAAATCCGCATCGCTACTTGCTGCATATTTTTCCATGCATGCCTTTACTGAAAGTGCTTCAATCTTTGCTTGTGCTGGATCATAAACTCCGCAAGGAAGATCACAGTGTGCAAGTACAACTGTCTTTGGTTGGAATAAGTTCATTTATTTCTCTCCTTCAAGAGCGCTATTTCTATGCGTTAACACGAGAACAACTATGTGCAAGACTACTGTTCGTGAGCAGATTTGGCACGGTTAGAGTTTCTGGGCAGTCAATGGCCCCAACATTTAACGATGGAGACTGGTTATTGGTCTGGTACTCCACGCGTATGCAGATCCACGTTGGCCAACTTGTAGTCCTGCGCCGCCCCCTTGATGCACGAGCAGAAGCGGCCTCTCTATTTATTAAACGCATAGCCGGCATCAACGAATCCTTTGTCACGGTGCATGGAGATAATAAAGATGCCAGTACGGATTCACGTCAGTGGGGCGATATTCCTCGCGAAGAAATAATCGGAAGAGTTATCGGTAGATATCACCGGGGAAAAATTAGCGAGTAAAGGCTTCCATTAACAACGCTTTTTGTTCTTCTTCATGCAAGTGATGATTTCCAGTTGCAGGACTTGCAGTTGCACGTCGTGATACACGGCGCAATGTTCGTCCGCCAAATCCTTCTCCACCAAATTGTTCTGCTGTTCGAAGTGCAACAAATGGCCAAGGACCTTGGTTAGCTGGTTCATCTTGTACCCACAAGAGATTTGCATTCGGATGTTTCGCAGCTTCTTCTGCCATTTCCTTCGCAGGCAGTGGATACAAAAGTTCTAGACGAATGATTGCAGTTGTATCTTCTTTGCGCGCTGCACGTTCTGCAACAAGATCGTGATAAATACGACCGGAGCAGAAAATAACTCTTGTGGCATTTTGCACAGTGTTATCTGGAATTAACTTTTGGAATTGTCCAGTTGTGAAATCTTGTAACTTCGATGCAGCAGCACGCAAGCGCAACATGGATTTAGGTGTGAAGACAACCATTGGTCTGCGCGTTGGATTCTTTGCATGCCATCTGAGCAGATGGAAATACGAAGCAGGATTAGATGGTTGGGCGACTGTCATGTTTCCTTCAGCACACAGTGCTAAGAAGCGTTCAATTCGTGCAGATGAGTGATCTGGACCTTGTCCTTCATAACCATGTGGCAACAAGAGAACGATTGAAGAACGCTCGCCCCATTTTTGTAAGGCAGATGAAATGAATTCATCAACAATTGTTTGTGCGCCATTTGCGAAATCTCCGAACTGTGCTTCCCACAGAACAAGTGCTTCATCACGCACAACTGAGTATCCGTATTCAAAACCCATCGCTGCATATTCAGAAAGCAATGAATCAATTACAAAGAACTGACTCTCATCGCTAATGAGTGCGCGAAGTGGAGTCCACTCATTTCCATTTACTTTATCAACGATTACTGCGTGGCGGTTACTAAATGTTCCGCGACGAGAATCTTGCCCAGCTAAACGAATTGGTCGACCTTCAAGTAGAAGCGAACCAAAGGCGAGTGTTTCACCCATAGACCAATCGATAGTTCCGTCGTTAAGCATCTCAACGCGCTTTTGCAATTGTGGCAATAGTTTTGGATGAACGCTAAATCCATCTGGAACTGCAATTTGAGTTGCAGCGATTGTGCGAGCAGTTGCTTCATCGATACTTGAAACCAGCGTTTCTGGATTAGCAGCAACTGGTGCTTTAAAGTTTGGATCTACTTCTGGTTCGATGTTATGAACTTCTGCAAAGACTGCTTCGAGTTGTGTTTGATACTCACGTGCAAGTTCTTCGGCTTGTTCTCCGGAAATATCACCACGACCGATGAGTGCCTCGGTATAGAGATTACGAGTTGAGCGCTTTGCATCAATGAGTTTGTACATAAGTGGTTGCGTAAATGATGGCTCATCGCCTTCATTGTGACCACGGCGACGGTAACAAACCATGTCAATGACAACATCTCTATTGAACTCTTGACGATATTCAAATGCCAAGCGAGCGATACGTACACATGCTTCTGGATCATCACCATTTACATGGAATACAGGAGCCTGAATAATTTTTGCCATATCTGTTGAATAACGAGATGTGCGTGATGCATGTGGTGATGTTGTGAATCCAACTTGGTTGTTTACAACAATATGAACTGTTCCACCTGTGCGATAGCCCGCTAGTTGTGAGAGTTGGAACGTTTCTGCAACAACACCTTGACCTGCAAATGCTGCATCACCGTGAAGAAGAATTGGAAGTACTGAATACGCATTCTTTACATTAAGGCGATCCTGCTTTGCACGCACAATGCCTTCTAGAACTGGGTTAGCTGCTTCAAGGTGAGAAGGATTTGCTGCCAAGTAAATCTTTGTTTTCGCACCAGATTCTGCAGTGAATACACCTTCTGTACCAAGGTGATACTTCACATCGCCTGAACCTTGCACATCATTTTCCTTATAGTGACCTTCGAATTCTTGGAAGATTTGTCCGTAAGATTTTCCAGCGATATTTGCAAGTACATTTAAACGACCACGGTGTGGCATACCAATACACACTTCATCAAGTCCGCGCTCTGCTGCACTGGAAATAACGGCATCTAGAATTGGAATTACAGATTCACCACCCTCAAGTGAGAAGCGCTTTTGTCCAACGAACTTAGTTTGTAAGAAAGTTTCGAATGCTTCTGCGCTATTTAGTTTGCGCAAAATACGTAATTGTTCTTCACGTGGGAATGTCTGCACACCAACTTCAACACGTTCTTGAATCCAATTGCGTTCTTCTGGACTTTGAATATACATATATTCAATTCCAACTGTGCGGCAATATGAATCACGCAAAATTCCAAGAATCCGGCGAAGCTTCATAAACTTTTCGCCACCGAATCCACCTGTTGCAAATTCACGATCAAGATCCCACAGAGTTAATCCATGCGTAACAATGTCTAGATCTGGGTGGGAACGTTGGCGATATTCGAGTGGATCTGTATCGGCCATGATGTGACCGCGGGTGCGATAGGCGTGGATTAATTGTTGAACGCGCGCAGTCTTGTTGATCTCTTCATCTTTGGAGAATTCAAAATCTTGTGCCCAGCGAATTGGTTCGTAAGGAATTCGAATTGCAGCGAAAATATCTTCATAGAAATGTTCGGCGCCAAGTAATAATTCGTGAATCCGGCGAAGGAAATCACCTGATTGTGCACCTTGAATAATTCGGTGATCGTACGTACTTGTCAGTGTGACAACCTTGCTAATCGCCATTCGTGCAAGAGTTTCTTCACTTGCACCATGGAACTCCGCCGGGTAATCAAGTGCGCCAACCCCAATAATTAAGCCCTGTCCTTGCACCAAACGTGGCACTGAGTGAACAGTTCCCAGTGTTCCTGGATTCGTAAGTGAAACCGTTGTGCCTGCAAAATCTTCAACAGTTAAGGTACCGCCGCGGGCTTTGCCCACTATTGCTTCGTATGCATTCCAAAATTGTGCAAAATCTAAATCTTCGCAACCTTTTATAGAAGGAACTAACAATTGGCGCGATCCATCTGCTTTAGCTAAATCAATTGCAATACCAAGGTTGATGTGTTGAGGATGACCGATTGCTGGCTTGCCTTCAATGTCACCGAAGAATGCATTCATCTCTGGCATTTGTCGAAGCGCCTTGATCATTGCAAAGGCAATTAAGTGTGTGAACGAAACTTTTCCTCCGCGAGCGCGCTTGAGGTGATTGTTAATGACAATTCGGTTATCAATCATTAATTTCGCTGGAACACCGCGCACACTTGTTGCAGTTGGAACAGTTAATGAACCTTCCATGCTTGCAACAACGCGCGCACTTACGCCGCGAATTGGTTCAAGTCGAGCCGCATCTGGTGTGCTTAAAACTGGAACAGGTTTAACAATTGGATCAGCCGGTGTTGGTGATTGCAATGAGCGATCTCGAACAAGTTTTTGTGTTGGAGAAGTTGGTGTTGCTGCAACTGGTGCAGGAGTTGGCGTTGACACAACTGGTGCAGCGGGTGCTGGTGTTACAACTGGCGCGGCACTTGCAGCCTTTGGCGTTGGTGGAACTCCTCCACGTGGCGCCGTTGCAATTGGTGCACTCGTTGGGGATGAAGAATTATTTGCAGGGTTATATGTTTTAAAGAATTCAATCCACGATGGTTCAACCGAAGTTGGGTCTGCTAAGTAGCGCTCGTACATTTCGTCGACGAGCCATTCATTGGCTCCAAAGTCCTGATTCGGATCTTTTGCCGACACTGGCGCTCCCCTGCTTGGCGAATTTCAAATAACCACTTACATGCAGGCCTAAGACTATCCGCTCGCGTGCGTGTATATAAATATGGATACCGCCTGAAGAAGGCGAGATTGACCACAAATCCAACCCAACGGGCAGGCTGGCAATCTTTGGGGCACAGTATCGCCATGAACATGTCGACTGAATCTGCAGCGAAACTGGCATTTATTACTGGTGGATCTCGTGGCCTCGGATTTGAAGTTGCCCGCGGTTTAGCTCGCAGTGGAATTAGTTCGGTGTTAATCGCAAAGGATGCGCAGCGATTAAATGCTGCGGCGCAACAACTTCAGACAGAGTTTCCTGGAATTACTTTTGAAACAAGTACGTGCGATTTAGAAGACCAAGTGCAGACTAGAAAAGTTGCCGAAGAGTTATTGAGTAAATATGGTGCACCGTTTTCACTCGTACTGGCTCACGGAGTTATGAGCGAAAAAATGTCAAAGACTCTGCGAACAACCGATGCGGAATGGCGCCGAGTTATGGCAATTAATTTAGATTCTGTTTTTACTCTGGTAAACGTTTTGGGATTACCAATGGCTGATGCACGAGATGGTCGCCGAGTCGTCATCTTCTCTGCGTGCTTAGGACGAATGTCTGGTCCTGGAAATGCCGGTGGTCTTGCGCCGTATCGAATTAGTAAAGCAGGAGTTAATGCATTCGTTAGAAACCTTGCGCATGAAACAGGTTTGGGTGCTCGTGGTTTTTATGTTGATGCAATATGTCCCAACCACTCACGCACTGACATGGGTGGTCCGGATGCACCGCGAAGTGCAGAAGAAGGTGCGGAGTGTGCAGTGTGGTTAGCGACTCGTGAATTTAGTGCAGGGGACACAACAGGCGTGCTATGGGAAGATCGAAAGATTGTGGATTGGTGAGCTGGGAAGAATAGATTCTGCGTAGTGCTTATTTTTTCTTCACATAACCAACAGGGCACCTAGAGCCTTTTTTTACATACTTTATTGTTTTGCCTTTAACACACTTCTGCTTAGTAAATATTGTGTTCGCCAAATCGCCAACATTTAATGCTAATCCTGCGATAGATGGAATCATGCTAAGAATTTCAGTAAGTTCTTTCTGCTTTTTTGCAGCATCCGCAGCGGAGTTTGCAGCAGCGATTGCAGCAAGTCGTGTTGCTTCGGCAGCAGCTGCGGTGCGAGCTGCTGCTGCAGCGATTGCCGCAAGACGTGCTGCTTCAACAGCTTCACAAGTTTGTAGTGAAGCAGCATTGGTTATGCCTGCTGTAATCAGAGTCGCAGTTGAAACTGTACTTAAATTTGTTAAGCAGGTTAGCGATGCCGAGGCGAAGGCCAGAGGGCCCAATGTTGTTAGTGAAGCAGGAATAGTGAGTGAGGTTATTGGTGATGAATCAAACGCATCTCTTCCAATGCTTATGACCGAACTTCCTAACGTCAGTGATGTCAGAGATGCTCCGCAGAAAGCACAATCTCCGATGGCCGTTACTAAGTTTGGAATTGTGAGTGAAGTAAGTGGTACGGAATAAAAAGCGTACGGTCCAATTGTGGTAAGTGAATTTGGTAATGTCAGTGAAGTTACAAGAGCTGATGCAAAAGCACTATCACCAATAGTTGTAATTGAATTTCCCAGAGTTAGCGAAGTAAGCGGGGCATCAAAAAAAGCTGAAGCACCAATTGACGTGACCGAGTTAGGAATCGTTACCGACCGGAGAAGACCTGTTAAGAGTGAGTCATGCGTAAAGGCAGTTGCACTGATCGTAAGAGTACTTGGATCAATAACGAGAGTGCCAGCACAGGTAGTGCCCGAGTATGCGTCAAAAGATGAAGTATCAACACGATAGGTACCACCAGTACAAGCGATCTCCACGAAACCATTTGCTTTTGCACTAGGTACAGATAAGAAACTTGTTAATAAAGTAAGAAGTAATGACGCAACAATGGCATTGCGTAAGCGAGAAACAAATCTCATAAAACTCTCTCCACAGATTTCCTTAAATAGTTAAGGATGTAGGCGAAGCCCAGCCTCTGCGAAGAGTGGACGGATGAACCGTTCCTTTTTAGTGTAGCCCTATTAACCTAAAAGATATCTACTTCTTCTCAGGAATAATTGAGACAGCGCAGTAAATTGTTAATGCTGCATAGAGCGTGAGCGGAAGCGCCGCCCACCAAAAACCTGCTTCAAATATATATTTTGAAACACCTATTGCAATTAAGTTGGCTAGAACTGCTGGTGCGCGTCCATACATTTTCTTTGACTTAAATCCTTTAGCTGCCAGTAATAACCCCAGCCCGCCGACGATTGCTAATGCCAAAATTCCAGAGATCACAAACCATTCAATTCCTCCACCATCTACCAACCCCTTAATGATTAGGAACAGCCCAAGGGCGAGAATAGAAATGCCTTCGATGCGAAGTAGGGTGACGACGGCTTTTCTGCGCCATTCTGAATTAAACATTGTCATGCGCGAACCTTAGCAAGGGGCAAAATTTATTGTTTTATATCTCGCTATCCTTGGCTTATGGCTGCGCGTGAATACGGGATAGAGATCGGTGCGATTGACGCGACCCTT
>JBIKPX010000074.1:0-4557 GCA_044357195.1 Candidatus Planktophila sp. | reverse complement strand
TGCTAATGCAAGTCCAAGAATTAATCCAATAGTGGCAGATGAAGCAGCGCCAACAGTCTTAAAGTTTGTATAGATAAATAACGCTGTTTCTAGGCCTTCGCGAACAACGGCAACAAAGGCAGTAACGGCAATTGCTAAAGATCCTGCTCCCACGGCTGAATCAACTTTGCCGTGAAGTTCATCGCGCAATCCACGTGCTGCACGCTTCATCCAAAAGACCATCCAAGTTACGAAACCAACTGCTAAGAAAGAAGTTGTGCCAGCAAAGAACTCTTCACCGCGATCACTTAGCTCAGCAGATGTAAATGAAAGGAAGCCACCGAGTGCAAGGCTTGCAGCAATTGCTGTGCCCACACCAATCCATAGAGGAGCCAGCAAGTGGTTACGACCTGTTTTCACAAGGTAGGCAACAAGGATTCCAACGATGAGGGCAGCTTCTAGGCCTTCACGTAGGGCGATGAGGAATGTACTTAGCATGGCAATAATCTAGAACGATGGAGCGATTTACGCAACTTAAACGTTGCGTAAATCAATCTACGGCTGGCTCAGATTCTGGGGTCTCAGGTACGGGCACTTCTCTAGGTTCGCGCTCAAGAAGGGCTGCAGCAACGGGTTCTGCCACGATTTCGACCTGCCAGGGCCTGGCACCGAGTGCTGTCATAGCTTCTGTCACGGCCGCCACATCAAGGGCTGCGGTGCTTGCAGCAGGGGGCGCCCAACATATTCGCCGGATTACTTCAGGGGAGATTAAGTTCTCAGCTGGAATGGATAAGTCGTGGGCCAGAGTTTCAACTGCGAATCTGGCGTGTGTAAGTGGTGCATATTTTTCTGGAAATCTTTCTCGCCACAATTTAATTGGAGGCAAGGTGTCGGCTCCAGATTTCATCGGTGGCCACTGATCTTCTGGAGCATTGACCGCAGCTTCGATGGCAGCAATCCAGGTGGACATGTTTTCTGACCACCGCGCTCGCATACCTATTGGGCGCAGCGTTTTTTCGATATCTTTTTTTGTAATGGGTTTGTGAATTGCTAACTCAATAATTCCGGCATCATTGAGAAGTTTCCCACTGGAGATGTCATTGGTTTGCGCGATTTCATTTCGAGCAATCCATAAATTTTTAATTACCGCAATCTGGTCACGCTTTTTAATCTTGTGCATGCCAGATGTTCGTCGCCACGGATCAATTCGAGGGGGAGCAGGCGGTGCCAATAAAATTGATGAAAATTCTTGCTCAGCCCATCCCAACTTTTTTGCCTCGCTCAGTAATGCATACATTTTGTTTCGAAGCGGGATCAATAATTCAACATCTAATGCTGCGTAATTGAGCCAATCATGTGGCAAGGGACGAGTAGACCAATCAACTGCTGAGTGCTCTTTTGCTAGAGAAACGCCCATCAGGGACTCAAGAAGTGGGCCTAATCCAACTCGGGGCAATCCAGCTATTCGCCCGCCTAGTTCGGTATCAAATAACTTTGTGGGATTTATTCCAACTTCTCGTAAACAGGGAAGATCTTGCGTGCTGGCGTGCAAAATGACTTCATCAGTATTGAGAAGATCATTGAGTTGAGTAAATAGTGCATGACCCGGACCAAAAGGAATCGGATCGATTAGATGTAATCCGCCGCCCTCTCTTTTGATTTGAATCAGATATGCACGCGAGCTGTATTTGTATCCAGATGCGCGTTCGGCATCGACTGCAAATGGCCCACTTCCATTTTTCAAAGCACCCAATGTCTGAAGAAATTCTTCCTCAGTATCGATAACTGGTGGGACGCCTGCTGCTGGGGTTAATAAAGGCACAGCCTCAGGAGTTTGTGGCGTTGTTTCGCTCATTCGTTATTTTCGCTTGGCAGAAGTAATTGCAGATACACCCTCTGGCACTGGTGGCAATCCTGAAACTTCGGCAATTAAATTGCACCAACCTTGAATATGCTTGATCAAATCACGTGGATCTTCAACAATTGGACTCCATGACGCACGAATTTCCATCTCAGATTCATCGTGACGTGGAGATAGTTTTCCAAATGATGCACTTGAAACGCGTGTCACTGTTCCACTCGGCGCATTAAATTTACAACCAGTGTTTGTAATGGATTCAAGAAACCAACTCCAACCAACTTCAGGCAAAAGTGGATCTTCTTGCATCACTGGATCAACATCTGCGCGAACAAATGTCACACAGCGAAACTCACCCTCCCAAGTGTCTTGTCCACCGGGCTCGTGTAAGAGTACGAATCGTCCACTAGCTAGTTCATCTTCGGCATCGCCGAGTAAGCCGTTACTTACGTCGGCTGAAAATGCAAAAGAGTAGGCGGCTAATTTTTGCGGAGCAGGAACTTCCTCAAGAATGATTTCTGGTCGTGGAGTAATTAATCGTAAATGATCGATTAACTTATCAAAGGCAAATGAATCCACTGGCTAACTCTAAATCGAGTTATCCCAATTGCGTGGGAGGCAGGGCTGTAGCATTCGTTAATGGGTTCATTGCTAGCACTCTTATCCAGCGCTCTATGGGGCACGGCTGATTTCTTTGGTGGAAAATTAAGTAAGAAGTACGCACCAATTCTTGTTTTGGGTATGACTCAGGCAATTGGTTTGTTATTTGGAATTACATTGGTGTTATTAAGTGGCGAACTATTTGGTTCAAATCCTCCCAATGCATTTGGCGATGACGGATATTTCTTCCCTGGCGCAATTGCGGGTGTAACGGGTTACATAGGTTTGATTTGTTTGTATGCCGGCTTATCTACAGGTCGTATGGGAGTTGTCTCACCGATTAGCGCACTTAGTGCAGTCATTCCTTTAACTGTTGCACTTGTAAATGGTGAAGTACTAACAACAGCGCAAGGAGTTGGCGTCGTCATAGCTATGGTCGGAGCATTTTGTGCAAGTGGTCCCGAACTATCGCAAGGACTATCTCCAAAGCCAATCTTCTTGGCACTTGGCGCGGCCGCAGGTTTTGGTACAGCAATGACTTTTATGGCAATGGGATCTGAATCAAGTGCCTTGATGACAATGGTGATGATGAGGGCAACAACATTTATCGTGACTATTGCCTTAGTGATCAGATATAGAACAGTTGGAAACTTTGAAAAATCTGAGATTCCAATTCTGGTCTTTATCGGTGTTTCAGACTTCTTGGCAAATCTTTTACTTGGCGTGGCTACTAATTTTGGGTTAGTTTCACTAGTAATGGTTCTTGGTTCAATCTATCCAATTGTTACAGCGCTGCTGGCCTTTGTAATTTTAAAAGAGCGTTTACATCGAATTCAATACTTTGGAATCGTCTTTGCAGTTGCCGGCGTTGCTCTTATTGCAGCTTCTTGAAATGTGCTGTGTAAAAAATAGTTCCATCCACATTTTTCTCATCTAAAGAGTCTGCTCGCGCAAGATACTTTGCAAAGTCAAAAATATCGGCCCCACCGCTAGCTGGCGTGAGACTTAGTTCGAGTGAATCAATTACATTCTTATCGAGTAAATAAGAGATGAAAGAGGCCCCGCCTTCAATAAGAATATTTTTTCCAAATTCTTTCCCAGCTCTAATTACTCCATCGCACGGGTCGACATTCCATACATGAGCTGCAGGTAGGTTTGGATGAGGTTGACGTGAAATGACCACCAAGGGCACCGGGGTCCTTACATAGGGTTCGTTTCGGGCCGTGTTTCCACCGATGATTATGCAATCAACCATCCGGCGACGTTTGAGAAAATTCTGTCTATCGGCATCTGATGTCACCTGCGTGGAGGAGCCATCTAGTGAAGTGCAGCCATCAGCGCCCACAACAATCGTTGCCGTCACGCTCATAATCGATGACCCCCTCAACCAGTGCGCTAATGATGTCAGTGCCTATCTCTATCGTAAGGCTCATGATCATTGACTGCGATAAATGTTTAAAGAAAGATATCGAATGCGCTAATTGCGTTGTCTCTTTTTTCATTGGCGTGCCAGAAAAATCAGATATTTCTGCGCAGGTACACAACGCAATAACTCTGTTGGCCTCACGCGAGATTACAAAAGGGCTCATGTTTGAACCAGGAGTCTTTGGCGACCAAACGGGATAACACCCCGAAAAATCCCACTTTCTTGCCGATTTCACAGGCTCATCTAGGCGTTTGAGGTTGAGGCGCGCTCTTATGACAGGTTAACCTCGTAACCATGCGTTTCATTGGCTATCGAGTGGGGATCAGCGTTGCGCTGACAAGTGCACTGATCTCATCTGTACTCATGGCTCCTCAATCTCACGCGGCGCCAACACTTGCTGAAATTCAAGTAAAGGTTCGTCAATTAGAAGAAGATGCAACAGCGGCTGCAGAAGGCGCTCAAGAAGCAAAAGTGAAGATAGCCGCGCTAACAAAGACGCTCACAGGAATCAAACAAAAAGCAGCGGTGCAGGGTCAAAATGTTTCCGAACTCTCAAAATCTCTGGGAGCTATTGCAATTGATCAATATAAAAATGGCGGATTGAGCCAGAGCTTGGAACTTTTATTCTCATCTGATCCAACCCTTTATTTATCTGCCGCGGGCTCACTTGATGCACTTACCCGTCGTAAAGCTA
>JBIKPX010000073.1:0-4567 GCA_044357195.1 Candidatus Planktophila sp. | reverse complement strand
AAACCTTACTAGTTCTTATCGGTAGACTTGCCCCTGTAAGAGCACCACAGGTGCCTGTAGCTCAGTCGGATAGAGCACCCGCCTTCTAAGCGGGTTGTCGCAGGTTCGATTCCTGCCAGGCACGCAAATAAAAAATATCCCGGCTTCATATATCGAAGCCGGGATATTTTTATTACTGATTAATTACTTGATCTTTGCAATCTGCTCTTTTGCCTTAGTTGCAAGTGGACCAGTGATCTGTGCAAAGCCCTTTTCTGGGTACTTTGTTGGGCACTGTTCTAGAATGTATGTGAACCAAGCAGCAACTGCTGCTTGCTTAGCTGCAGTCTTGCCTGATGAGTATGCAAGGCCGTATGAAGTTGTTCCAAGTGGGTATGCACCAGGAATCTTCTTCAAGAAATCAACAGCAACAGTTCCGTTGTCATTAATGGTTCCGCCACCAAGGAAGATTGAAGTTCCTGCAGCATCTGGAGCAACGAATTCACCATTAGCATTTTGAACGAATGCAACTGGCAACTTGTTAGCTGTTGCAAAGCTCACTTCGCTGTATGTGATTGATCCAACTTTGCCTGCAACACCAGCTGAAACTGCTGCTGATCCTGAAGCACCTTGGAAGTTAAAGAATGTTGAGATGTTATTTGGTGTTGCGTTTGAGAACACACCATTTTCCTTCTTTGGCCAGATACGTGTATCTGGGTTTGTGGAGTTTGCTTCCTTGAGGAACTTAGTGAAGTTCTCAGATGTACCTGATGAATCTGTGCGGTACCAGACTGTGATCTGTTGCTTAGGAAGATCGATGTTAATTGTCTTGGTGGTGTATGACTTAACTTTGGCTTTTCCATTCTTATCAAGAACAGGAACGGTCTTTGTGACTTTCTTACCCTTATTCGTTGTTGTAACTTTCTTTGTCTCATAGACAGGAGTCTTTACAACGCGCTCATTATCTGCAGCGATTTCTGGAGCATCCCAGTTTGTGATGTAACCAGAGAAAATCTTTGCAATTGTTGCTGGAGTTAAGTAGATAGGTTCCTTAATTGTTGGCAAGTTATACATAACAGCGATTGGGGCTGCATAGATTGGAGCATAAATTAAGTTTGCTGGTGCTCCAGATGAATAAGGTGCATCTGAGCCTGCGAAGTCAACTAGATTTGCAGTGAAGTCTGTGCGTCCCTTACCCGAACCGCCACCTGGGTAGTTCACTGTATGACTCTTATCTTTTGCGAAATCTGCTTTACATGCGTCAATTAATGGAAGAGCGAAAGTTGCTCCACTGCCATTGATTGACTCTGCGAATGCTGGTGTTGTAGTTATAAAAAGAGCAGAAGTAGCAATCGCGACGATCGCTAGTCTCTTGCGTGAATTCATTTTTCCCCCATGTGTGAGTAGTACAAGTGGGGTAAATCTATGTACGCAGCTCTAACTTGCGGGATTATTTCGGCAAACGAGTTGTGTAGGTTTAGTTAACAGTAGGTTAATAGAATTAACCGAAACGACCTGTTACGTAATCCTCTGTGCGCTTATCCTTTGGATTAGAGAAAATCTCAGAAGTAGATGCACACTCAACGAGTCGTCCTGGTCCACCATCGGATAGGAAGAAGCCGGTGCGATCTGAAACACGGGCTGCTTGCTGCATATTGTGAGTCACGATGACAATTGTCATTGATGCCGATAATTCACGAACAGTCTCTTCAATGCGAAGGGTCGATCCTGGGTCAAGTGCTGAACACGGCTCATCCATCAAAAGCACTTGTGGGTTGACTGCAAGGGAACGCGCAATACACAGGCGTTGTTGCTGTCCACCAGATAGCGCACCACCGTATTCGTTGAGGCGATCCTTTACTTCATTCCATAAGCCAGCGCGAACAAGGCAGCTCTCGAGTAGTTCATCTTGGTTGGAAACCTTTAACTGAGCCAATTTGAGACCCGACAAGACGTTTTCCTTGATAGTCATGGAAGGAAATGGGTTTGGCTTTTGAAAAACCATTCCAACACCAAGACGAATTTTTGTTACATCTGTTCCTGGCTCATAAATATCTTTGCCTTCAAGTAAAACTTCTCCAGCCATTGCAGCTGTTGGAATAAATTCGTGCATTCGATTAAGAATTCGAATAAATGTTGATTTTCCGCATCCAGATGGACCGATGAGTGCGGTAACAGTTCCAGGATAGAAATCTATTGAGACGTCGTCGATCACATGCTTGTTTCCAAACCATGCGTGGATGTTACGTGCTTGAATTCCAGTACCAGGCATGCTCGGCTTATCCGTTGCTTGGGAGTGCGATGCAGCCACATTTGCTAGTGAGTGCACTGGATTGTTTTGGCTCATTTGTTTTTCTCCCTGGATCATTGACATTTCACACTCGGCCCTTCCGGTTGGATAAAAATCGTGTTAGCGAGAAAAAGAAGAGAACAATAATCATTAATACAAGCACGCCCGCCCATGCTCTGGCAATGGATGTTTCTGTGCCAAGTGAGAAGTTTTTCCAGACATAAAAAGGAATAGCAGAGCTGTTGCCAGCAAATGGGTTCAAATTAAGTGCGTCTGCGCCACCCATTGTCAGCAATAACGGCGCTGTTTCACCGGCCACGCGAGCCACACCAAGAATTACGGCTGTAATGAGTCCACTTTGTGCAGCCGGCAAAATAATCATTGCAACCGTGCGCCATTGAGTTCCGCCCATTGCAAGACCGGCTTCACGCAGATCACTTGGAATCAATTTAAGAACTTCTTCTGAAGTACGAGCCACGGTTGGGACCATAAGAATGGCTAGCGCCATAGCGCCAGCGAATGCTGAATACTGATTTCCAAGAGCAATCATCCACACAGCATAAATAAATAGTCCAGCAACAATTGATGGAATTCCACTCATTGCTTGTACGAAGAAGCGCACAGTGCCAGCTGCTTTGCCTTTTATTTCAGTTAAATACAAAGCAGTAAGAATTCCAATTGGAACACTGAAAAGACTCGCCAGAACAACAATGTAGAGAGTTCCGATAATTGCGTGAAGTAATCCACCTTCTTCGAGTGGGGCATCAGATGCGGTTATTGCCATATCAGTTGTAAAAATTCCCCAAGAGAGTCCGCCTATGCCACGGCTAATGATTTCAAAGAGAATAGAACCAAGGGGAAGAATGACGAAAAGTCCTGCGACATATACGAGCACAGTACTTATGGAGTTAAGCGCCGCTTTTCTGTCTCGGCGAACCCCCGAAATTATGGCGGTCACAATCGTTGCAACAATCAGAAGCGTGATAACAAATCCAAGCTTTCCTTTAAGTGGTGAGTAAGCAATGACTGCATAAGTAATTAATAACGTTGCAACTGCACCAAGAAGGTCAGGTATAGATTGCTTAAAGTTAATTCCCCATGGCTTGGATGGGCGCGGAATTGTGGCTGTACTCATTACTCGCGAGCCGATCTGTTGATGATGAAATTAGCCACGAAATTGATTAGCAGCGTCACTAAGAAGAGAACAAAACCAGATGCCATAAGCGCCTTGAGCTCTTCAGGGTTTGCTTCACCGAATTTATTTACGATCATTGATGCGACAGAGCCGCCAGCGCTGAGCAATACTTCAATGCGAATATCAAAGACGATATTGAGCACTGTGTATACCGCAACTGTTTCACCAATCGCGCGACCAAGGCCGAGCATTGCCCCACCGATAACTCCACCGCGACCGTATGGAAACACAACTGTCTTAATCATTGACCACTTTGTTGCACCAAGTGCGTATGCGGCCTGAATGCGATCAAGTGGAGTTTGAGCAAAAATTTCGCGGGAAATTGAAGTGATAATCGGAATAATCATAATTGCAAGCACAAGACCTGCAATAAATGGTGAACGGGAAAATGCATTTGCAGGCATATCAAAGATTGGAATAAATCCAAGATACTTATGAATTAATTTTGCCCAATATTCTGCATGCGGCATAAGAATGAAATAACCCCATAAACCAAAGACGATGGATGGGATAGCGGCCATAACGTCAATGACTAACACCATTGGTTTTTTTAACCAATCAGGTGCGTAGTAAGAAAGAAATAGCGCAGCGCCCACAGAGATTGGAAAACCAAAGAAGAGTGCGATCAAACCAATAACAACAGTGCCATAGAGCATTGCACCGATTCCGTATTGCGCAGGTAATCCTTCTTCGGGAAGTGGAACAATCCAATCAAAACCTGTTATGAATTTAAGGCCTTCTGATTTAAATACATTTAGACCGTTGTATAAAAGAAATAAGGAAATAAGTCCAAGAATTGCCAGTGATGAAAATCCACCAGTTGTAACAACTGCACGAAAAACTTTGTCCGAAAATCTAGGCTTCGTCGTTATGACGCGCTTTGGAGGCAATGTCGATGTGCTCACAAGGGTGATACTGCTATTTCCCCAGAGAAAATGGGCAGATGGATGGTTACGAGAAGGTGAACGGGTGGTGAAATTAAGGCCGTTCGCCGCTGCTGCGACTACATTTGCCCAATGGCACTGGAGCACCCGCATTTAATCTGGATTGATTGTGAGATGACGGGCCTAGACCTCGAAAAAGACGTTCTGGTTGAAATCGCA
>JBIKPX010000072.1:0-4578 GCA_044357195.1 Candidatus Planktophila sp. | reverse complement strand
AGGTTCGCCATCAGCCGTTGCACACAGCACCACTACATTTCATCCACTTATTACTGCAGCAGTTGATCGCGGTCACACCGCCGGATTAAGCGTTTCAGTATTAGCGTGGGATGGAGTTGCACTGGCTGTATTTTCTGTCGGAGATGAACTCAAATCAGATGCATCAGACACAATTTTGCAATTAAAGCACGCAGGAATCACTCCTTGGTTGTTAACAGGAGATTCAGAAGATGCTGCGCAATCAATCGCTAAACAAGTTGGAATTCAAAGTGATCACGTCTTATCTGGCGCCTTGCCACAAGCAAAATTAACGAAGATTCGCGAATTGCAGAGTCAATCACACACAGTGGTAATGGTCGGCGATGGAATCAATGATGCAGCAGCACTGGTTGGCGCAGATGTAAGCATCGCAATGGGCACCGGAACAGATGTGGCTGTTTCTAGTGCTGACATCACGCTGATGCGCACGGATCTTCGCGCTGTACTAGATGCACTAAAGCTTTCAAAGCGAACCTTAAGAACAATTCGCGTTAACCTCGGTTGGGCATTTGCTTATAACGTTGTAGGAATTCCAATTGCTGCGATGGGATTGTTATCTCCTTTGTATGCAGCGGGTGCTATGGCGTTATCTAGTTTGTTTGTTGTTACTAACTCTTTACGCATTAAAGTTCCACGCTAGATAGTTATGAAAACCTCAAGATCTCTCTATACAACTGCCTTAACTCTGGCATTGGCTCTGAGCTCATTCACAGCCCCCGCAGCGCAAGCATTTGATTTACCTTTAACCGTTGCCCCTGATCAATTATCAGGTTATGAGCGCACACTCTTTAAGCATTGGATTGATGCAGATAAAGATAAGTGCGATACGCGCAAAGAAGTTTTAATTCAAGAAGCAGTAACTGTGCCCAAGCTCAGCAGCGGTTGCGCGTTCAATGGTGGTAAATGGATTAGTTCCTACGATGGATTAACAACTACCGATTATTCAACGTTGGACATAGATCACATGGTTCCACTTTCTGAAGCGTGGCGATCTGGCGCATGGAAATGGTCACCCGCACAACGTGAAGCATTCGCAAATGACCTAACAGATTCACGTTCACTCATTGCGGTAACGGCCTCGCTTAATCGCCAGAAAAGCGATCAAGATCCAAGTACATGGTTGCCACCAGTTGATAAGTGCACATATGTTTCTAATTGGATCGCAATTAAAGTTCGCTATTCATTAACCGTTGATACTGTAGAGGCAAATGCACTCACAACACTTGTTGCATCATGTGCCATCACATCTATTACAGCGTTCTCAATTCCTGCCTATGCAATCACTGCAGGAATTACACCCATCACTCTTGTTGCTCCAACTCCAACAGTTACACCAACGCCCATTGCAACAGTCGAACCAACTGCTGTTCCTAAAGTTAAGAAAGCTGTGAAGTATTCTTCCTGTGCGAAAGCAAAGGCGGCAGGAGTAACACCAATCGTTCGTTCAAAAAATAGAACCTTATATGCACTCAACAAGGCGCTGGATCGGGATAAAGATGGGGTTGCCTGCGAGTAGCGGCGTTTTTTAAAGTACCTATCAGCGGTTAAGATTGGCGTGTGGAACCACAGAAGATACTTCTCTATTACGGCTTCACGCCGATTCAAGACACTTCTGCTGTTCGTTTGTGGCAACTTACTCTCTGTGAATCCCTAGGACTTAAAGGTCGCATTCTTGTATCTCCACACGGAATCAACGGAACAGTTGGCGGGGATATGGAATCGCTTAAGAAGTACGTTGCTCGCACAAAGAAATACCCAGGATTTAAGAAAATTGATTTTAAGTGGTCTGAAGCAACTGGAAATGAATTCCCACGTTTAGCTGTTCGCGTCAAAGACGAACTAGTTGCCTTCGGCGATCCATCAGTTGTTAAAGTAAACGAGGAAGGTGTAGTCGGCGGAGGTAAACACCTCAAGCCATACGATGTTCAAAAGTTAGTTGAAGAACGCGGAGATGAAGTTGTCTTCTTCGATGGTCGTAACGCATTTGAAGCCAAAATTGGAAAGTTTAAAAACGCCGTAATTCCTGATGTAACAACATCACGTGACTTCGTTGAGGAAATTAAGAGCGGAAAATACGATCACCTTAAGGACAAGCCAGTAGTTACCTATTGCACTGGCGGCATTCGATGCGAAATTATTTCAGCTGTAATGGTCGATAACGGATTCAAAGAGGTCTACCAAATTGAAGGTGGCATCGTGAAGTACGGCAAAAAATATGGCGACAAAGGTTTGTGGGAAGGCTCGCTCTATACATTTGATGGTCGCATGGCAATTGATTTCTCACCTAAAGCAAAAGTAATCGGTGAATGTGAAATCTGTAACGCGCCTACTAAGCAGTTCTATAACTGTGCCCGCAAGGCGTGCCATGAATTAGTTTTACTCTGCGAAGATTGTTCAAAGATTGATGTCAGTAAGAGTTGCATTCACGATAGCAATCGTGCCTACGATCCCGAAATGGTTGGTTAGTTTTACTCTTCTACAATTTCTGTCGGCGCTCCGTGCACATTTAATACTTCTTTCTTATGAATTGCTGGAACAGTTCCGAGTACACCTTTTTGGAAATCTTCGAATGCTTGTAGTACTTCTGCCTTTGTATTCATTACAAATGGCCCCATCCATGCAACAGGTTCTTTAATTGGTTGGCCACCGAGAATAAATAGTTCTAACTCAGGTGAACGAGTTTCTTGTTGATTTGCTGCGCGAATAACTAGAAAGTCACCTTCGCCGAATACGGTTAGTTGACCCATCTGAACTGGTCGAGACTCTTCACCAACAAAACCGTGTCCTGCCAATGTGTAAACAAGAGCGTTGTAATCCTTGCGCCATGGCAAGCGGAGTTCTGCGCCTGGTTGAACGGTTGCGTGCACCAAAGTAATTGGAGTCTGTGTTGAACCTGGGCCTTTGTGTCCATCGATTTCGCCAGCAATTACGCGAATGAGCGAACCGCCATCGTGGGATGCAAGAAGGGCAACTTCACTTGCGCGTAGATCTTGATATGCCGGTGGCGACCATTTTTTAGCAGCTGGAAGATTTACCCATAATTGAAAACCGTGGAACAAGCCACCGCTCATTACTAAATGTTCTGGGGGAGTTTCGATATGCAAAATTCCAGCACCAGCTGTCATCCATTGAGTGTCACCATTTTGAATTGTTCCACCGCCACCATTGTTGTCATAGTGATCAAAGATTCCATCAATAATGTATGTAACGGTTTCAAAACCGCGATGTGGATGCCATGGAGTTCCTTTTGGTTCTCCCGGTGCGTATTCAACTTCGCCCATTTGATCTAAGTGAATAAATGGATCGAGTTCTGACATATCAACACCGGCAAATGCACGGCGTACGGGAAAACCTTCGCCTTCAAAACCTTGTGGAGCAGTTGTGATGCTCTTTACTGTTCGCGCGCGCAATCCAGCTGCCACTGACACTCGAGGCAAGATTGTTATATCGCTAACGGTTACTGCAGGCATTTCAACTCCTTATTTCAATAAGCCAAGAATAGTTGAATATTCAACTACCTGCAACTTGAGAAGTTAGAGGTTCTTAAGCGCAGAGACAACCTTTGTTAGCGAAGCCTTTGCATCTCCAAAGAGAAGCATTGTCTTTGGATCATAAAGCAATTCATTTTCAATGCCAGCAAAACCCGGACGCATGGATCGCTTTAAGAAAATAATGTTTGCAGCATTGGAAACTTCAAGAATCGGCATTCCATAAATTGGGCAGCCTGGAGTTGTGAGTGCAGCAGGGTTAACAACATCGTTAGCACCAATAACAATTGCAACATCGGTTTGGCCAAATGTTGGATTTACTTCTTCCATTTCAGCCAATTGGTCATATGGAACGTTAGCTTCTGCAAGCAATACGTTCATATGTCCTGGCATACGACCTGCAACAGGGTGAATTCCATATGCCACATCTATGCCTTTAGCCAACATTAAATCTGCTAACTCGCGCACTGTGTGCTGTGCTTGGGCAACAGCTAAACCAAAGCCCGGAACAATAACTACGCGACGTGCATAGTTAAGCAAGATTGCAACGTCATCCGGTGAACCAGAGCGAACCGGACGATCTTCTGCCGCTCCACTTGCTTCTTGTGGCTTTGCAGTAAAGGCTCCAAAGAGTGTGCCAAAGAGTGAGCGTCCCATGGCTTCTGCCATCAAGCGAGTCAAAATTGTTCCTGATGCTCCAACGAGTGTTCCGGCGATGATTAATAGTGTGGAATCTAAAACGTAACCACTTGCTGCAACAGTTAAGCCTGTAAATGCATTTAAGAGTGAGATAACAATTGGAACATCTGCGCCACCAACAGGAAGTACAAAGAGAATTCCGAATGCCAGTGAAAGCGCTGCAAGGATTAAGAGTGGATTGGTTCCGAGTTCGATAACAACCCATACTGCAGCACCTAGTGTTGCGGCCAGTGTGCCCGCGATGACAAAGCGACCACCAGGAAATACAACTGGGCGAGTGGTCATTAATTCTTGAAGCTTTAAGAAGGTAATAATTGATCCGCTAAATGAAACACAGCCCACGATTACTGTG
>JBIKPX010000071.1:0-4579 GCA_044357195.1 Candidatus Planktophila sp. | reverse complement strand
GGAGTCAAGAATTTCACGAGCACCGAGTGCTTCAATAAGTGCCACTTAAATCTCCTTTAAAATTCGTTCTTGCAATGCCTAATACTACCGCGCCTCTTGCTGCGCAATCTCACGCATTATTTGCTTACTCTGCATACGTAATGCATCTTCAGGATCTATTCCGTTCTTGTGCGCCCATGAAATTACTGCAAGAAGTGCGCGACCAACGGATTCAGAAGTTGCAGGAGAACTCTCAGGATGCGTTGGTACTTCTATCTCTACGCCGTATTTTTCTGCGCGGTAGAGCAACTTATTGATCAAAGAAAGAGCAGGTTGTGAGATTGCAACACCATCTAATGCAGATGTGCGGCCCTTTTCTGCCGCTTTTATCTCTTCCCAATTTGCAACTACTTCATCACTGCCGCTTACTTTTGTATCACCGAAGACATGTGGATGCCTGCTCATGAGTTTTTCAGTAATTACCTTTGCCACATCTTCGATAGAAAATGGATCGGTTGGATGATCCTGTGCGATGCGAGAGTGAAAATAAACCTGCAGCAAAACATCGCCGAGTTCTTCACGCATTCCGGCGCGATCAGATTCAGCGACAGTGTCAATGAATTCGTAGGACTCTTCAAGTAAGTACTTGATCAAAGACTCATGAGTCTGTTCTGCATCCCATGGGCAACCACCAGGTGAACGGAGTTGATCCATCACCTCAACTAATCGTTGCAAGTATGAAGTGCTCATACCTTCACCGCGGATTATTACTTGTTAGAAGGAGTAACAGCAGATCCTGCTGAATCAGCAGGTACAACATCTGCAGTTGCAGAATCCCAGACTCCGTAGCGTGGATTAACTGTTACTTTTTTCTCATTGGCTGTATCAACAACTAGTTTCTGAATCGCTGCACCAATTTGATCTTGAGCTACGCCAGTTGCCTGCAACGCTTGACCTAATTTTTCAGCAATGATGATGCCTTGCAAATATTGATCAAAATCTTTTGCCGCAATTCCAGCGCCTACAAGGGCAGCTGGTAATCCTGTTGGTCCACCCACTTGATCTGTAATGCTGGCACGACGCGTATCAATCTCTGCTTTTGAAACTGTGATCTTAACTTTTGTTCCTATTTCAATTAATAACTCGGTGAGAATATGAAAGCGCATTTGTGAGCGGTTGAGATCTTCGCCAGTTGCCAACTGCATTTCAGTGGTGTCGACAGTGTCACGTTCAGCCATGATGTCATCGATGCTCGTTTGAACAGTTGCCTGTGAAATTTTGATTGACCCAACTGTGGCAGCCGAGCTAACTTGCGAACATCCAGTAAGCAATAGAGCCGCTGAAACTGCCGCAATTGAAATAACTTTTTTCACTATGAACTGCCTTTCGACGTTGGTGCCAATTCGGTAACGGCCTGTGTTACCCAAGCCAGAAGAGAAGTATCCACTATCGGAGCAGTGCTTTCTGACGGATTCCACGCAGAACTCTTGGGCAAAGCCACCAAAACCGTTGATGATGCGGATTTATAGAGTGATCCTGGATACAAGCGAGCCAATGTTATTTGTTTAGATTCAGGCAAATTGATCGGCGATAGTCGTACAAATTTTCCTTGGGCAACGACTTCGCGCAATGAGATGCTCTTTGCAAAAGCACGAAGTGCAGCAACTCCTAGAAGTGTCTGCGCTTCTTGTGGAAGGGCTCCGAAGCGATCTTGCAACTCTTCTTCTATCGCATCAACATCTTCGCGGTTTCGAACATCTGCCAAGCGACGATAGAGATCTAAACGCAACCGCTCTCCAGTTACGTATGCAGCATCTAAATGAGCGTTAATTGGCAATTCCACTTTACATTCATGGTTTGGTTCTGAAGTCTCAATTATTCCGGATTTGTACTCATGTACTGCTTCACCAACCATGCGCATATATAAATCAAATCCAACATCTGCAATATGACCTGATTGTTCACCACCCAGCAAATTGCCTGCTCCACGAATTTCAAGATCTTTAAGTGCAACGCGCATTCCTGCACCAAGTTCGGTGTTAGCTGCAATAGTTTTTAATCGATCATGTGCTAATTCACTTAAAGGTTGATCTGGTGGAAATAGAAAATATGCATACGCACGTTCGCGTCCACGTCCAACACGACCACGAAGTTGATGAAGTTGAGAGAGTCCAAAGAGATCTGCACGTTCAACGATTAATGTGTTGGCGTTGGCAATATCTAAACCACTTTCAACAATTGTTGTACAAACCAGGAGATCGAAATCTCTATTCCAAAAAGCGAGAATCACATCTTCAAGGGCGCCTTCACTCATCTGACCGTGGGCGATGCGAATACGTGCTTCAGGAACAAGTGTTTGTAGTTTTTGTGCAGCTTGATCAATTGATTCAACACGGTTATGGATATAGAAAATCTGTCCATCTCTTAACAACTCACGATGTATTGCAGCGGTAATCTGTGCATCATCGCGTGCACCAACATAAGTCAAAATTGGATGGCGCTCTTCCGGTGGAGTTGTGATCGTAGACATTTCACGAATACCCGTAACAGCCATCTCTAAGGTTCGAGGAATGGGCGTTGCAGACATCGCCAAAACATCCACAGTCGTGCGTAGTTTCTTGAGAGATTCCTTCTGTTCAACGCCAAAGCGTTGTTCTTCATCTACAACGACTAAGCCTAAATCCTTAAAGCGCACATCATTTGAAAGTATTCGATGGGTGCCCACAACTACATCAAGAGTTCCGGCTTCTATACCTGCCAAAATTTCTTTACTCTCTTTTGCAGAGTTAAATCGAGATAAACCGGCGACTTTGATCGGAAATCCGGAATATCGCTCGATGAATGTCTTTGTATGTTGCTGCACAAGCAATGTGGTTGGCACCAAAACTGCAACTTGCTTTCCATCTTGCACCGCTTTAAATGCCGCGCGAATTGCAATCTCAGTTTTCCCATATCCAACATCGCCACACACAATGCGATCCATTGGGTATGGGCGTTCCATATCTGCTTTAACTTCATTAATTGTCGAGAGCTGATCGGGAGTCTCGATATATGCAAAGGAATCTTCTAGTTCGCGTTGCCACGGTGTATCAGGTGAGAATGCAAAGCCGGGAGAAGATGTGCGAGCGGCATACAAGCGAATAAGTTCTCCAGCGATTTGGCGTACCGCCTTGCGTGCGCGACCTTTCGCCTTTTGCCATTCACCACTTCCAATTCGGTGAACAGTTGGTGTTTCACCACCTACATATTTACTTACCTGCTCAAGTGAATCAGTAGGCACAAATATTCGATCTCCTGGTTGTCCGCGTTTAGCAGATGCGTATTCAAGGACCAAATATTCGCGAGTTACTCCTGCAACACTTCTTGAAACTAACTCGATATATCGGCCGATGCCGTGTTGTTCGTGCACAACAAAATCTCCTGCTTTTAACTCCAGTGGATCAATAGCAGTTTTACGTTTTGATGGAAGTTTTTCACTGTTATTAATTGCGCCTTTACTGCCTGATAAATCTCGCTCACTGATAAAAAGAATTCGAGCCGATGGCACGCTAAAACCAAAAGCAATTGTGGAGGTAACAACTCGGACAGATATTTCAGCGCTTCGAAATAGATTCGAATATCGCTCGTGCATTCCATGTCCATGAGCTGCAAAAATCAAACTCTGTCCAGACTCTGCAGCGCTTCGAAACTCATCTACCAATCGTTCAGTATCTCCTCGTAAAGGATCTATCGCGTGCGCATCTAGGAATACTGCCTCTGTATCTAAATCACTTCCAAAAACGTTGAAACTTCGTTGTTGCAATCCATTTTTATCTATTTCTGCGTTTAATTCATCCCACTGCATATATGTGCCATCACCGCTATGAAGTGGTGTCACACCACCACTTGCCGCATTAAGCCATGAAGCCAAATAAAACTCTTCATTTGTTGCTAAAAGATCTGAGGCTCTAGATCTAATTCTTTCTTCATCTATAAAAATGATTTCGGTATTAGCTGGCATGCGATCTAAAATACTTTCGGTTGAATCAACTAAGAGCGGAATGAATGACTCCATACCCTCTGATGCAATGCCTTCTGATAGCTTTTCCAATATTTCAGATGCTTGCGGGAAATCCTCAATCAAAGCTCGTGCTTTTGCTTGGACTGCAGGTGTAAGAAGCAACTCGCGACATGGCAATATTTTTATACTTTCATTTGCAGCCCCCGTTGTGCGCTGTCCAGCAACATCGAAAAAACTAATGTCTTCTATTTCATCACCGAAGAAATCAATGCGAACGGGTCGATTAGCTAATGGCAAAAAGACATCCACAATGCCACCGCGTACTGCAAATTCTCCGCGACGTTCGACTAAATCCGTTCGTTGGTATGCAAGTTCGCCAAGGTGATTAATCAGATCCTTAAGGTCGCATTGCATGCCCACTGCTAATTCGCGCACAGGACTTTGAGCCAAAGAATTAATAATTCGATGAATAAGCCCACGCACTGGAGTAACAACAATCGGATTGTGAGCTTTGTTTTCCTTTAGTTTGATCAAGGTTGCGATGCGTTGTGCAACAGTGTCACTGCGTGGACTTAAGCGCTCGTGTGGCAAAGTTTCCCA
>JBIKPX010000070.1:0-4640 GCA_044357195.1 Candidatus Planktophila sp. | reverse complement strand
TTGCAAAGTGTTACGGCGGAGATATTTCCCGTAAGCGCAAACTCCTTGAAAAGCAGAAGGAAGGTAAGAAGCGCATGAAGATGGTGGGACGTGTAGAAGTTCCACAAGAAGCATTCGTGGCAGCCCTTGCAACGGATGCTGATATTGAAAAGGTGAAAGCCGCTCGTAAGTAGGAATAAAAATGGCTGACCTATCAATTTATGTTCATATCCCTTATTGCATAAAGCGTTGTGGATATTGCGACTTCAATACCTACACACCTTCAGAGCTACAAGATGGTGCAACACTAGAAATCGTTTCAGCAGATTACATTGACGCTGTTGTTCAAGAGTTACAGAGCGCTCCAAGCACGCCAGTTACGACAATCTTCTTTGGTGGCGGAACTCCATCACTCTTGCCAGCTAAAGATCTTGGTCGAGTGATCACAGCAATCCGTGAGCACAATGGTTTGCGAGATGGCGCAGAAATTACATTGGAAGCAAACCCAGATTCTGTAACACCTGAGAAGTTGGCGGAATACATCAGCGTTGGATTTAATCGTATTTCATTTGGCGCACAATCTTTTGTTCCACATGTGCTTGCAACTCTTGATCGCACACATAATCCTGAAAACGTTAAGAAAGCAGTTGATGCCGCACGCGCAGCGGGATTTGGCAGTATCAGCGTCGATCTAATTTATGGAACACCGGGTGAATCACTCGATGATTGGCGCATTACTGTTGAAAGCGCGCTGGCTCTAGATATTGATCACATAAGCGCATATGCACTGATCGTTGAAACTGGAACAAAACTTGCAGCGCAGATTAAACGCGGAGATATATCAATGCCAGATGATGATGTCATGGCAGATATGTATTTACTTGTTGATTCGATGTGTGAAGCACGTGGCATGAGTTGGTATGAATTAAGCAATTGGTCCAAACCAGGACATGAGTGCAAACACAACGTTGCGTATTGGCATAACGCCGAATGGTGGGGACTTGGGCCTGGCGCGCATTCTCATATTAAGGGCGAGCGTTTTTGGAATGTGAAACATCCATCTGCATATAAAACACGAGTATTTGCTGGAGATAGCCCAATACATGAACGTGAAAAACTTACTGCAGAACAAATTCAAGATGAAAAAATAATGTTATCTATTCGAATGCGTGAAGGAATTTCTTTTGAAGAGCTTGCACCACAACATCTTGAACGCTTAGCTATTTATAAAGACAATGGCTATGTGTCACTGCATGGAGATCGCGTTACATTGACCCCTGTTGGGCGTCTTATCGCAGATCGAATCGTGCGCGAATTAGTTATGTAGTACCTTTAACCCATGGACATTTTAGTAATCGCTCTTGCAGTTGTATTTGTTGTTTCTGGCCTATCTAAGGCAAGCGGAAATGCAAAGGGCCTTTCAGGCACACGCGATGTCAATGTTCCCGATCTTTTAGCTCGACTAATTGGTCTTGTGGAAACTGCAGCCGCTCTTGGTTTACTTATTGGCCTGAAGTATTCATGGATGTTGTGGGCACCACTGATGACCCTCTGGGTAATCATGGCTGGAGCCATTTATTTTCACTTTCGCGCCGACAAAGCAAAGACATCTTTTCCTGCATTTTTCTTGCTGACGCTCATTTCTATTGCACTTGTAACAATCTAGGAAAACGCTCGTGTCAGTACGCCGTTTAGAAATTCTGCGCGCAATTGTCGATGAATACGTTTTGACACAAGAACCTGTTGGCTCAAAATCTATTGCTGCGCGCAGTGGACTAGGAATTTCTCCTGCAACTATTCGAAATGAGATGGCTGTATTAGAAGATGAAGGCTTAATTACTCATCCACATACAAGTGCTGGTCGAATTCCAACAGATCTTGGATATCGAGTATTCGTAGATAAGTTAGCAACGGTTAAGCCATTATCTGGGGCAGAGCGTCGCGCGATTGAAACATTTTTAGAGGGTGCACTTGATCTAGATGATGTTGTGCTTCGCACGGTTCGTCTGCTTGCAGATGTTACAAAGCAGGTTGCAGTTGTTCAATACCCATCAATGGTGAAATCACGCGTGCGCCACGTAGAACTAGTTGCATTGACGCCTTCTCGCTTGATGATGATTTTGATTACCGATTCTGGACGAGTTGAACAACGAGTCCTTGAGCTTGCAGGCGATGTTACGGATTTGTTCTTATCTACGCTTCGCAATCAATTAAACAATGCGGTCATGGGCCAACGCCTGCCAGATGTTGCAGATCGAATCTCTGGAATCTTAGAGAGTTACAGCGCATCTGATAGAAAAAATGTGGCAGTGGTTATTTCTGCTCTGATTGAAATGGCAATGGAGCGCCCTGAAGAAAAAGTTGTTCTGGCAGGAACTGCAAACCTAGCCCGCTTTAGCGAAGATTTTTCAACCAGCATTCATCCAGTACTAGAAGCACTCGAGGAACAAGTTGTTTTGTTACGTTTACTTGGAGATGCGGGCGAAAATGTTCAGGTTCGAATTGGCACAGAGCAGAGTGAACGCAATTTGCGAACAACTTCTCTTGTCACAGTTGGTTATGGCGCCACAGATTCACCTCTTGGCGCACTTGGGGTTTTAGGGCCCACACGTATGGATTACGCAGGTTCTATTGCAGCTGTTTCTGCCGTTGCGCGTTATGTTGGCCGCTATCTCAATGAAGGTGCATAAGTGGCTGATCATTACGACGTTCTAGGAGTTTCGCGCGATTCATCGGCAGATGAGATTAAACGTGCATATAGAAAATTAGCCCGCGAATTACATCCCGATGTAAATCCAGATCCGCACACACAAGAAAAATTTAAAGAAGTAACTGCGGCTTATGAAACATTAAGTGATCCACAAAAGCGTCAGATGTATGACTCAGGTGGCAGCGGATTCGGTGGCTTTGGTGGCGGCGGTGGTTTTGGCGACATCATGGATGCATTCTTCGGTGGTGGCGGAAGTCGCGGACCACGTCCACGAGTACGCGCCGGACAAGATGCACTCATCCGAGTTGAAGTTGATTTATATGAAGCTGCATTTGGAACTGAGCGAGACATTACTTTAGAAAGCGCAGTTGCATGTGAAGAGTGCCAAGCAACTGGATGCGCAGAAAACACTCACCCTGAAATGTGTGTGGTCTGTAAAGGTCGCGGTGAAACTCAACAAGTAACGCGTTCAATTCTCGGACAGGTGATGACATCTCGTCCTTGTAATACGTGTAATGGTTTTGGTTCTGTTATTACCCGTCCATGCCGAGAGTGCGCCGGTGATGGTCGCGTGCGCGCACGTCAAACTATTAATATCAAGATTCCAGCAGGAGTTGAAACGGGTAATCGAATTCAAATGTCTGGTCGTGGCGAGGTTGGCCCTGGCGGCGGACCTGCTGGTGATTTATATGTTGAAATAGTTGAACGCCCACATGAATATTTAGTTCGAGATGGTGATGACTTACATATTCAAATCGGAATTTCTATGGCTCACGCAGCACTTGGAACTCATGTTCAAGTCGAAGGCTTAGATGGAAGCATTGATGTTGAGATTAAACCTGGCATTCAAAGTGGTTCACCTATCGTGCTCAAGGGAAAAGGTGTGACACATCTGCGTAGTTCTTCACGAGGGGATTTAATCGTTCATGTTGAAGTACAAACGCCAGTAAAACTTAATCGTGAGCAAGAAGAGCTGCTACAAAAATTTGCTGATGCACGTGGTGAAAAGCAAGGCGATGTGCACTTGAGTAATCGCGAGGGCGGATTATTTGGAAAACTCAGGGGAGCGTTTCACCGATAATTATGTTGACCTTATTTTTTGTAGATGATCTACCCCGAAAAGTGGGCGCCACCTACGACTTTGATTCAGATGATGCCCAGCATGCAATTCGGGTATTACGTATGAGCGCTGGTGAAACATTTATGCTCTCTGATGGAGAAGGTAAATGGTCGAAAGTAAAAATATTTGCAGTTAAGAAGAAATCACTTGAAGTAGAAGTAATCGAAACAGGCATTCAAGATTGTCTAGAAACTTCTATTACAGTTGTTCAGGCACTGCCTAAAGGCGATCGGTTGAAAGAATGCATTGAGCTGCTCACTGAAGGTGGCGTGGACACAATTATTCCGTGGTCAGCGCAGCGCTCTATTGGAAAGGCGGAAAAGGGAGTTGAAAAACTACAAGTAACTGCCCGTGAAGCAAGTAAGCAATCTCGTCGGCTATTTATTCCTGCCGTAACAGATGTTGCCAACACCGCTAAGGTCGTTGGATTAATTGCCGAACAAGATCTCGTCTTGGTTTTCCATGAGAGCGCAACGAGTAAAGTTTCCGAAATTGTCACAAAGAAGTACTTAGAGTCTCAAAACATCATGATAATTATCGGCCCAGAAGGTGGCATTACAAATGAAGAGCTCGAACTCTTCAAATCTGCTGGGGCCAAGGTTGCCTTAATGGGGCGCCCAATTCTGCGAAGTGCGCATGCGGGTCTTGCAGCAATGAGCGCTGTAAACGCGCTGCTTAAAGTATGGTGAAGACATGGCGCTAGATGCGAGTTGTCTATTTTGCAAAATCATTGAAGGCGAAATCCCTGCTGAAATAGTTTTTCGAAATGAAAATGTTGTCGCCTTTAATGATATTAATCCTGCAGCACCGACTCATGTTTTATTAATTCCA
>JBIKPX010000014.1:0-14910 GCA_044357195.1 Candidatus Planktophila sp. | reverse complement strand
GCTGGTGTTGAAAGATTATTTGATTCGATTCGAAGCACATTGCTGCCAACGGTCGAGCAAACCAGCACGGCTCTTGAACCACTTAATGAAGATGAAGATTTATTAACTCCTGCCACAACTGGACGTTGGTGGACAATATTTAAACAACCAAAAGCTCTTGCAGGTTTTGCCATATTGATTCTGATCGTAATTTGGTCACGGCATAGATACGGCCCCCTAGTTGGCGCAGCACTTGTGCAAACACCAGAGGGTGCAAGAGATTTGTGGCGAATGTATTTTGACTCATGGCATCAAATTGGCATGGGAACCGATCAAAGCGCGCCAGCATGGATTGCCGTAATTGCACTTGGTTCAACGATTTTGTTTGGTAAAGCCAGCCTCTTTATTTCACTTCTGTTTTTCTTTGCCCCACTTATTTTCATGCTCGCCAGTTTTAGACTTTTTGCAAGAATCACCTCACACAACTGGTTACGAGTTACCGCTAGCTTTTTATACGCCATTTCTCCGGTTGCAGTGGCCAGCATTAATTCAGGTCGAATTGGGACAGTCGCAACACTCATACTTTTGCCTTATATCGGGTTGCTGATCAGTGACTGGCTCACTATTGAAAATTCTTCGTGGAGAAAGATTTTTCTTTTATCTCTAGTTCTATCGATTTCCTTCATGTTTTCGATGCAAGTTTTTGTCTATGTACTAGTTGCTACGCTAATAATTTCCATAATTGATTTTGTTAAATATGGAAATATTGGTTTTTTCCAACAACGTCTCACTCGGCGAGTGACATTAGTTATTGCTCCACTTCTAATTGCAATTCCGTGGTCAATTCAAACTTTGCTTCACCCGAAGAATCTTTTACTCGAACCAGGATTATCTATTGCAGGTGGCGGACCAAATTTTGCATTAATTGCCAATCCCGGTGGCACTGGCGCTCTGCCATGGTGGTCGCTAAGTCCAGTTTCACTAGTACTTTTTGTAGCACTCTTTTCTTCCACTAAAGCACGAGTTATTTCTTACTTTGGAAGCGGCGCACTCGCTGCTGCTGTGATCTTCGGTTCACTCTCCATTTCTGGTCATGGCAATTCATCACCAGTTCGTACGTGGACTGGGTCACTCATATCGATTGCAACTATCTGTTCGGTTGCAGCTGGAATTTTAGTTTTAGATCGATTGCGCGAAGTTCTTGTTGTGACAAATTTTCATTATCGCCACATTCTTGCTGGCTTGCTCGTCATCGTTACAACTTTGTATTCAGTCTCAACAATTTCTTGGCTTGTAACAGCAGGTGCCGATTCACCTATGCGAGCAACTGATTCTAAAATTTTGCCAGCTTTTCTTGGAGTTGAAGATGGAGTAAAAACACTAGTCCTACGCCAAGTTAAAATTAATGGCGTCAATACCATGCAATATTTTCTAGCACGAAGCCACGATGTCCTCTTGGGAGAACCTGATATCTCTCCTGCGGAATCTCCAGAAGTCACAAATGCAATCAAAGAAATTGCCGATGGCACCGGAATATCTGCTTCTAAAGTTCTTGGTCGCCATGGAATTAAATATGTTTTTGCGAAGAGTCCTACGAATAAGGAAATAGTTCGAACTATTGATGGCCTTGGAGGATTCGTACGAGCATCTGCGACCAACGCTGGAATCGTTTGGAAAGTAAGCAATGCCTATAGTCGGATTAATTTCATTGATACCAGTGGAAAAGTATCTGAAATCTTGAGTACCAGTGTTGGATCGCGCACGCAGATTTACTCACCAGGAACAATTCTGCTCACCGATTCTTACAGCAAACATTGGAAAGTATTCCAAAATGGACAGACCCTGGAACGAACCAAAAATGAAAATGGGTTTACTCAATTTGAAGTTATAGAACCAGGTGAGATTTCACTGCTCCATGACGGCACCAATCGCCGGGGCTTGTTATCGCTGCAATTTATTTTTCTTGTAACTGTCATTGTCCTTGCTGCACCAGCTGGTCGTAAACGTCGAGAAATGTCAGAAAGTGAGCTGACATGAAATTTAAGCGATTTTTCATAATTGTTCTCTCTTTGGGCCTACTCATTGGCACATCAAATGCGTTAAGTGGTTCAACTTCTGGCCAGCAATTCTCGATGAGTTATCCATCTGTGGTCTGCCCTTCAACCACTAATTCTTTAACATCCCAAGTTTCAGTTGGTTCGCAAGATACAAAAATAAAGCGAGTCGGTTCAACTTCTGCGAAATTTGTAAAATCTCGCTCTCTTCGTTTCCCCGTTCCATCTGATCCGATTCTTGTTGATGCGCAGGGCATTACACCGATTGTTTGGCAGAGTCGGCCAGGATCGTGGGCTGGTGGAACTATTTGTTCAGATCCAGCTGCAAGCCAATGGTTTGTTGGCGGTTCTGCCGATATCTCTGCTCGTGGAAAGTTAATTCTTGTAAATAGCGGACTCAGTGAATCAGTTGCAGATGTTTACATTTGGAGTGGAACATCTGCGGCCAGTACTAAAGCGATAACTGTGAAAGCAAATTCTTTTGAAGCAGTAGGACTTGATTCACTTGCACCGGGTGAGTCTTCAATAGTTATTCGAGTCACCTCTCGATCTGGTCGCTTAAACGCATATATGGTCGATGAAC
The DNA here is from genome assembly GCA_044357195.1 of Candidatus Planktophila sp. Classification (GTDB taxonomy): domain Bacteria; phylum Actinomycetota; class Actinomycetes; order Nanopelagicales; family Nanopelagicaceae; genus Planktophila. Next base: position 12,294 of record JBIKPX010000014.1, on the reverse strand, counting down.
GAGGTAAAGGTCTTCGTGCATTAGGTGGAGATTTAGTTAGTCCGGGTGTTGCACCATCAAAGCAAATTTATATACCTGCGATTCCTCTTCAACCAAAAGTTGCGAATGCACCAGCCCAACAACTGCGACTCTTGGCGCCAGGGGATGCGGATGCAAATATAAGCGTTGAAGTTATCTCTGGAGATGGACGTTTCACACCTGTTGGGTTTAATGAAATTTTGCTTAAAAAAGGTCAGGTGATGAATTTTTCTCTATCACCAAAAGTGAGTTCATCGGTATATGGAATAAGAATCGAATCGGATGAACCAATTGTTGCGGGAGTCTTTGCCAATGTCGGAAAAGATTTTGTGTGGAGCTCTTCTGTTCCGCCTCTGAGCCCCTTCACAATTGCCCTGACTGGAATGTCACCGATATTAGTTTTCATAGGTGATCGCATCAATGTTGATCTCGAACTCGGGGTTGCTGGTGGGAAAAAGCTTCGTAAAACTATTAATGCAAGCGATATCGCTTTCTGGCGGGTTCCTGATAATGCTCGAAATTTAACCTTCTTACGAGTCAGTGCTAATACCTATGGGTCTGCTCTTCAATCATCAGTAAATGGCTTCGGGTCAATTCCATTAATAGCTGGAAGCGTTCTGACAAAATCGGCCATCCCTACTGCAAACATTCGCGTTTTAAATCCCTGATAATCCCAAGTTTTTAGTACACACCCCACTAACCTTGTATGCATGAGTACACGATATGGGCGCGCATGTTCGCGAACGAGTTGTCGTCTCACTGCAACTATGACATTGACCTATAACTATGCAGACTCAACTGCAGCACTTGGACCACTAGCAACTTTTTCTGAACCACATGCTTATGACTTATGTGAAAAACATGGAGAGCGTCTAACAGTTCCAAATGGTTGGAATGTTATTAAGGCATCTATCAATTCACACGATAATGGCCCGACACAAGATGATTTAATGGCAATCGCAGATGCGGTTCGTGAAGTGGGATCAAAAGAAATTACCAGTCAAAGCCCGCAGAGCAGCGCTAGCGCTGCAACATCACTCGGTCGTAGAGGACACTTGCGCGCAGTTCCGTCCTAGACTTAGCACATGGGTTCGACTGAAATTCCAGATATTTTTAAAGCGTATGACATACGAGGTTTAGTTGGTACGCAATTAACTCCTGATTTTGCATTTGTAACTGGCGCAGCATTTGCTCGATTTATTATTCAAGAACGCGAACCCGGAACTATTGTTATTGGCGAAGATATGCGTCCTTCCTCGCCAGAACTCGCTGATGCATTCTCAGCAGGAGTCACATCTCATGGTTTAGATGTAATCCGTATAGGTCTTGCATCCACAGATATGTTGTATTTCGCAGCTGGAAAATTAAACATGCCTGGTGCCATGTTTACAGCTAGTCATAATCCGTCTGAATACAACGGAATTAAGTTGTGCCTCAGCGGTGCCAGGCCAATCGGGAAAGAATCTGGTTTGCTGGCAATAGAAAATTTCGTTCGATCAGGTTCTCCTGTCTCTTTTGGAAACATCGGAAAAGAGAGCACCCGCAATGTCCTTTCAGATTACGTTAAACATTTGCACACCCTTGTAGATGTTTCGGCAATTAGAAAACTAAAGATTGTTATCGATGCTGGCAATGGCATGGCCGGGTATACAGCACCAGCCATTTTTGAAGATTTAAATCTAGAGATAATTCCTATGTTTTTTGAACTTGATGGATCATTTCCAAACCATGAGGCCAATCCCATTGATCCTAAAAACCTTAAAGATTTGCAAAAAGCTGTCAAAAAACATGGAGCCGACCTTGGTCTGGCATTCGACGGAGATGCCGATCGTTGCTTCTTGGTCGATGAAAATGGGGCCACAGTCAATCCTTCAGACCTGACAGCTCTTATTGCCGAGCGCGAATTAAAAGTCCATCCTGGGTCTTCAATTATTTATAATCTGATTTCATCACGATCTGTTGCAGAAGTTATTGAAGAAAATGGGGGAATAGCGCTTCGATCACGCGTTGGACACTCATATATCAAAGCGATGATGGCAGACAGTGGCGCACTCTTTGGCGGCGAACATTCAGGACACTTCTATTTCAAAGATTTTTGGAAAGCAGATTCAGGAGCGCTGGCAGCACTTCATGTGATTGCAGCCCTTGGCACATCTAAGGGATCACTCTCAAAGTTGCTTAAACCATATCAACGATATTTTTCAAGCGGTGAAATAAATTCAAAGGTTAAGGATGCTCAAAAATCTATGGGCATCATTGAACAAAAATATGCAGAGCAAGCCGATGTCAGCATTGACCACCTTGATGGTTTGACCATCAATGGTGATACCTGGTGGTTTAACCTGCGCCCCTCAAACACCGAGCCACTGCTTCGACTCAACGTTGAAGCAAAGACCCTTGCCCGCATGGAAAAAATCACAGATGAGGTACTCGCCACAGTTAGAAAATGAGAGCCTGAGTTCTCAATTTCTAAGTAATGGCAGTAACCTAAGCCCCTAGCAACCTAACACTGTAGAGCCCTACCCCTTAGGTCACGTCTATTACATATAAGTACTTAACCTAAAAGGAGAACGTTCGTGAACTCACCAGTGACAGCAACACTTCCACGCCATGACATTGCAGATGCATCTTTAGCATCTGAAGGACGCAAGCGCATTGAATGGGCAGAGCGCAATATGCCAGTGCTCGCTCAGATTCGTGCTCGCTTTGAAAAATCACAACCATTTACTGGAGTTCGCATTGCTGCGTGCATGCACGTGACAACAGAGACAGCAAACTTAATGCGTGTACTAAAAGCAGGAGGAGCAGAAATTGCTCTCTGTGCTTCCAACCCTCTTTCTACTCAAGATGACACAGCTGCAGCGCTCGTTCACGAATACGGAATTAGCGTCTTTGCACGAAATGCCGTTGATCGCGATGGTTATTACTCACACATCAACGCAGCACTAGATATCGAACCTCACCAAGTATTTGACGATGGTTGCGATCTTGTAAATACATTGCACACAACCCGTAAAGAACTTATTGGCAATATTGCCGGCGGTTGCGAAGAGACAACCACAGGTGTTATTCGCCTAACTCAGATGGCAAAAGATGGCGCACTTCAATTCCCAATGATCGCCGTTAATGACACTGACACGAAGCACATGTTCGATAATCGATACGGAACTGGTCAATCAACTCTTGATGCAGTCTTTCGTGCGACAAACTTTTTACTAGCAGGTCGCGTATTAGTTGTTGCTGGATTTGGATATTGCGGCAAGGGCGTTGCAGAACGCGCAAAGGGCATGGGCGCCGACGTTGTTATTACTGAAATTGATCCAACAAAAGCACTCGATGCGATGATGCAAGGATTCCGAGTTATGCCAATGGCAGAAGCTGCAAAGATCGGTGATGTATTTATCACTGTCACTGGAAACCGCGATGTATTACGTGATGAGCACTTTGCCGTCATGAAAGATGGCGCAATCATGGCTAACTCAGGTCACTTTGATATCGAAATCGATGTTGCATGGCTTGAGCAAAATGCTAAGAAAAAGAATGCAAAGATGCGCCACCAAACTGATGAATATGTTTTATCAGATGGTCGCCGCTTGCTTCTTATTGCCGAAGGCCGCCTAGTTAATCTTGGCGCTGCAGAAGGACACCCTGCATCTGTTATGGATATGTCATTTTCTGATCAAGCACTCACAGCTGAATACTTGGTTAAGGAAGCAATGAATCTCGAGCCAGGTGTTCACACAGTTCCTACATATATTGATAAGGAAGTTGCAAGTCTTAAACTTCAAAGCATGGGTGGAAAGATTGACGTTCTAACTCCTGCACAAGATATGTACTTGAACTCTTGGGAGCACGGAAGCTAATGACCTTGGTATTGGTCGTCGATGACGACCAGGACCTAGCAGAGATGCTTGGCATTGTTTTAAATGGTGCCGGAATAGATGTTGATTTAGTAAGCAGAGGTGACGAAGCTCTGGAGGTCTTTAGAAATAATCCTCCAGACTTAGTCCTTCTAGATGTAATGCTTCCAGGATTAGATGGAATTGAAGTCTGCAAACAAATACGCGCTGAATCTATGGTGCCAATCGTGATGCTCTCAGCAAAGGGAGATACTCATGATGTTGTTCGCGGGCTAGAAGCTGGCGCCGATGATTACATGGTTAAACCTTTTCGCCATCAGAGTGAACTAGTAGCAAGAATTAAAACCCGACTACGTAAAACTAATACTGACATCGCTGGACTACTGAAAATTTCAGATTTATCAATTGATTTTAACGCTCATGAAGTTAGCAGAGCAGACAAAGTTATTGCACTAACGCGCTTGGAATTCGATCTTCTGGTCGCACTTGCCCGCGAACCCGGAAGAGTTTTCACTAGAGATGCGCTATTGAGCGAAGTATGGGGATATAGACATTCAACGGATACAAGATTGGTCAACGTGCATGTACAAAGATTGCGCGCCAAGATTGAAAATGATCCCGAGCATCCAGAAATAGTTTTAACCGTTCGCGGTGTTGGGTATAAAGCAGGAAATCAAAGTAAGTAGCAGTGGGTTTAATGACTAATCGCCTGAGAACTTCCTTAGCTTTAAGAGTCTTGCTCTCAACGATTCTGCTTTCATCTGCCGTTATTTGGCTATCAGGATCTATTTTAAATTCCCGAGTATCTGCAGATGTGAAACAGGTCAACCTTGATTCATCGATCAACGAAGCCCGTTCAACAATTGTGAGTGCGCGTTATCGATTAATTCTTGCCAAAAGCGGTTCACAAAAAGATGTAGATGAACTCATTGGAGAAATTCTCAGCGCAGCAACGACTGTTGGAGCACGCGCAACTGGACGTGAGCTCGCATTGCTAAGAGGTCCAATGGCTAACCCGGCCGAAAAAGACTTTACGACAACTTCTAATCTTGTAGATCCTGGGTCTTTGCCAGAGAAATTCCGTGAAAAGGTACGAAGTACATCTGAACTACATTGGAGTTACATCACCATTAAATATGCAGGTTCTTTGCAAGTCCCGGCAATTGCAGTGGGCGATATGGTTTCAATTCCAAGATCTGGTAAATATGAAATGTATCTACTCTTTCCTTTGACTAATCAGAATAAAACTTTGAGTTTGATTTCGCGCTCCATTATTTTGGTAGACGTAGCACTGGTATTTCTAATTGGTTTAATCACATGGCTTCTTGCCCGGCAGGTAGTTAGACCGGTACGTGAGGCAGCGCGTGTAGCTGAGAAATTTACATCAGGTGATTTTAATCAACGAATGAAAGTCACCCGCAAAGATGAAATTGCGACCCTTGGAGTTTCATTTAATGAAATGGCTGCCTCGATTCAACAGCAGATCATGCGGCTAGAAAACCTCTCGCGCGTGCAGCAACGATTTGTTTCTGACGTTTCTCACGAATTAAGGACACCACTTACTACTTTGCGTATGGCATCTGAAGTGATTTATTCATCACGTAGCTCTTTTGATCCACAGATTGCACGTAGTGCTGAGTTACTAATTGGCAATATCGACCGATTCGAACGCTTGCTTGAGGACCTATTAGAAGTTAGCCGATTTGATGCTGAAGTAGCTGTTCTTGAACCCGTTGATTTCAATCTAATTTCTCTGATCAATGGGTGTATTGACGATTTAGATTTAGTGGCAAAAGAAAAGGGCACACAGATAATCTTCACACCGTATAGTGAAGATTTATCGATCAATGCTGATATTCGGCGTGTGGAGCGAATATTGCGAAACTTATTTAATAATGCAATTGATCATGCTGAATTAAAACCGATAAACGTGCACGTGGAATATAACGATAATGATGTTGCTGTTGCAGTACGAGATCATGGCATTGGAATGGATGAAAATTCTCTCTTGCGCATATATGATCGTTTCTGGCGCGCTGATCCATCGCGTTCACGAATTCGTGGCGGCACAGGACTAGGTCTTTCTATCGCACTAGAAGATGCTCGCTTGCATGAGGGAGAGCTCGAAGTATGGGCGCGTCCAGATAAAGGTGCTCACTTTGTTTTAACTTTGCCCCGTCTTGCTGGAAATCAGATTCAATCTCGCTTAATTCGCTTGGAACCAAAAGATTTAAAGATCTAAATATCCACAGACTCCCTAAATTGTAAGGATATGTGTGTCGCTTTTGCGACTATTAAGCGGTGTTAAAACCTGACTCATTAAGTGAAATATTGTTTCCAGCTCGATGTTTTGGATGTCGAGCCTTAGGTCCAACAATTTGTTCTAAATGTAGAGTGCTCTGGAGTCCACATCTCTATCGAAGCACTTTAGATTCGATGCATGTTTACTCTGCGGTTCTCTATTCACCAGTTGCCAAGCGCATAATACTTTCGGCAAAAGAAAATGGAGTTAAAGCTGCAGATGAACTAATTATTCATGCACTCACGCATTCTTTACATTTATTACTACGAGACTTTGAAATAGGAATACTCGTTCCCGCACCATCTCGGAAAAGTTCAAATCGGAAAAGAGGGAGAGATTTTCTCTCTGAGATCACACATTCGATTGCAGAGAGTGAAGCACTTGAAAGTATGGATTTACTGATTCACACGAGAAAGGTAAGAGATCAGTCTGGGCTTAGTGCCCATGACCGTAATGAAAACATTTATCAAGCATTAGCCATTGACAGGAATAAATTGCCCAGCCTCGGAGTTGATACTGATGTGATTCTTGTCGATGACTTGCTCACAACTGGTGCGACACTTCTTGAAGCCCGACGGGCTCTGAAAGTGCGCGGGATAAGGGTGATAGCGGCAATTACTGCCTGCCTCTCACCACCGCTAAGATAACCCAGTTACTTGAACCGGATGTTTTAAACCTTTGAAAGGGTGATTTGATGCCAGCCTTTTTTGATCGCATTCTGCGCGCTGGCGAAGGTCGAATCCTAAAAGATCTCAGTAAGTTAGTTGTTCAAGTAAATGCACAAGAATCTCGAATGATCGCAATGAGCGATGACGAACTGCGCGAACAAACTCAAAGCTTTAAAAATCGATTTGCACAAGGTGAAACTCTGGATCAACTACTTCCAGAAGCATTTGCTGCCGTGCGAGAAGCTGCAAAACGTACTCTTGGTCAACGTCACTATGACGTTCAACTTATGGGTGGTGCAGCGCTGCATCGCGGCAACATTGCTGAAATGCGAACAGGTGAAGGAAAAACTCTTGTTGCAACGCTTCCGTCATATCTAAATGCACTTGCAGGTCGAGGTGTTCACGTTGTAACTGTCAATGATTATTTAGCAGAACGCGATAGCGAATGGATGGGACGTGTTCATCGATTCCTTGGATTAAATGTTGGAGTAATTCTTGCAAACATGACGCCAGCAGAGCGACGTGAGGCATATGGCGCAGATATTACTTACGGCACAAACAATGAATTTGGTTTTGATTACCTTCGTGACAACATGGCGTGGAACATGGATGACTGCGTCCACAGAGACCACTATTTTGCCGTAGTTGACGAAGTTGACTCTATTTTAATTGATGAAGCAAGAACTCCTCTGATTATTAGCGGACCTGCTGACAAAGCAACCAAGTGGTATATGGAATTTAGCCAAATTTCACAAAAGCTTGAGCGCGGTCGCCACTATGAAGTTGATGAAAAAAAGCGCACCGTTGGAATTCTTGAAGCAGGTGTTACTCAAGTAGAGCAACTGCTAAAAATCGAAAATCTCTATGAAGCAGCTAATACTCCAATGATTGGCTATCTCAATAACTCTATTCGCGCTAAAGAGCTCTTCAAGCGAGATAAAGATTATGTTGTTATGAATGGCGAATTACTCATTGTTGACGAACATACGGGCCGCATTCTTGCAGGACGTCGCTATAGCGAAGGTATGCACCAAGCTCTAGAGGCTAAAGAACGTATTGAAATTCAAGATGAAAACCAGACTTTGGCGACAATCACTCTTCAGAATTACTTCCGTTTATACGAAAAACTTTCAGGTATGACTGGTACAGCGATGACTGAAGCTTCTGAATTTCAACAGATCTACAAGCTCGGTGTTGTGCCTATTCCGACCAACCGTTCTATGGTTCGAATTGATCAAGCAGACTTAGTTTATAAATCAGAAGAAGGAAAGTTTGCAGCAGTGACTGCAGATATTGTGCAGCGCCATCGCAAAGGACAACCAGTATTGGTCGGAACAGTCAGTGTTGAAAAATCTGAAGAGTTATCGGCCTTGCTTAAGAAAAGTGGTGTGCCCCACGAAGTGCTCAATGCAAAACATCACGAACGTGAAGCAGCAATCATTGCTCGCGCAGGAGTTGTTGGCGCTGTAACAGTTGCTACCAATATGGCAGGCCGTGGTACTGACATTATGCTCGGTGGTAATCCAGAATTTATGGCTGACTTTGAATTACAACGTAAGGGATTATCTCCAGTTGATAATCCACAAGAGTACGAAGCTGCTTGGCCAGATGAAATAGCAAAGCAAAAAGCTGCTGTTCTAAAAGGACACGATGAAGTCAGCGAACTCGGTGGCCTCTATGTTCTCGGAACTGAGCGCCACGAATCAAGACGTATTGATAATCAGTTGCGTGGACGATCTGGTCGCCAAGGCGATCCAGGTGAGTCTCGTTTCTACCTCTCATTACAAGATGAACTCATGCGCAGATTTAATTCAGGCTTAGTTGAACGTTTCTTATCAGCTGCCGGAATTCCAGATGATGCACCTATCGAATCAAAGATGGTCTCAAATGCTATTCGTTCGGCTCAGACTCAAGTAGAAGCTCAGAACTTTGAAATCCGTAAGAACGTTTTAAAGTATGACGATGTCATGAATCGCCAACGCGAAGTAATTTATGGTGAACGCCGCCTTGTATTAGAAGGCAAAGACATCAAGGATCAAGTTGCTGAATTCATGAGCGAAACTCTGGATGCTTACGTAGATGCAGCAACAGCAGAAGGATTTGCAGAAGATTGGGATCTAGAAAAGCTTTGGACAGCCTTAAAGGCAATTTATCCAGTCTCATTTACAGTTCAAGAGATTGAAATAGAGGTTGGTTCACGAGCAGGACTAGATTCTGAATTTTTGCGCACTCGAATTCAAGATGATGTGAGCGCTGCTTATCAAAAACGCGAAGAGAGCCTGGGTACTGAAGTAATGCGCGAATTAGAGCGCAAAGTTTTGCTCTCAGTTCTTGATCGCAAATGGCGTGAACATCTGTATGAGATGGATTATCTACAAGAGGGAATTGGGCTTCGCGCTATGGCTCAACGTGACCCACTCGTTGAATATCAACGTGAAGGTTTTGATCTTTTCACTGCGATGATGGATGCAATTAAAGAAGAGATTGCTAGTTATTTGTTTAATATCGAAGTTCAAGTTGAAGGTGGCAACAAGGTTCAAGCAAAAGGCCTTGAACAACCAGAAGCACCGGCAGCAGCGCTTAAGTACACAGCTGCCGATGAAGATGGAGTTACGCGTTCAACGGATGTTTCAAGAAATGGACCTTGTCCTTGTGGCTCAGGTAAGAAATTCAAACGTTGCCATGGTGCTGCATAGTTTCTAAAGTAAGTCCAAGGCAGTACACAACCAACGATTATCAACTCCTTCAAATCGCACTGATAGCGCGCGCAAACGTTCTCCGAATCTAACCGTCACCACAGATTCACAAATACCATCCAAGGGTTCGCTTTGGTGGATAGTTCGAAGTTTTCCTACCTCCTTAAATGTTCCGGCGCGAGCGTGTAACTCAGTAAAAATCTTTCGATGACACATGCGAGTTAATTGTGAAGGAGAACGACGCCCAGCCCAAATCTCAAGGACACTAACAACAAAGCGCATGGTCCATTCGTGCAACTCTGGCAGATCACTAGCAGAAGTTGGTTGTGGTGAGAAATCAGGATCGTATTCATCATCAAAAGTTGAAGGAATTAAATAAAGCCGAGCTTTTTGTTTTTCATGCTCTTCTACAATTGGTCGAAATATTTCTAACATCGGGTGTTGCCAATCTTCGGCTTCACAACTAGAAATATGGGCATAAGTAACGGGCTTGATTAATGAAATACTCTCTAAGGTTGTCATGAGCCGAGGTTGGCTCAGATGCACAGGGGATAAAACAGTTAAAGAGATGAATCCTGGCTCATCAAAAAGTATGAATGTGGAGTACTGATCGATACGAATTCTTTCTAGCGTTGAGTACCTTCCTATGGCTACCTATAGAAAATCATCACGCGCACGTTTAGTTCTAGCAATCACTCTCATCGCAGCTTCGCTCATCAGTGCTTTTATATTTTCTTCCCTAGCAAACCAAAAAACGAGCATGATTGTCTCCACAAATTTCTTACTGCCGGGACATCAAATAATTGAAAGTGACCTCACAGAGATTCAGGTTTCACTCGGAGAGGTTGCAGATAATTATGTAAGTGATTCATCACAGATTGTGGGTTCCTTCACACAAGTTAGAGTTGAATCACACGAGTTAATTTCAAAGAGTGCAATTGCACCGCGATCTGGTGTGATTTCACTGAGTTCTGTTCCATTGAGCATTCGATCAGCAGATGCACCAGATGGACTCATTCCAGGTGCTGCAGTTGATATTTATTGGGTTCAAGATGATACAAACAATGAGATTCAACTAATTCCAGAGTTAGTTGTTGTGGGCGCCCATGTGCTTGCGATAACTAAGAGTGGTTCAAACTTTGGTAGTGAAGTGGGGTTAACCGTGGCAGTGAGCTCTGAAGATGTGCTTTTACTCCTGGGTGCAACATCTCAAGGTCGCGTAGTTCTTGTGAGCTCACATGGCTGACATTGCACTGCCCGTCATAGTCACGGCAATTTCAAACTCTGATCAAGAAAGTTTCATAGCGGCAACCTTATTCACACAGGGGTGGAGCGTCATTCATCGGGCAGTAGATTTTGAATCTCTTGTCGAATTTGCCGCAAACCAACAAGTGCAAGCTAGTACCGCGCTTTTGCTGTATTCACCTGATTTAAACGATTTTGATTCCATTGCATTTGAAAGTCTTTCATTGAAGTTTCGACAAGTAATTGGATTTGCATCATCGACTACTGTGCGCAGCGAAGATGATTCGCTGCATGAGATTCCAGCCACAGCGCCACAACTTGCGACATTTATCCGCGGCTACGTGAGATCGCCATTGATTAGAAAACTCAAGCCACTGATGCAACCTGAAAAGCGAGCACGTGTGATTGCAATTTCATCGGCAGGCTCATGCACGGGTGCAAGTACTATCGCGATAAATCTGGCCTATGAATTAAGTTTGCAATCGAAAAAAATCTTACTTGTTGATGCGAATTTAGCCGACTCAAACATTGCGGTGTATTTAGATCAAAGAAACCTCGTTGATGAGGAGTTATGGAGGCCCTCATCTCCCTTTCTATATTTGAAAGAATTAACGCGCCAAAGAATTACTGAATTTGATTCATTTATTGAAAAAGCCAACCTTGAATTCGACTTCATAATCTTAGATATTGGAAGAATCAATGACCTGTCTTCGCAGTTATCGGATAGGCGAGCAGATTCATTGGTGATTACGTGGGTGGGCGATCACGCCGATGATTTATGGATTATTGCTAGACCCGATCGAATCGGACAGGTGCGCTTTAAGAAAGTCACATCAATTCTTAATAGAACTTCATTAATTTGTTCAATAACTTTCATACTCAACATGCGCTCTCATGGACGAAAGGGGCAAGAAGAAGAAAAAGCGTTTCTAGCAATTGCCACGACTCATAAAGCGCAGCATCTATATGTTCTACCCGCCGATGCTCGAAACACGGCAGATTCTTCACAATCACGGGGCGCTCTTGCTGAGGTCAATGAACGAGGAGTTCTGCGAAAAGCGTTGGCTGCCATCGCAAGTGAAATGATTTCATAAACTCTTATACCCTTACCCTATGCGTGCCTATCTGCCTCTGACGATTGATGAAGTCAAGGAGTTTTATCTTCAAAAAACATTCGCACCTGAAATTATTTATGCACCAACGATTAAATTCATCACCGCCAATCCAGAGCTAGATGAAGAAGAAGCAGAGTATGAAATTTCAATGATTGCTGCCCGCGCATCTGGTGGGTTTGTGATCGCCGTTGAATTGGCGGAAAAAGAAGTCTGCCAACACAGTGAAGAGACAATTGAGATACTTAACAAAATTATCTGGGAAAACGTTGAAGCCCTCTTTGTTTATGACTCAATCGAGGATGAATTAACGTGGTATGCAACGCAAGAGATAGGCGATTATCTGCAATCCGTAGGGAGTAAGTAATGGCACGCCTGGAAGATCTTGTTCAT
>JBIKPX010000013.1:0-15004 GCA_044357195.1 Candidatus Planktophila sp. | reverse complement strand
TCACCAATTGTTATTGGTGCAATCAACATTGAATCACTACCAATTCGGACATGATCACCAACGATGGTTTCGTGCTTTTCCACGCCATCGTAATTAACAAAGACTGTTGCAGCCCCAATATTGGTGCCTTCACCAATTTTTGCATCCCCCACGTAAGAAAGGTGTGGAACCTTAGAGCCATCACCAACAGTTGAATTCTTGATTTCAACAAAGGCGCCAGCTTTTGATCCGCTGCCAAGTTTTGTCCCTTTACGTAAGTATGAATAAGGGCCAACTTGCGCATCTTTTCCGATAGTGGCTTCAAAACAATTAGATTCAACAACGCGAGCGCCCTCAAGGACTGTGCACGATTGCAGCGTTGTGCGCGGGCCAATAACGGCGCCAGATTTAATAGTTGTGTCCCCGAGAATCGCTGTTCCTGGATAAATCGTCACATCACTTTCAATACTCGCTGTTGCATCAATCCATGTTGTCGTCGGATCTGTAATTGTTACACCAGAGCGCATTAAGTCGCTATTTATTCGATCGCGTAAATATGCTCCACTTTCAGCTAGTTGCTCGCGATCGTTAACTCCAAGAGTTTCGACGTAATCATCGATAAGGGCAGCGGCAACTTCTCCGCCTGCTTGGCGCATGATCTCTAGAACATCAGTTAAATAGAGTTCGCCTTGGGAGTTATTTGCTGTGAGCTTTGTAATTGCCGTTGCGAGCAACGCTCCATCGAATATATAAACCCCAGAATTTACTTCAAAGATTATTTTGTCCGCATCCGTTGCGTCTTTTTCTTCCACGATGCGAAGCAGTGAGCCATCATCTGCTCTAATAATTCGACCATAGCCCCTTGGATCTGGATGCTCGGCTGTCATTACTGATGCGCTAAATCCACCGTTATGGTGAAAAGAAATCAGCTGGGCAAGTGATTGCGTTGTTAGCAGTGGAGTATCACCAGCTAATACAAGAACAGAACCTTTTGGTGAAATTCCAGCAAGTGCAAGTTGTGTTGCATGACCTGTTCCGCCGCGCTTTTCTTGAAATACGGTGACTGCCTTAGGCGAAATCACTGCAATATGTTCTTCAACTTTTTCACGGCCACTGCCAACTACAACTCTTATTTGTTGAGGCGATAAACCTTGAACAGCGTGCAGAACATGTCCAACTAATGTGCGACCAGCAACTTCATGTAAAACTTTTGGCAGCGAAGATTTCATACGCGTTCCTTCGCCGGCGGCAAGGATAATCGCGCACTCAAGTGATGAGTCTGTGCCCTTTGGTGGCGTCATGCTCCGCCACCAGGTATCGATCCTGGACCCTGGGCTTCAAAGGCCCATGTGCTAGCCACTACACAATGGCGGAACCCATATTCTCCCTTATCCGCACCAGTACTTTCGACCACTAAAGTTGCCTCACGCGAGAAATTTTAATAAATACTTTTAGAAAGTGGGGCGAAAATGCGTGATGAAGTAGATCGCCTCATCGCCGCTTGGAAGGCGCAGCGTCCAGATCTGGATTTATCACCACTTGGAGTCCTCAGCCGTATCACTCGAATTTCTCGTCACTTAGATATTGAAAGACGTAATGCATTCGCAGATTTAGATACCTGGGGATTTGATGTCTTAGCTTCACTTCGTCGCGCAGGTGCGCCGTATCAACTCTCACCAAGTCAGCTCATGCAAGAAACATTGGTGACAAGTGGAACGATGACAAATCGGTTAGACCGACTTGAAGAGTTAGAACTTATTACTCGAAAGCAAGATCCCGACGATGGACGTGGTTCGTTAGTAACTCTGACTAAAGCAGGCGTTCGCGCCGTAGATGCTGCCATGGAAGAACTCTTAGGCCGCGAGCGAAACTTTTTAGCCCCATTAACAAGTGATGAAAAGAAAGAACTTGCTCGATTGCTCAGCGTTATTGCTGCTCAATTTGAAGATGAAATTTAATGTGACTCAATAACTTTGGCGCCATGGACTGGTCCAAAGGCGCGTGTAACACTTCCGACAACACCGGAGGCACTTAGCGCAACTGCTAAATCCAAACCATGTTCTTCATCTGAAACTAAGAATGCAACAGTTGGACCTGATCCCGAAACAATTGCACCCAGCGCTCCATATTCTTGACCAACATCTAGAATTAAACGAAGCGCAGGGCGAAGAGAACACGCTGCAGGTTGTAAATCATTTACTAATAAATTTCCAACACCTTTGGGATCAGCTGCTAAGAGTGCTTGCATCAGTGCATCGCTAATTTGTGGCTCACTGATATCTAATCCTTGGCGCAATCGATCACACTCGGTGTAAATCGCTGGCGTTGAAAGTCCAACGCTAGACAGTGCTAAAACCCAGTGATAGGTACCGCGCGAAAGCGCGGCAGTAAGTTGGTCTCCACGGCCTTGTCCAATTGCAGTTCCACCGCTGAGAAGAAATGGAACATCACTTCCTAATTGCGCTGCAATCTCATGCATCTCATCACGAGTCATTTCTAAGTCATATAACTCATCAATAGCCACAATTGCAGCAGCCGCATCAGCGCTACCGCCAGCCATCCCACCTGCAACTGGAATAGATTTCTTAATTTCTATGTGGGCATCAATATCTATTTCAAATCTTTGTGCAATGAGTTCAGCTGCCTGCACGACCAAATTTGTGGCATCCGTTGGGACGCCATGAGTCTGATCCCCAGTGATAGTTAGATGAATACCTGATCCTGGCTCTGCAAGTTTTACTATTACATCGTCAAAAATTGAGATTGCCTGAAAGACAGTTACGAGTTGGTGATAGCCATCTAATTCGCGTGGACCAACTGAGAGTTGCAAATTAACTTTTGCGGGCACTCTGACGGTTACGGATCGAATTGGCACGTTAAAACCCTAATCGTGCGATTGTGCAAAAATCATTAACTAAGAGTGATTCGCCTCGAAGTGTCGGATCGATTCCTGCTTTGTTAAGAACTTCTTCTGCTGCCCCTGAGGAACCGTAAATACTTGAAAGAGCTGAGCGCAACATTTTCCTGCGCTGGGCAAAGGCTGCATCGATTAATATAAAAACTTTCTTTCGTAACTCTTCATCGCCCAAAGGTTGGTGGCGAGTAAATGAAACTAACTTTGAATCTACTCCAGGCACCGGCCAAAAAATTGATCGCGAAATCGAACCTGCTCCACTGAGATCTGCCCACCACGCGGCTTTAACCGATGGAATTCCATATTCCTTTGAACCAGGTTTTGCGGCTAATCGATCTGCAACTTCTGCCTGCACCATGACCACACCAGATTTAAGTGTTGGAAATGTTTCCAACATATGTAGCAAGACAGGCACAGAAATGTTGTAAGGCAAATTTGCTACAAGCACAGTTGGTGATTCAGGCAGTGTTTTCAGGTGCAATGCATCTTGATGAATAACGCTAAATGTGGCCGAACTTTGATTATGAGTTTGAACTGTTTGTGGCAATCGCAAAGCCAAACGCTCATCGATTTCAACTGCGATTACTGATTTAGCTTCTTCAAGTAATGCCAGGGTGAGTGAACCTAATCCAGGGCCAATTTCTAGGGCAACATCAGAGCTTGTGACACCAGCGGTGCGAACTATTTTTCTACAAACATTGGCATCAATAACAAAATTTTGCCCTAGTGATTTAGCAGGTTTGATTCCTAGTTCTTCGGCTAACTCACGAATTTGTGCTGCACCAAGTAAGGTCATAGAAATGAGCCAAAAATACGTTCAGCATTATTGCTAAGAGTTGTGGCAAGTTCGCTATCGCTGACATTTCGCTCATCAGCAATGGCTCTAACAATATTTGCAATCTGCGCAGGTGTATTTAATGCACCGCGATGAGGTGATGGAGCTAAGAATGGAGAGTCTGTTTCAACCAATAATTGATCTGCCGGCACAATCTTTACGGCTTCTCGTAGTTGCGGTGCGTTCTTAAAAGTTACAGTGCCAGCAAATGAAAGTATGTAGCCGCGTTCAATGCAAATTTTTGCCATCTCTAAATCACCTGAAAAGCAGTGGAAAATTGTTTTTTCGGGTGCTCCCACTTCAAGTAAGACAGAGAGCACATCATCATGTGAATCACGATCGTGGATGACAAGTGCTTTCTTATGTTTTTTTGCTAATTCAATATGCCATTTAAAGGATTCTTGTTGGCGTTTACGTAGTTCCGGTGGAGTACGAAAATAATCCAATCCGGTTTCACCAATTGCCCTAACGCGAGGGTGTTCGGCTAGCTTTGCAATGATTGACCAATCATGTTCTAGATCTTCTACAACAGGTGCTTCGTTGGGATGCAATGCAACGGCTGCAAGAACTCTGCCTTTCCAATGATCTGCTGCATCTACACACCACTGTGATTGCACTGCTGAATATCCCACTTGAACAACACGATCGACACCTGCATCACGTGCGTCATCTAATACTTTTCTAACCTCTTCTGAATCTGGCGCAGCATTAGTAACAATTTCTAAGTGTGCATGTGAATCAACAGTTGAAACTGGCAATGCTTCAGGTTGTGGTGCAAGAGTGCGATCGAGGTCGCGATTATGTCGATCTGCCACAGGTGTTACTCAGCAGATTCAAGACGTGGAAATAGCACCGGAGTCTTCGTTACGCGAGCACCGGCTGGTAACTGACCCCATGTGGCAACTGATGAAATCTTTTGTGATGAAAGAGCTCCAAGTGCATCCTGTGCACCAAGACTTTGCCACAGAATTTCACACGTTGTTGGCATTACAGAATTAAGCAAAACAGCTAGTGCGCGTAAAGATTCTGCCGTGTTATAGAGAACTTCTTCTAAAACAACTTTATTTGCAGGATCTTTTGCAAGAATCCACGGTTCCTTTTCTGTGACATATCCATTTACTCGCTTACAAAAATCCATGATTGCGTTAATTCCACCTTGAAAATCAAGAGCACACATCGCTTCATCTGCTTTTGAAACAGTTTTAGAAAGTGCTTCCTCCAGTGTTTTATCATGTGCAACCTGTGGAAGAGATCCATCGCAATATTTCTCAATCATTGCAGCAAGACGTGAAGCAAGGTTTCCAAAATCATTTGCTAATTCGCTTGTATAACGAGCGCTCATGTCTTCCCATGAGAATGAACCATCGCTTCCAAATGGAATTGCACGCAAGAAGTAATACCTAAAAGCATCCACACCAAAGTGATTTGTAATATCACTTGGAGCGATACCGGTGAGCTTGCTCTTGCTCATTTTTTCGCCGCCGACAAGTAACCAACCATGTGCAAAAACCTTCTTCGGAACGGCAAGTCCTGCAGCCATTAACATCGCAGGCCAAATAACCGCGTGAAAACGCAAAATATCTTTTCCTACCAGGTGAACATCTGCTGGCCATGTTTGTGCAAACTTCTTTCCACCATCTGTTTCTGGTGCATCAGTTAGTCCAACTGCGGTGGCGTAATTTAGAAGTGCATCAAACCAAACATAGACAACTTGCTTGGTATCCCACGGAACTGGAATTCCCCAATCAAATGTGGACCTAGAAATCGAAAGATCAGAAACTCCGCCTTCAAGGAAAGAAAGTACTTCGTTGCGCGCACTCTCTGGTTGGCACGCATCTGGATTTTTCTTATAGTGATCAAGAAGTGGTTGCGTAAAATCTGATAATTTGAAGAACCAGTTCTCTTCATTAACAAGTTCAACGGGTTTGCTGTGTATCGGACAGAGTTTTTCTCCGTTTGAATCGATCAGATCTCCCGGTAATTTAAACTCTTCACAACCAACGCAATATGGGCCTTCGTATTTTCCAGAGTAAATATGTCCTGAATCTTTTAACCCTTGTAAAAACTTCTGAACACGCTCTGTGTGGCGTTTTTCCGTTGTACGGATGAAGTCATCATTTGCAATATTGAGTGCTTGCCAATTTGGCTTCCAAGCATCTGCAACTAAGCGATCGACCCACGCTTGAGGCGCAGTGTTATTTTGTTCTGCCGTACGCATCACTTTTTGCCCATGTTCATCAGTTCCAGTTAAGAACCAGACTGATTCGCCGCGTTGACGATGCCAACGTGTAAGAACATCTCCGGCAACGGTTGTGTAGGCATGACCAATATGTGGAGCATCATTTACATAGTAAATAGGCGTAGTGAGATAGAAGGATTTATCGCTCACGTTGCTCATTTGCCTATCTTATTAGCATCTACAACCGCGGCATAAACTGAACGCTTAGGAAGTGAGAATTCCTCAGCCACTGCAGCGATAGCGCCCTTGCGATCCATACCTGCTGATTCAAACTCTTGAACTCGCGCAACCATTGCATCAGTTGTTACTGATTTTGCATCTGCTTCGGCTCCACCAATTACTAATGTAATTTCACCAAGGACTTCGTTTTTCTGACTCCACTCCAATAGCGTGGCTAAATCGCCACGAATCGTCTGCTCGTAATGTTTGGTCATTTCACGACAGATCGCAGCTTTTCGATTAGACCCAAATAATGCAACTGCATCTGCTAAAGATTCTTCAAGGCGATGGGGTGCCTCAAAAAAGACAAGTGTGCGCTCATCAAATCGCAAAGATTCATAAAACTTTTTACGAGCACCTGATGTTCGAGGCGGAAAACCGTCGAAAGAGAATCGATCCGTTGGTAAGCCAGATAAAGCAACTGCCATTGTGACAGCAGAGGGTCCTGGCAGAACTTGAACCGCAATGTTTTCAGCAGAGGCATCACGAGCTAATCGGAATCCAGGATCACTAATGGTTGGCATTCCGGCATCACTTACAACTAAAACATTTTTTCCAATTCTTAGTAATTCCAGAATTTCTTGTGTTCGCTCTTCTTCATTTCCGTCAAAGAAAGAAATAACTTTGCCCACAAAAGTTACGCCAAGATCTGATGCAAGCCTATGAAAACGACGTGAATCTTCGGCAGCTATGACATCGGCTGTTGCTATCGCATTCATTAAGCGAGCAGAAGCATCCTTGGGATTACCAAGTGGAGTTGCAGCCAATATCAGAGCCATGGCGTAATCATCTCAGTAATTGCCCTCAGATACGCTATCTCTGTGATAGCAAGCATTGCACCAGTTCTGATAGCAATCGCTTCATTTTTCCTGCGGGTAATTAATCTAGGTAATCCAAAGGGCTTTGTTTTTGATGAGGTTTATTACGTTGATGGTGCGCGAGATTTTTTAAAATATGGCGTCGAGGTTGCAGGGTCCAAACCAGAGTTCGTTGTGCATCCGCCAATTGGAAAATGGTGCATAGCGCTCGGAATAAAAATCTTTGGTGATAACGAATTTGGTTGGAGAATTGCAGCAGCAGTCGCTGGAACGCTTATCATTTTGATTGCAGCACGTTTAGCACACGAGCTTTTCTATTCACCATTTCTAACTGGTATTACAGCAGCGCTCCTGGCTTTTGATGGCTTACTTCTAGTCCATTCCCGCACAGCGCTCTTAGATCTCTTTCTCACTTTATTTATTTTGATTGCAGCTTACTTTTGGTTTAGACAACAGTTTTGGTATGCCAGCATTTTCTTCGGTCTGGCATTAGCTACTAAGTGGAGTGCGCTTTACTTTATTTTCTTATTTGGTTTGGTAACTCTTTACAAGATGTACCGAGAAAATCCTGATAGACAATCACTACGCACACTCGGTATGCGAGTACTTCAGTTTGCAATACTGCCATTTGGTATTTACTTAACTTCTTGGGTTGGTTGGTTTGCTAGCAATCGTGGCTGGGATCGCACATATGCATCTAATCCATTTAGTTCGTTGATTTACTATCACAAGCAAATGTTGGAATTTCATACTTCGTTAGTTCAAAATCATGCTTACCAAGCAAATCCCTGGAGTTGGTTAATTATGGGAAGACCAACTTCTTTTTACTACGAATCTCCGAAGGGTTGCGGTAGCAAGAGTTGTGCGCAAGAAGTATTAGCCCTCGGCACACCAGTTCTGTGGTGGAGCGCCACAATTGCTTTAGCAGTTCTTATCGGATTGTGGGCGTGGCAGTTCTATCATCGCAACGTTGATAGCAAATTAACATTTATTTTACTCGGCGTTATCGCAGGTTATCTGCCCTGGTTCTTCTTTCAAAAGCGCACCGTATTTAGTTTTTATGCCATTGTTTTTGAGCCGTTTTTGATTCTCGCACTCGTGTACTGTGCAAAGCTATTCATTGATCGAAGCAAAAATCCAGCAAATGCCCAAGTAATAATCCTTGGTTTTGTTGCTGTGGTTTTCCTTAATTTCATTTACTTTTTGCCTCTTTATTTAGGCGAAGTAATCACATATGCACAGTGGCATATGCGAATGTGGTTTCCGTCCTGGATTTAAATTATTCGTTAGCTGCGCGCGATTGATTTAGTTTTTCAACCGCTTGCTCTGCCAGGTCTTGATCAAATACTTGATCACGTGAAGGAGTGGCTGCTGCAAGTGCTTCCCGAGCCAAGCGCTCTTGATCCTCACTCCACTGTCCAGGAGTTGTTAAGTCAATAGTTCTTCGTGGCGTTACTGCTTTAGGAGCATTTACATATGTTGGAACTGGAACTTCATTTGGTTGCCACGCTCCGCGATTTTCAGCCGAACCTTTAGGCAAAATTACAACGCCAGATAATTCACGTTCTGAAAGTGGAATCCAATGTTCTTTTTGAGTCACATGACTGACAACTTCAGAGAGATTTGTACTGGATGTACCGGATTGACCCTTTTGTAGGTTTCTTATTCTTCGTTTATACAACTTCTCACTAATCGTCTGTCGCCTCACGTGGGCAACATAAATGATTATTCCTGTGAGTGGAATAAGTGCGAAAGAAATTTTCATTGTATTCATTAGACCACCGACAATTGTTGTGAGGAGTGAAATAATTAGGATTGCAAAAGTAATTCTTCTTTGCATAAGTCTTTGTGCAACTTTAGCTTCGTGATCTAAATCTGTATGAATTACTCCAGATCCAGAACTTCCACCTGGCGAACTATTTGCTACAACGCGCAGTGCGCTTTTGTAACGTTCAATTGATTTTCCTGAAAATTCATTTCTGTCATGAACCCAGCGGGGCAAAAAGTAGGCAACCCACATTCCGATGATTGCCACATAAATGAGTCCCGAAGCCATGATGTATAAAGATAGAGGGAGATATCGGACCTATCGGGTATTTCAGTGCCGATTTCGCTCTGCTTTTTTATTTACTTAACTAATGGGTTTTCTTTTACGAATGAAAGATGATCACGCCAATCCCCATCAATATGTAAGTATCGAGAACGTTCACCCTCGAATACATATCCAGCTTTCTCGGCGACCCGACGAGATGCGGCATTTTCAGGGCGAAGATTAATTTCAATTCGGTGAAGTGCTAGGACAGAAAAGCCGTATTCGGTCATTAAGTTAACGGCTTCGGTTGTATATCCGCGTCCTGCATATGCACGGTCAATCCAATATCCAATATGAGCACCGCGTAGTGCGCCCAGAATAATTCCACCCATAGAAATTTGTCCTATTAAATTATTTTGATGCCACATTGCAAAGGAGATGGAACGACCATCTCGCGATTCGCGATTAAGAGTTCGAACTAAGCGAAAAAAGGATGGAAGTTCTTTTTGTAATGATTCGGCATCGCTTCCGGGAGTAAATGGAAGAGTTGCTTCCCACGGTGAAAGCCATTCACGATTTTCGGCTCGTACATGGAGCCATTTTTTTCTATCACGCAAACGAAGTGGTCTTAAGTAAATTTCTGTACCGTGAAGTGTTACCGGCCAGGAATGATCGCGCATTTAAATGTATCGCCGTTCAAGCACCACAACGTTTACAGATGCACCTGCTGCGATTTTTTCGTCTTTCTCGCTCAGTGCAATAAAAGAGTTCGCATCTGAAAGTGTAGAAATCTCATCTTGAATGTCCAAGGCCCGTACAGAGCTGGCATCTTCAGAGAGAATTGCGCGAACATATGAACGAGCACCTGGAGTTGAAGTGATTGCTTTTTCCAGTTTTGCTTTCACAGATGGGCGATGAATTGTTGACACACCGAGCATGGTGCGAATCATTGGACGAACAAAGAGTTCAAAAGATATATATGCATTGATCGGATCCCCCGGCAGTGTCACCACGGGAGTTTTGTCTGGACCAATCTGACCGAAATTATGACGTCCACTATTTTCAATTGCTAGATCAAGAGTTGTTATCTCACCCATTTTTTGAAGGGTTCGGGTTATGAGATCAAATGAATCATCGTTGCGTTCACCGCTAATAACAATGAGATCTGCACGGACTAATTGATCTTCGATGACGGCTAATAGTTCTTCTTCATCATCTGGAATTGAGTGGACTCGATATCCAATTGCACCCACTTCGCGAACTGCAGTTGTGAGCAACCATGAATTTGTTTCGAATTCTTCGTCAGCTTTGAGTTTTTGTCCTGGCTCAACTAGATCTGGACCTGCAGACAAAATTACAACTCGCGGATGCGGCCTTGTGGGTAAGTGATCAAGGCCAATTGATGCAGCCAATCCAATCTGCGTAGAGCGAATACGGCTACCGGCTCGCAAAACTAATCTTTCACCAGCATAAATATCTATCGCCAACGTTGCACCATGCGCATCCAATAGCGGTAAATCAATTGGCTCAAGTGGGTGACAAATTCCCAGTAATGAACTGAGGAACTCATCTACGCGCATTTGCTCTGCCATAATCACACCATACTTGTAGTAACTAGATTTCTAGGGGATTTGCGATGAAAGATAAAGCACATATGCGGGAGCGATATCGCCGCGAAAGACGTGAGGCTTTTATCCCCGCGGTTTATACAAATGTACTTTCGACTCCAGAAGTAATGCAGGCCACAATTATTGCCAGCTATGTTTCATATGGTCATGAACCTAGTACTGCCGAACTAAATCGTGCACTAATTAAATCTGGCAAAAAACTTCTCTTGCCGCGTGTAAACCAAGATCACATCGATTGGATTTATTGGGATGGCGATGAGAGCAAACTCGTTGAAAAGAAAAATATTCTAGAACCTGTGGGTGAGGTGATTTCGGTGCTGCCAGCAATAGATGTGGTGGTTGTGCCTGCTCTTCGAATTGACCGTGATGGTTATCGACTGGGACAAGGTGGCGGATATTACGACCGTGCACTACCAACTATGACTGGTTGGAAAATTGCTCTCGTGCATTCTGGTGAAGTTACGAGTGAAGTATTGCCTCGCGAATCACATGATATTGCTGTCGATGCTGCAGCTACCCCAGATTTGATTGTTCGATTTAGAAAAAACTAGCGAACAGGTAAGTTTCGAGCAATCACAATTCTTTGCACCTGATTTGTACCTTCATAGATTTGAGTGAGTTTGGCATCTCGCATCATTCGCTCAACTGGATAATCAGATACATATCCATATCCACCAAGAACTTGCACGGCATCTTGCGTGACTTTCATTGCAACATCGCTGGCAAAACACTTACTTGAAGCAGAGAAAAACTTTAAATCTTTTTCGCCATTTTCACTCTTAACAGCTGCCGCATAAGTTAGTTGGCGAGCTGCTTCAATACTCATAGCCATATCTGCCAACATAAATTGCACACCTTGAAAGTCAAAGATTGGCTTATTAAATTGTTTGCGTTCATGGGAATACGCTGTTGCTATATCTAATGCGCCATGAGCCAAACCAATTGCTTGTGCTGCAATAGTAATTCGTGTGTGATCTAAGGTGTCCATTGCCAGAACAAAGCCATTACCAACATCGCCAATGCGGCGATCATCTGAAATTTCTACGTTGTCGAAATACACCTCACGAGTTGGCGAACCGCGAAATCCCATTTTTTTCTCTGGTGCGCCAAAAGAAACTCCAGCGTCAGTTTTTTCAATAACAAATGCCGTAATTCCTTTGGATCCAAGTGTTGGATCTGTTTGCGCAACGACAGTGTAGAAATCTGAAACTTCGGCGTTTGAAATCCATTTTTTACTTCCGTTGATAATCCATTTATCGCCACTCTTTGTTGCTTTGGTTCGAAGAGATGCAGCATCTGATCCTGCTTCAGACTCGGAAAGACAATAAGAAAAACCTTTACCCTTAGCCAATGGTGTTAACCATCTTTTTTTCTGTTCAGCAGTTCCGCCAAGAATAAGTGGCATTGAACCTAATTTGTTTACTGCAGGAATAAGAGACGACGAACCGCATGCGCGCGCGACTTCTTCAATAATTAACACAACAGCGAGTGCGTCAGCACCATCTCCACCAAATTCTGTTGGAACGTGAGCCGCAGATAATCCAGCCTTTGCTAAAGCTTGTGCAGCTTCAATTGGATAGCGATGATCTTCATCAACAGCTTTTGCATGTGGCGCAATTTCTTTTTGAGCAAGAGAGCGAACGCTTTGACGAAGTTCTTCGTATTCACGTGGCAATGAAAAAAGTGCATCCATTACTGATTTGCCTCTCTGTCTCTCTTATTTAAATTATTGAGGTACAAGTTGTACTCCGCAAGTTCATCTGGTTGGCCAAGTGCTGCCTTGCGAGCGGTATTGCGGTCTATGCGTTTTGCTTCATGCGAATCATCGCGCATCCACTGGATGAATGTAGCAATCAGGGCGATAAGAATTGGAATCTCTCCCATTGCCCAACCAATAGCACCACCGGATTGTTGGTCTGCAAGTAAATCTAGAGACCATGGACGTTGCAGAGATTCGAAATATCCGCCGTCGATCAAAGTTGTTGTAGACATGAGTGCAACAGAGAAGAATGCGTGAATACTCATTGCCGCAAAGAGAATCACAATTCTTACAAGGTGTGGAACTTTTCTTGGATTTGGATCTACGCCAACAATTACGTGGAAAAAGAGTATTCCTGCGAGTATGAAGTGAATATTCATAAATAGATGACCTTGGTGGCTCTGCATCATTCCGCCAAATAATGATGTGAAATAAAGGGCAAAGAGAGATCCATCAAATATTGCCAGTGCCACAACTGGATTGGTAATTATTCGTGAATATCGTGAATGCAAAGCGGTGATTAATAACCCGCGCACGCCTCGTTCAACTCCGTCACGAGATTGTGGCAACGTGCGAAGTGCCAGAGTAATTGGAGCTCCAAGAACTATTCCGATCGGTGCAATCATTCCTAAAACCATGTGCGCCACCATGTGCCATGAAAAGGCAAAGTGGGCGTAGACACCAAGTCCTCCACTTGTTGCAAAATCAACTGCAGAAATACCTAAAGCAAATGAAATTGTCCGACCAACCGGCCATTTATCCCCACGGCGAGTAAGAACAACTACACCTTTTATATAGAGAGCAACAGCTAAAACCAACAAACTAATCATCAGAATATCTGGATCGTATTCAAAAAGAATTCGTTGAAGCGTTGGCGCATCCGGCATGTTTATCCCAGCAACAGCAAGTGCTGCATTAAATGGTTCTTGCCCACCACGCGTAGGTGGTTGATTAGAAGAGAGCCATGATCCAAGTGCGGTTACAAAAATCATGATTGCAGCTTCTACTAAAATCAGACGAGTCATTGCCACCCAATTGACCCTGGGTTTAGCGGCTAAATAATTTCTATGTTTATATCCAAAGAAAAGCAAGATTAATGTAACGGCAACTTTAATAATAACTACGTAGGCATAACTAGTTGACCAAGCAGCAGCAAAATTTAGCCGAGCACTTGCATTTAATACTCCGCTAATCACAACTGCGATTGCAGCCCATAAAGCAATATGACTAAAGCGGGGTAATGAAATTTTGCGATCATCTTCATTGAGTAAAGCAATCGCTATTACACCGCCCACCCAAAATGAGAGCGCAATGACGTGAACGAATAAAGATCCGATGGCAAGTGCGTGTGAGCCGCTAGATGCTGAATGACTTTGAAAAACTGGAGCTGCTATGGCAATGAGTGAGATAAGCAAAAGGATTGCGGTGTATCCAGTGGAATTTGTAATTCGAGATGTTATCGCCACGAATAACGCAATTACGGCCTGGAAAAATAGGTACTGGCCTAAAGAGATTTGAAATATGAATGATTGCAAAACGGTTGGATCTAAAACCCCTGAGAGCGGTTCACCCAAAATATTAGCCAGTGTAAATAAAATATTTAGGAAACTGCTTAAAAACCAGAGTTGGGCAGAGATCGAGACGATAGATCGAATTTTTAGTCCACTGGTGGAATGTTTTCCTTCTTTGTCTAAGACCAAAAAGGCAAGGGCAAGTAGTGCTCCAATTGTTACAAAACTTGAAAGGGTTGAAAAGAATTTACTGGCTGTAACCAGTGCCGAAATCATCTCTCTTTAAATATCTTTCGTGCATATAAGGAGAGTAGAACAAGGACAAAGAACGCGACCACTAGCAACCCAATGACAAAAGCATTTGTTCCCCAATTGCTCACTTCAGCTTTTGCGCTGGTACTTTCAGTTGGAATTGGTTGTGGTGTGGAAATTTCACTTGGAGCTGCAAAAGTAAATCTAAATGAACCTTCAAGTGGAACATCATTTTCAGCAAATAGTGTGTAAGTAACTGTGTAAACGCCAGCAACTTTAAGATTTTTTAATCCAATGACTGCACTTGCTCCATCGATTGCAAGAACACCATCATCGACTCGTTTACCTTGTGGGTCAGTGACTTCCATTGAATTACCGGCATCAATAAGTGGAACTTGTCCTGTAACGCTGACAGCACTTGGTGCCACAGTTACCGTCGCACCACTCATTGGATTAGTAGCTGTCAACGAATTTGCACTTGTTGCTGGAGCGCTTATAAAGAGCGCAATTGCTGCAATGCTTAAAATCCGCATGATCTTCATTGTGCTCCCCCTTTTCGCCACTGTAATTCGCATCTATCTTCCCACTTCTTTAGACTTGGTATCTACCCCAAAACGGGGATAAATATCGGGAAGGGAATAGTCAGATGCCTACGTATCAATATGCATGCGCTGACTGCGACCACCAATTTGAGGCTTTTCAATCTTTTACCGAGGCTTCGCTAACAACCTGCCCTGAATGTAAGGGCGAAGTAAGAAAGATTTATTCTGCAGTCGGCGTTGTATTTAAAGGTTCTGGTTTCTATAAAACAGATTCTG
>JBIKPX010000069.1:0-4783 GCA_044357195.1 Candidatus Planktophila sp. | reverse complement strand
CTCTTTCAATGGCTCGGTGAAATCTCTTATCCGCTCTATCTGTGGCATTGGCCTTTGCTTGTGCTTCCAAGCACCTACTTTGCCCGTCCTTTAGCCGTCTATGAACGAATCATTGCCATATTTGCAACTATCGTTCTTGCCGACCTAACTCATAGATTCATTGAAGAACCTTTTAGAAAAAAGAAGATTCTTCCGACGTTAGTTTTTAAGCAGTCTGCTGTAATCACATTAGTTTCTGTTTTGATAGGTACAATAATTATTTTCACAAGCAGTGACAGGATAAATGTTTCCGGAATAAACGGGGCTGTTTCCCTTGCTCAGATCAAAGCGCGTCCGTTGGTATATGAAGATGGCTGCCACGCAAACTATGCGGAAACAAAATCAGATGCTTGCGAGTATGCAAAATTAGATTCACAGAAAACTATGGTTTTATATGGCGATTCACATGCGGCGCAATGGTTTCCAGCCCTTGCTGAAATCGCATCCCGGTCTGGTTACAAATTGGTTTCTCTTACAAAATCTGCTTGTCCATCTGTGGATGTTGTTCGTTCGGACCAAGGCGCCTTCAAAATGTCTCGATGCAAGAAATGGCGTGAAGATTCAATCCAGAGAATTATGAAGATGAAGCCTGATGTCTTGGTAATGAGTAGCTTTCAATATTTCGCTCAACCACGACAATTCCAAGATCGAGATAAATGGTGGGATGACGGACAACGCAAATTGCTTGCCCAGGTAAAGAATGCATCGCCGAATTTAATCTACTTAACTGATACACCACACCCCGCTAGAGATATTCCAGCCTGTTTGGCAAATAACTCAATCTCACAGTGCAACAAAACTGAGCGAAGTAAGGATCTTTCGATTTCTGGTTTTGAAGTTATAGATCCGAACTCATGGTTATGCTCGCGAACATGTCCGGCCGTTAAAGACGGCGTGGTCGCATATAGAGATGCCTCTCACATTTCAGTAGATATTGCGATAGCTCTCATCCCTCGTTTGACCCAAGCCCTGCGTGATCAAGGTGTAAATTTATAGTTAAAGTTTTGCTTTAGACCTGCGCAAAACCCAGCGCAGTGGCAAGATGCACCCGTGGCTGAGTTAACTTATTACTGCGGGACGATGGATAGTGGTAAATCCACCCTGGCATTGCAGACCGCTCATAATCATCAGAGTAGAGGTCGTACAGGTTTAATTTTCACCTCACAAGACCGTGCTGGTTCTGGTGTGATTTCTTCGCGACTAGGTCTTCAAAGTCCAGCTATCGAAGTAAGTACAGACATGGACCTTCATAAGTTTGTCGTTGATAAACTGTCACAAGGATCGCGAATTGATTACATAATTTGTGATGAAGCCCAATTTTATAACCCGATGCAGATCGAACAACTTGCAAAAATTGTTGATGGCCTAGGTATCGATGTTTATGCATTTGGAATTCTTTCGGATTTTAGGACGAAGCTCTTCCCTGGTTCTGCGCGTTTAGTCGAGTTGGCCGATCGTGTTAACACATTACAAGTTGAAGCTCTCTGCTGGTGTGGCTCCAGAGCCACTCACAATGCGCGCACCGTTGACGGAACAATGGTCACTCAAGGAGAGCAAGTTGTCGTAGGAGATGTGGCACCAGGACAAGAAGTAGCCTATGAAGTTCTATGTCGCAGGCACCACATGAGAGAAGTAACGGCACGTTCATCAAAAGCAGCACACGTATCCACAGATCCACTTCCATTCACCTAAACACAAGGGAATGTCATGAAATCTCGAGGCTTAGCAATAGACAATGCAACATCACCCTTGAAAACTTTCGAGTTTGAACGCCGTGATATTGGATCTCATGATGTTGGTTTAGATGTTAAATACACGGGAATTTGTCACTCTGACATTCATACAGCTCGTGGTGAATGGGGACCTGCTTACTACCCATTAGTTCCTGGACACGAAATAGCCGGTGTTGTAACAACCATTGGATCTGCCGTTACCAAGTTCAAGGTGGGCGACCTCATTGGTGTTGGAGTTTTTGTTGATTCATGCCGAAAGTGTGCAAACTGTCAAAAAGGATTACAGCAATATTGTCTAGAGGGTATGACTGGCACATACAACAGCATTGAACGAGACGGGAAGAATGAAACACGAGGTGGCTATTCAAACAACTTCGTTATCAATGAAGATTACGCCGTTCACATTCCTGCAAATCTAGCTCTTGAAGGTGTAGCTCCCCTACTTTGCGCTGGAATAACTTTGTACTCTCCAATAAAGCATTTCAAAGTAGGACCTGCTACCAAGGTTGCAGTTATGGGTCTGGGTGGCTTGGGACATATGGGCGTTAAATTCGCGGTTGCTATGGGAGCCGAGGTAACTGTTCTATCCCACTCTGCTTCTAAAGAAAAAGATGCGAAGAGTATGGGCGCCCATCACTTCGTAAACACTGCAGAAGCAGGTGCTTTCGCTAAGTTGAAAAAATCGTTCGATATTATTTTAAATACAGTAAGCGCCGAGCTCGATATTAATGAGTACTTGCAATGCCTAAAACTTGATGGAACTCTGGTGATTATCGGACTTCCGGGTATGCCATACAGTCTGCAAGCTCATGTGATGCTAGACGGTAGACGCTCTATCACTGGATCAATGATCGGTGGAGTTTCTGAACTGCAGGAAATGATTAACTTTTGTGGCGAGAAAAATATTCTCAGTGACGTTGAGGTAATTAAGGCCGACTACGCCAATACTGCTTATGACCGCACTGTCGCCAGCGATGTTAAGTATCGCTTCGTTATCGATGCGAGTACCTTCTAGCCGATAAGTGAATGTAGGCCGTAAACAAATATTGGAGCTATTGCCAAGGCAGGAAGTAAGTTTCCAACCGCTACTTCTTTAATTTTAAGAAGGCGCAGGCCAATGGATAAGAGCAATAGGCCGCCTACTATCGTCATGGCATCTATTTGATATTGGGCTAATACGTTGCCGAGTAAGAATCCAATCAATGTCCATAAACCTTGATAGATACCAACAGGTATCGCAGAAGCTGCCACTCCCCAGCCAAGGGATGCGGCAAAAGCAATCGCTGCAAAGAAGTCGAGGATTGATTTTAACGAAAGCTGATCAATTCCAGTGCCCATGCCATCGCTGATACTTCCTAAGATAGCTAGAGGACCTATAACAAAGAGAAGTGAAGAAGATACGAATCCTTCAACGAAAGTGCCTTCATGATGAGCACCAAATCTACGTCGTAAGTTTTGTCCAAGATGCTCTAGGCGGTCCTCTAACTTAAGTGCTGAACCAATAAGACCGCCGATAAGTAGGGCAGCCAAAATGCTCAGTAAGGTCCAACCCTTTGGCAACGCCGAACTAAATTCACTACTAAACATTGGTATAACGGCGCTAGCAGCAGCCAAAATTGTTATCAAACCTAGAACATCTGTGATGAGATCCCGAGTTTTCAACGCTAATCGAGAACCCGCTACAACTCCAATTGCAGATCCTGCGATAATTGCAACAACGTTGATCAGAGTACCTAAGCCAATAATCATGATTTCAACCTCATTGCTTCATTCTATCCCTTAGACTTCGCCAATGAGCACAGATGCTTCCAAAAATATTTTTCTAGAATTCCTTCGCCCGCACAGAACTATTCCACACACTGCCTGGGCCGCTCGGCATCGATGGGATCTATCTTTCCAAAGATTACTAATTCTGGGCTTCGGTTTATTTATTTTTGGCTTGGGTGACTCACTTCTCGTGCAAAGTGGAACAGGAAATGCGCCGTGGACCGTCCTTGCGCAAGGTGTTTCAAAAAGATTAGATATTTCATTAGGAGTTTCCACATTTGCAATCAGTACTTTGGTATTGCTTCTATGGATTCCTTTGCGGGAAAAACCAGGATTTGGAACGCTTGCAAATATTTTAATCATCGCAAGTGCTATTCAATTAGGTGTCAATATTTTTCCTTTAGCCCAGAACTATTTAGTCGGTGTTGCAATGGATTTCTTGGGAATCGCAATGGTTGGTTTTGGCTCTGCTTTGTATATAACGTGCGCTCTGGGACCAGGACCTCGTGATGGATTAATGACAGCCCTTCACCATCGAAGTGGTGTTCGAGTGGGCAGAGTTCGACTAGGAATTGAAGCTAGTGTCCTCATCATGGGCGCATTACTCGGTGGCACCGTTGGGCTCGGAACTGCCCTATTTGCTCTCTTTATTGGCCAATCTATTGCCATCTCTTTGGGTGTTGTGTCCCGTTTTACTTCACAGTAGTAGATAGCGTTACTTCCATCTTCCTCCGGCCTGCGAGCCGTGATTTCGCACGGGGTCGCAAACACCCCCGATACCAAAATCAGAAAGGTCGGTCATGTTAGATAAATACTTCAAAATCACACAACGTGGATCAACAGTTGCTCGCGAAATTCGCGGTGGCGTTGTCACGTTTTTCACAATGGCTTACATCGTTGCGCTCAATCCCCTTATCTTGGCAACAACTGATAGCACCGGCGCATTTATAGGTGGCGGCGACAGAACTAACGCGATCATTATCGTTGCAGCGGGCACAGCCCTTGTTGCGGGATTGCTCACAATACTTATGGGTGCAGTTGCAAACTTCCCTCTCGCTCTTGCAACAGGACTTGGATTAAACACATTCGTTGCCGTGTCGATAGCTAAGAATGCAACATGGGCACAAGCAATGGGACTGGTTGTATTAGAAGGTCTCATCATCCTGGTATTAGTGTTTACAGGATTTCGTATCGCTGTGTTCAAGGCTATTCCAACACCGCTTAAAGTTGCGATCTCAGTTGGT
>JBIKPX010000068.1:0-4957 GCA_044357195.1 Candidatus Planktophila sp. | reverse complement strand
TTTTTAAAGAGGGGGCAATTGTCTTTGATATCGGATCCGGAGCAGGACTACCCGGAATCATCATTGCCCTGGCTCGCCCAGACTTAAAAGTTACTCTGATTGAACCCCTTCAACGCCGGGTGGATTTTCTAGAAGAGGCAACGGCCGGCACGGGCATTACCGTGATTCGCGGCCAAGCCCAGAGTGTGAAAAAAAGCGCGGATTACGTAACTGCCAGAGCTGTGGCTCCCCTTGAAAAACTCAAGAAAATTTCCTGGCACCTAATCAAACCCGGGGGATCCTTGCTTGCGATGAAGGGTGAAAACGCGGCGGCTGAGATGGCAAGTGTGCCCGGAGCCCGGCTTCATGAAATTTCTTTGGAGGGCATAGAGCCCGCTCGAATAGTTGAGGTACCTAAAGGTGCTTAACTACTCGGATGAATGAGGGCATGTCCGATGATTCACGTGAAACAAAGCAGGTCATCGGAGTCCGCCGACTAAAAGAGCCTATGGCCGCACCTGAGCATCTGCGGATTTTCACGGTGGCCAACCAGAAGGGTGGGGTCGGCAAAACCACCACAACAGTAAATGTCGCAGCAGCCCTATCTATGGGCGGCCTTCGAGTTCTAGTTATAGACCTTGATCCTCAAGGAAATGCATCAACTGCTCTAGGTGTTGAACACAAGGCCAATGATGGAATCTATGAAGTGTTAATGGGAACAGCCAACATTGCATCAGTTGTGCAAAAAGTTGCTGGCTTTCCTTCCCTTGATTGCATCTCATCTAACACAGCCCTTGCACAAGCAGAAATTAATTTAGTTTCCATGGTTGCGCGCGAATTGCGATTAAAAGAGGCGATTGATGAGTTGGTGAATTTAAAAATTAAAGAGGGCAAAGCATATGACTACATCTTTATTGATTGCCCACCAAGTTTAGGTTTGTTAACTGTTAACGCATTTGCTGCAGCAAAAGAATTATTAATTCCAATTCAATGTGAGTACTACGCACTCGAAGGATTAACTCAATTATTAGAAACATATCAAGTAGTTAAAAAGCGTTTAAATTCAACACTTGAACTATCAACAATTCTTTTAACAATGTTTGATGGTCGCACACGTCTTGCCAATGATGTTGCAGCAAGTGTTCGTTCACACTTTCCTAATGAGTTAATTGATATTCCAATTCCACGTGCTGTGCGAGTATCAGAGGCGCCTTCATATGGACAGACCGTTATGACATATGACCCAACATCTCCTGGCGCACTTGCCTATATGCAAGTAGCACGAGAAATCGCCGATCGCGGAAAAGCATTTGATTCCAATGTTGTCAGTATTAATTACAAATTAAAACAAAGTGGTGAAATCGCATGAGTACAAAGCGCGGTGGGTTAGGCACAAACCTAGATGCACTTATTCCAACATCTCTAACAGTTGGCGGAAATGAAGTAGCACAACAAAACGAAGTATCAATTGATTCAATTTCTCCAAACCCAAAACAACCGCGCACAGTCTTTAATGAAGAAGCAATGGCAGAACTTGTTGCATCGATTAAAGAAATAGGAATCCTGCAACCACCAGTTGTTCGCCAAACTTCACCTGGTCGTTATGAATTAATAATGGGAGAGCGACGCTTTCGCGCTGCAAAGATAGCTGGACTACGAAGTATTCCTGTAATCATTCGACAGACTCCAGATAATGAATTACTGCGCGAAGCAATCATTGAAAACATTCATCGCAGCCAACTAAACCCACTTGAAGAAGCTGCGGCCTACACACAACTACTTCAAGACTTTAATTGCACACATGATGAACTTGCCCACAAACTTGGTCGCTCACGTCCACTTATTTCAAACACAATGCGCCTGCTTAACTTGCCAGCAAGTGTTCAAAGCAGAGTTGCATCCGGTGTTATCAGCGCAGGACATGCACGCGCACTACTTGGCTTAAGCAATGAATCCCAGGTTGATCAATTAGCAAAGCGCATCGTTGCCGAAGGATTAAGTGTTCGAGCAGTTGAAGAAATTATTGCGGCTACTTCTCCAAAGGCTGCGGGCAAAGCAAAGAAGAAATCATCTGGCACATCCCCTGAGGTAAACGAGATTGCAGAGCGCCTCGGTGATCACCTAGACACACGCGTGAAGATTAAAGGTGGAAAAGCTAAAGGCGAGATTTCAATTGAGTTTGCAGGTTTTGCAGATCTTGCGCGTATTGTTAAAAAGATCGAGGGTTAATTTAATTTATTTGAGCTACGGCGTTCGATCTCTTGCTTGATCACACCGCCGAGAGCTGCAACACCTTGGTGAATACGCTCTGGTGTTGGGTGACAAAAAGATAGACGCAACTGCCACGAACCAAGACCATCTGCATAAAAGGCAGTACCCGGCACATATGCAACCTTTGCAACAATTGCTTTTGGCACCAATAATTTTGTATCAATTTCAGGTGGCAAATTAACCCAGACATAAAATCCACCACCAGGTTTTGTCCATGTGGCAGATGCTGGAAAGTGTTCTTCGAGTGCTTGCAACATCGCATCGCGGCGCACCTTATATAGCTCGCAAAATGATGCGATTTGATCGCGCCATGGTTGATCAGCCAAGTAATTAGAGATTGTCATCTGAGAAAAGTTAGAAGGACACAAAATCGATGACTCACTGGCAATTACTAATTTATCTTTTAGCGATGGTGGAACAAGTGCCCAGCCCACACGCAAGCCCGATGCAATTGTCTTTGAAAAAGATCCTAAGTAGATAACGTTTTCGCTATCTTCAGCGCGCATCGCATTAGGACTTGGGCGATCAAAACCAAGCAGACCATACGGATTATCTTCAACAACAAAGATTTCTTCTTCGCGGCAAATATCAAGAATTTCAGTGCGGCGATCTGCAGGCAATAAAACACCTGTTGGGTTTTGATAGTTTGGAATTAAATACAAGAACTTAATTTTTCGCCCAGCAGCGCGAGTGGTTTTGATTGCATCGCGCAACGCATCAGGAATCAAACCATCGTTATCCATAGAAACATGCACCACAGATGCTTGATATTGATGGAAAGTGCCGAGTGCTCCAACATATGAAGGCGCTTCAACTAAGACAACATCGCCTGGATCAATAAAAATACGAGAGATTAGATCTAGTGCTTGCTGTGAACCTGTTGTGACAACAACATCTTCTGGGTGCGCGCGAATTCCTTCAAGCGCCATCACTTCGCAGATTTGCTCGCGAAGCTTTGGATGTCCTTGGCCGCTTCCATACTGAAGCGCCTCTGTTCCGTTAGTTAAAATTAAATCATTAACAACGCTAGCCATCATCTTCATTGGCAGCGCGGAAAGATTTGGCATTCCACCAGCGAGTGAAACAATTTCTGGGCGGGAGGCAACAGCGAAGAGCGCACGAATCTCACTTGGTTGCATGCCAGCAGCGCGAGCAGCAAAACGTTGCTCTAGATTCTGCGGCGCACCAGTTTGGTGACGTGTTGAAATTTCGCTCATCGGCCAATCATCCCACAATTGGCCAAAATGGCGTCAGCGGCGAAGACCGGCGCTACGTAAGTCAGAGATGCGAAGAGTGCCGGTCTTCGCATCATCTTCTGTTGATAAATAAAGGCGTTGAATTGCAATAAGCAAAGACTCTGCAATTACGTCACGAAAATCAGGTCGGGCCAATCGGCTGGCATCGCCTGCATTGCTGGCATATCCCAGATCGATGCGCACCACAGGAGCTTTTGTTAAACGCAGTAAATCCCAGGTCATTGCATGTGTGCGGCAATTAAGTAAATCGGTGCGTGCACATATTTCGCGCTGCACAAGGGATGCAAATCTTTCTCCAACAATTGAGTGAATCCCGTGCGCATCGCTGCCATAGAAATATGTTGCAACGCCATGTGCATCTGGGTTTGGATGAGAATCAACGTGAAGTGAAATCATCAGATCGGCTTCTCGTTGATTAGAAAATGTAATTCGCTCAGCCTCTGTTGGGCAGTTATTAGCACCACGGGTCAGAAAAACGCTTGCACCCAGTGCTAGCAAACGACCTTCAACGCGTTGGGCAATGTCATAAACAATTTCAGATTCAATAATTGAATTGGCAACATTGCCTTGATCTTTACCGCCCAAGCTTGGATCTAAAACAATTACTTTATTTGCAAGTGCTGGACCACGGTTTTTCTGTGACGCACTTTCACGTAGCTGTGATGGCGCACCACCTGAAACAATCTTTGTTAAACGAATAAGTGCGATAACAGTTGCCGGGCCGCACTGACCATCGACAGCAATTCCTACAGATTTTTGAAACTCTTTAACGGCGCCTGATGTGAGTTCGCCATATATGCCATCTACTCGTCCGCAATCAAAACCCATTTCAGTTAAACGAGATTGCAAAGCGGCAACATCATCTCCGCGCATAAGCGGCGGCTCTTGAAGATATAAAGAGCGATCGCCTAATTTCCAACGAGCTTCTTCGAGCGCGCGAGCAGTCACATCATTGATGGAGCCTGTAACTGTTAACCCGCGCGATTGTTGAAAAGAGCGGATCTCTTCTTCAGAGAGCTCTTTCATAATTTATGAAATAAAGCTTTCGAGTTCTTTAAGAAGTGCTGGCTTTGGCTTTGCACCAATAATTGTCTTAACAACTTCGCCATTTACATAGACATTTAACATTGGAATCGATGTAACGCCGTACTTAATTGCGATTGCAGACTCTTCATCTGTATTAAGTTTTACAATCTTTAACTTATCGCCATGTTCTGCAGCAATCTCATCAAGGATTGGTCCAATAGCGCGGCACGGTCCACACCATTCAGCCCAGAAATCAACTAGAACAGGTGTGCTGCTCTTAAGCACGACTTCATCAAATGTTGCTGCTGTGACTGCTGTTGGTGCGCTCATGGCTTCCCCTTTGGTGGATTATTTATAGAACTTTACTAGTGAGATAGAAATTTTTCAGCATCGAGTGCAGCCTGACAACCAGAGCCAGCGGCTGT
>JBIKPX010000067.1:0-5011 GCA_044357195.1 Candidatus Planktophila sp. | reverse complement strand
AATTTCCAATTATTTTCGTGTTGGCGCCAATGCGAGTACCTGGTGCAACAAAGCTATTTACAACCTCTGATCCCGCGCCAATGTGAACCCCGGCGCAAATAATGCTCCCACTGATCACAACGTTGTCCTCAATAGTGCACTGCTCTCCCACGCTGGTGCCTTCACTTAATTTGGCCGATGGCGCAATCTGAGATTTTGCAGCTACTTTAAAATCTGCTGCCACTAAATGCTTGGATCCTGCAAGCAGGGCCGCCGGTGTTCCAATGTCTAGCCAATATGAATCCTCGATATATCCATAGATTTTCTTGCCAGCAGTAACTAATGCAGGAAATACATCTCGTTCAACGCTGACCACAGTATTGGCCGCGATTGTGTCAATTACTGAAGGGTGAAAAACATAGGAGCCAGCGTTAATTGTGTTGGTAATTGGATTATCCATTTTTTCTAAGAATGCACTGACTCGTCCATCTTCATCAACTGGAACACATCCATACGCCCTTGCATCGGTTACATGGGTGAGGTGCAGTGTGACATCTGCGCGATGTGCAATGTGTTCTTGAATTTGTTTGGCCAAATTATGCGAACTTATTACATCGCCGTTAAAAATTACGATTGGTTCATCAGAACCAGCAGGAAGATTTAGTGCAGCTGCGCCATTTTTAATTGCACCGCCTGTGCCAAGTGGAGTTTCTTCCACTGCATAGGCAATATTGATTCCCCAGCGTGACCCATCACCAAAATAGGGTGTAAAAATTTCTGATAAATAAGAAGTAGCCAAGACGATAGTTGTAATGCCTGCGCGCTTTGCAGCCAATATTTGGTGTTCGGTTACTGGTAAGCCCGCCAGTGGAAGCATTGGCTTAGGAGTATCGCGAGTTAAAGGCATCAGGCGCGTGCCCATTCCTCCTACGAGAAGAATTCCTAGAGTCATTTAATCCGCCTGTGAAGCTGTGATGCGCGCAGCTGCATCTGCAATTGCTGCATCCGAGGCAGTCATTGCAATACGAACGTGCTGTGAGCCATCTGCTCCATAAAAAATTCCGGGCGTTACTAAAATTCCTATTTTCGCGAGTGCTTCAACTGATTTCCAGGCATCTTCACCTCTTGTGCACCAGATATATAGACCTGCTTCTGAGTGTTCGATTTTAAATCCGATTGATTGCAGGGCTGGTGACAAAGTTTTGCGACGTGCGTTGTATCGATCGCGCTGTTGACTGACATGCTTTGAATCCCCCAAGGCTGCAATCATGGCGTGCTGAATTGGAAGTGCCACCATCATTCCTGCATGTTTTCTAATTTCAAGTATTTTCTTAATCAAAACAGGATCACCAACAACAAAGGCTGCTCGATATCCCGCCATTGAAGAGCGTTTAGAGAGTGAAAGAACAGCCAAAATATTTGAGTTATTGCCTTGGGTGTAATTTAAAATTGAAGTCGGCTTTACCGAGTCACCAAACTCCAAATAACATTCGTCAGAGACCACTGGAGTATTGTTTTTTCGAGAATATTCAATAGCGGATTTAAGTTCGCCTTCTGTATGGACTCGACCTGTTGGGTTCGATGGTGAATTAATCCACGCTAAATCAGCTGTTGGCCACTTTTGTGTATCTAGATCAACTGCAATTGCCTGCGCCCCTGCAAGAATCGCTCCAACGTTATAGGTGGGATAAGCGATGTTCGGAATCAATACTTTTTTGGATTGCAAGAAAGTAGGTAGCCATGCAACAAATTCCTTAGATCCAATTAATGGCAAAACATCGAATTCACCGGTTGCACCTAAATTTTTTACAGCCCACTCTTTAATCGCTTCGCGCAGTTGTGGTGTTCCGGCAGTAAGTGGGTAACTCGGAGAATTTGAATGATCGGCTAAAGATTTCTGAATAAAATCTGGAGTTGGATCTACCGGAGTTCCTTGAGATAGATCAATAATTCCTGCAGGGTGTTGACGTGCTAGATCTCCAAAGGGCGCTAATGCATCCCACGGAAAATCAGGAAGTTTCAGTGCACGCGCCTTTACTCGCTCTTTGCTGGAGCAGCAATGACGTCGGCGTGATCTGAACTTGTTGGGCCAACTTTTGCAGCGCCGCCAGGTGAACCAAGTTCTACGAAAAACTCACTATTAACTTTCTGAAAGTCTTTCCATGGACCTGGAACATCATCTTCATAATAAATTGCTTCAACTGGGCACACAGGTTCGCATGCGCCACAGTCAACACACTCATCTGGCTGGATGTACAACATGCGATTGCCTTCATAAATGCAGTCCACTGGACACTCTTCGATGCAGGACTTGTCCTTCACATCGATACATGGTTGGGCAATCACATAAGTCACGAGTACAGCCTCCTTGAAACTCATTCATGTGGCTTAAATAGCCATTTCTATAGCGCGATTCTAATGCGAAGCCCCGGTAACTCGCGACTTTGGCGTGGGCGATTATCGTTACACCTATGAAGGCTCCTATTGGTGCGCGAGTCAGTATTCGCTTCCATGATCCCGAAGGTGGTTTTCGGGACCTGGTTGGATACTTAGAGTCCGAAAACACTCTTCGTAATCGACATGGCGAGCTCATTGAATTTGATCGTGAAAAAATTGCTCTCTATAAAGTCATCGAAGAAAAAATCAATCTAGCCGGACACGGTGCTCCGCTGTCGGTGCGCATTCAAGAATTAGAAAATGTATTAACCACCACATGGCCCCCGGTTAAACAAGAATTATTTGGAAAATGGTTGCTGCGAACCTCTGGAAAATTCACGATGCGCGCTAACTCGGTATTACCTTGTGGAAAAGCACCTTTTGGAGAACCACCAGAAGAAATTGATGAAGCAATTGCGCATGTGGTTGCACACTTTGAAAAGCAGGGACTGGTTCCTACTTTTTCAATACCACTTCCAACCTATCAAGAATTAGATTCAAAACTTTTTGATAATGGTTGGATTGAAAAGGTTCGCGCACACGTCTTGGTTGGCGATATCGCGCCTTTGGCTATGAGTAAAAGTAATTTCAAAACTACGATTTCAGAATCCTTTGATGATGCCTTCCTCGCGCTACAAGATGATCACGGTGTTGCCGAGCTCATGCGTGCCTATCCAGCTCTCTATGCATCTGTCTTCGACGGTGAAAAACTTATTGGAGTTGGCCGTACCTCTCATGCAGATGGCTGGAGCGCTCTCTCGCGTGTGTTCGTTGATCCTGCCTATCGCGGCCAAGGAGTTAGTAAATTAATTGTTAACGCACTTCTTGGCGCATCTTTTGAGGCAGGGATTAAGAAATCTGTACTCCAAGTAGATTCTAAAAATACTGTTGCGATCAGCCTTTATTCCTCCCTTGGCTTTTCATTTCATCATGAATATGTCTATCGCAGCTATCAAAAAACTTTAAACTTAATTTCCAAGGAGTGCTGCTGATGGTCCTATCCATTTATGACACTTTCTCCCGTAAACCGAGCCCGATTTCTTCCAACAACGGCGTTGTCAATATGTATTGCTGTGGACCCACCGTTTACCGCGATGCTCATGTTGGCAATCTACGCACCTTTTTATTAAGTGATCTCATTGCTCGAACCATCAGATTAAGTGGACTTAGCGTTGAAATGATTCAAAATATTACCGATGTTGGCCATATGACTGATGATTTTCAAGAAGACAAAATGCTTGAACAATCTAAGAAAGAGAAAATAGATCCCTTCGACATTGCGCGCAAATACGAAGAGCGTTTTCATGTGGACCTTGCAAATTTAAATATTGTGCCGGCACAAAAATATCCTCGTGCGAGTGAATCTATCGACCTCATGCTCGAAATGATTTCAGTGTTAATTCTTAAAGGCGCTGCCTATGTTGGTGAAGATGGAACTGTTTACTTTGACGCCCAATCTTTTCCTGGTTACGGACAAATTAGTGGTAATCGATTGGAATCACTCAAGCCCGGCCATCGCTATGAATACGTAGAAGATGGAGTCAAAAAGTTTCATGCCGATTGGTCACTGTGGAAACCTGCCGGAGATAGAAAATCGATGGTCTGGGATTCGCCATGGGGGCCTGGTTTTCCAGGTTGGCACATTGAATGCTCTGC
Source organism: Candidatus Planktophila sp. (assembly GCA_044357195.1). GTDB lineage: Bacteria > Actinomycetota > Actinomycetes > Nanopelagicales > Nanopelagicaceae > Planktophila. The sequence continues at coordinate 940 of JBIKPX010000067.1, read as the reverse complement.
AATGTCTATCAAGTTTTTACATGGTCACATCAACGTCCATGTGGGTGGAATCGATTTACGTTTTCCTCATCACGAAAACGAGCGTGCACAATCGAATTCAATTACTGGAACTGAAAGTGTGGATCTCTGGGTTCACGGCGAACACCTTTTATTTGAAGGTCGAAAAATGTCAAAGAGTGCGGGAAATGTTGTGCTTCTAGACGATGTCATTGCAAAAGGATTTGATCCACTTGCCTTGCGTCTATGTTTTCTTGAAAATCGTTACAGATCGCAGATGGATTTATCGTGGCAGTCAATTTCGGCAGCGCACGACACAATCAAACGGTGGCGCAATAAAATTGCCACTTGGGGTGCTTCTGAAAGTGTAAAAAATGACGCATCAGTTCTGACCTTTTTGGAAAATGATTTGGATACGCCGCGAGTTATTACATATCTACGTAGTATTGAAAAAGATAACGCGCTATCTGATGCCCAGAAAGCCAACGCATTCCTCTTTGCAGATCAGGTACTTGGGCTGCAACTTTCACGCAGACAAGAAGTACAAGAGCTCACTTCAGAGTTAAAGGATCTATTGGCGCAACGAGAGTCTGCGCGTTCTGCCAAAAATTGGGCCCTCAGTGATGATTTGCGTCTGAAACTTGAAAATGCAGGATTAGAGATTTCAGATTCTGCTTCAGGGCAAAGTTGGAGTTGGCGCTAGTTAGGCGGGCATTGCTGTAACAATAAATAAAGATATAAGTCCTACAAAGACAAGTGCACTGCCTTGAGCATTGCCCTGCACCAATAGTTCATTGCCAACGCCAAATGTTGACGCCCGCCAGAGAATAAATCCCCATGCAAGGGATGCAACCAATTTATATTTTCTTGCACCGAATTGACGACCTACCGCCCAAATAGTTGCAGCAGAACCAACAAGTGCCAGGATTAAACCAACTGGTGG
>JBIKPX010000066.1:0-5168 GCA_044357195.1 Candidatus Planktophila sp. | reverse complement strand
AGTCGATTGCTTCAAGGTAGACAGCCATTAATCCTTTACGTGTGTGGGAAAGAGAATCAAATGCACCAGCCTTAATCAGCGACTCAATAGTTTTCTTATTGCACACCTGTGCATCAACTTTTGCAAGGAAATCTCCAAAGGATTGGTATCGACCTTTGCTATCTCGTCCACTCTTAATGGAAGCAACTACTCCCTCGCCCACGTTTCTAATGGCGGCAAGACCAAATCGAATATCAGTTCCACGTGGGGTGTATTCGGCGTCGGATTCATTGACATCTGGTGGCAACACTTGAATACCCATACGACGACACTCACTTAAATACAGAGCAGACTTGTCTTTATCATCGCGAACAGATGTCAGAAGTGCTGCCATGTATTCAGTTGGATAATTTGCTTTCAGATATGCAGTCCAATAAGAAACCACGCCATAGCCAGCACTATGGGCACGGTTAAAAGCGTAATCAGAGAATGGAATAAGAACATCCCAGAGACGTTTAATCGCAGCATTGCCAAAACCATTTGTTTTCATGCCAGCTTCAAATGGAATATATTCTTTATCAAGAATTTCCTTATTCTTCTTACTCATTGCCTTACGCAAGAGATCCGCGCGTCCAAGTGAGAATCCCGCAACTTTTTGTGCAATAGCCATAACTTGTTCTTGGTAAACAATTAATCCATATGTATCGCCCAAAATTTCATTGAGAGAATCTGATAGCTCGGCGTGAATAGGTTCGACAGGCTTGCGCTTATTTTTTCGATCTGCATAGTTATTGTGTGCATTTTCTCCCATTGGACCTGGGCGATAAAGAGCAATAACTGCAGAGATATCTTGAAAGGAGTCCGGTGACATGCTGCGCAAAAGTGCGCGCATTGGCCCACCATCTAGTTGGAAAACACCGAGGGTATCTCCGCGGGATAGGAGTTCAAATGTTTTCTTATCATCTAACGTCAGATCTTCTAGAACAACGTCAACGCCCTTATTTGCCTTGATATTTAATAGCGCATCATCTAGCACCGATAGGTTTCGAAGACCGAGGAAATCCATCTTGAGCAATCCAGTTGCTTCACATGCGCCCATATCAAATTGAGTAATGATGGAGCCATCGGCTTCGCGACGATGAATAGGAATAACATCTAATAAAGGTTCGCGAGAGAGAATAACTCCTGCTGCGTGCACACCCCACTGGCGCTTTAGCCCTTCAAGTCCCATCGCAGTATCAATAACTGTCTTTGAATCCGGATCACTTTCATAGAGAGTTCTAAACTCTCCAGCTTCTGAATATCGATCATTTGTTGGATCAAAGACTCCGGCGAGTGAAATATCTTTACCCATAACAGATGGCGGAAGCGCTTTAGTAAGTTTTTCACCGATGGCATATGGATAGCCGAGCACGCGAGTGGAGTCTTTAATTGCCTGTTTAGATTTAATGGTGCCATAGGTAATGATTTGAGCAACACGATCTTCGCCATACTTAGTTGTTGCATAACGAATCATTTCGCTGCGTCGGCGCTCATCAAAGTCCAAATCAATATCTGGCATAGAGATACGTTCTGGATTTAAGAATCGCTCGAAGAGCAAACCGTGCTCCAGTGGATCAAGACCTGTGATTCCAAGGGCGTAGGCAACAAGAGATCCCGCTGCAGAACCACGGCCAGGTCCAACTCGGATTGCCACTTTCTTTGCATGTGCCACTAAATCTGCAACCACTAAGAAGTAACCAGGAAAGCCCATCTTGATCATGACATCTAATTCATATTTCAGACGTGCATGGTGGGCATCAGTTGATCGAGCACCCATTCGATTAATCAATCCTCGTTCTGCTTCTTTAATCAGCCATGAATCTTCTGTTTCACCTGCAGGAACTTCAAAGCGTGGAAGTAAATTCTCACCTTCGCGAAGCGTCACATTGCATCGTTCGGCAATCAGCAAAGTGTTATCGCAACTTTCCGGAATTTCTTTGAATAGCTCACGCATCTGCGCTGGAGTTTTAAGATAGAACTCATCGTTATCGAATTTAAATCGCTTTGGATCTGCAAGAGTGGACCCAGATTGCACGCAGAGCAGTGCTTCATGTGAGCGGGCATCTTCATTAAATGTGTAGTGCAAATCATTTGTGGCAAGCAGTGGCAATCCAAGCTCTTTGCCCAACTTGAGCAGATCAGCTTTAACGCGCGATTCGATATCGATGCCGTGATCCATGATTTCAAGGAAGAAATTTTCTGCCCCGAAGATGTCTCGATAATCCGATGCTGCAGCCATTGCTTCTTTAAAGGCGCCCATACGAAGGCGAGTTTGAATCTCTCCACCGGGGCATCCAGTTGTTGCAATCAATCCCTTTGCATACTTTGTGAGTAACTCACGATCCATACGCGGCTTGTAGTAATAGCCTTCCAGGGATGCAAGGGATGAAAGCTTAAAAAGATTTGAAAGACCTTCATTGTTTTCGGCCAAAATTGTCATGTGCGTATAAGCACCACCACCAGAGACATCATCTTGACCGCCATCGGCCCACTTGACTCGCTTCTTTTCAAAACGAGATTCAGGTGCAACGTAGGCTTCGATTCCAATGATTGGTTTAACGCCCACTTTTTTTGCTTGCTTATAGAAATCAAAAGCACCAAATACATTTCCATGATCTGTCATTGCTATCGCCGGCATCTCCTGACGGGCAACTTCTGCTACAAGATCTGCAACGCGCGCGGCACCATCGAGCATCGAATACTCGGTATGAACATGAAGGTGGGCAAAAGATGACATTGGTGGTGAGGCTATCTCTTACGGAAGAACTGCGCTGGAAAGCAACGCCAGAGCATTTGTGAGGTCAGCAGGGTATGGCGCATTAAAGGTTAAACGCTCACCAGAACGAGGATGCGTTAGTTCTAGAACCATGGCGTGTAACCAAGGGCGCGACATACCAAGTGATGCTGCAAGTGCGGGATCTGCTCCATATGTGAGGTCACCAACTAATGGATGTCGAAGCGCAGAAAAGTGGACTCTAATTTGATGAGTTCGCCCAGTTTCTAATTCAACTTTAACCAAGGAAACACCACGATAAAATTCGATAACTTCGTAATGTGTAATGCTCTCTTTTCCATTAGCAACAACTGCAAAGCGATGATCCTCTTTTGGATGACGATCAATTGGTGCATCAATCGTTCCGGTACTTGGATCCATATGACCTTGAATTAATGCGTGATAAATCTTTGTAACGTTGCGTGATTTAAAAGCATCTTTTAAAAAGGTGTAGGCCTGATCCGTCTTTGCCACAACCATTAATCCACTTGTTCCCACATCTAGTCGATGCACAATGCCAGCGCGCTCTGCTGGACCACTCGTTGAAATTGTGTAACCAGCGGCGCTCAGTGCTCCGACAACTGTTGGGCCTTCCCATCCTGGACTTGGGTGGGCCGCACAACCTACTGGCTTATCAATAACAACAATGGAGTCATCGTTATAAATAATTGATAAACCAGGTATTGGCGTTAGTGGAATAGGTTCAGAATTCTTTTCTTGCGGCATCAACACTTCAATGATTTGTCCGGCAGCAACTTTGTCAGATTTGTTCATAGCTTTACCTGATGTGGTGATGTCGCCATCTTCTAGTAAGCGAACAACTGCGGTGCGAGAGAGTCCTAGAACTCTTGTCAGTGCACTATCTATACGCTCGCCTGCAACGCCCTCTGGGACTGACAAGGTTCGAGATATGCGTGCCATTTTCAACTCTTGCCAATCTATTTATCTAGAGGTTTTATTGGTGCAACATTTCGAAGCGTTAAAATAACTGCTAGAGATGCTGCAATCACAATAGCGCTATCGGCAACATTAAAGACTGGCCAACGCGGTAATTGAATCCAATCAATGACGTGCCCCTGCAGAAAGCTAGGTGCTCGAAAAATACGATCGGTCAGGTTTCCCAGAATTCCACCGAGAACGAGCCCACCGGCTACAGCCCATCCCTTTGATGTTATTCGCCCCGCATAACGCGTAATGAAAACTAAAACAATAAGAGCAAAAATTGTAAAGAAAATGGTCTTGCCAGTTCCGATGCTAAATGCTGCTCCTGAGTTTCGAATAAATGTGAGTTGAAGAAAAGTACCTAGAACTTCGACATTGGCTCGAGATGACAAAACTTTTTCTGCCCAGACTTTGGTCCCAAGATCTATCAACCACACAACCCAGGCGATGAGATAGAGCGTGCGCCACGGGCGCATTATTAGCGCCGTTCCTCTTTCTGCTTGCAGAGCATGCAGAGTGTTGCGCGTGGGAAAACTTGGAGACGTGCCTTACCAATTGGTGAGCCGCACTCTTCGCAATTGCCATATGTTTTTGTATCAATACGATCGAGTGCACGCTCAGTCTGTAAAACCATGTCACGTGCGTTAATTACAAGTGACATCTCATGTTCACGTTCAAAAGTCTTTGTTCCGGCATCAGCCTGATCATCTCCAGCGCCATCTCCGGCATGTTCGATCAGAGCATCCATCTCTTTTTCAACTGCTGCAAGATCTGCTTGGAGACGTAGAAGCTCTTTTGCTAATTCACTACGAATTGCTTTGAGTTCTGCAGCGTTCCATGCTGATTCACTCTCAGATACAACTATTGGCACAGGTGCCTGCTTAATTGGCTTCAGTGGAGCAACTTTCTTTCCACTCTTTATAGGCCGAGCAGGAGGTGGCATGACGAGTCTGCGCTCTTCAACAACTGGGGTATTAGCTGGGGCTGAAATTGTTTTAACGCTAACAGTTTGAGATTTTTCATCTACGGTCAACGTTGTCTTTGAAGGAAATGGGCGACCAGGATTTTTCTTTACTGCTTTGGCAGGTGCTTTCTTTGCAGCAACTTTCTTAGCAGGAGCCTTTTTTGCCGGTGACTTCTTGGCAACCTTTTTAGCAGGAGCTTTTTTAACAGGCTTCTTTGCTACCTTTTTAGCAGCACTCTTAGACGCTTTTTTCACAGCTTTCTTCAGAGGTTTCTTAGGCACGCCGCGCACCCTATGCCGATTAACGCATGAGTACCAACTTCGCCACGAACAAAGTTGCGCGTGAGCATGGAATAGACTTGCGACCTCATGGTATTTCGCCCGATTTCAGCCCAGATCGATCTTGCCGCAATGGAGCACTCGATCCTTGATTTCTGGCGCACCAATCTAATCTTTGAAAAATCTGTC
>JBIKPX010000065.1:0-5189 GCA_044357195.1 Candidatus Planktophila sp. | reverse complement strand
GATGCCGATAGTGATCTACGCATTGACCATATTGATCTGGCGGCAAAAAGCTCTCGTGCTCGTGCGTTGTGGAAGGGCACATCCATTGGGCATCTAGAAATGAATGTACCGGGCCAGCACAATATTTATAACGCCGCTGCAGCCCTGGCAGTTGGTTTACATCTTGGATTACCAGCTGCTGCATTACTTGCAGGACTCGCTTCATTTTCGGGAACAGGTCGACGTTTTGAATTAAAGGGCACAGTTCATGGCATACGAGTAATAGATGATTACGGGCATCACCCAACTGAAATACGAGTAACACTTGATGCAGCGCGCAGATATGCAGGCGATGGCAAAGTGCTCGTTATTTTCCAACCTCATCGCTATTCGCGCACGCAAGCTTTTATGTCTGACTTTGCAACTTCGCTTAGCCTTGCCGACTCAGTTATTTTGTTAGAGGTCTATGCAGCAAGTGAGAAACCCATCGCAGGTGTAAGCTCAGAGGTCATTGCAGAGCAAATGTCTAATGGAACATATATTCCGAATTTTGTTGATGCCACAGATGCGATTATCGAGATGGCAAAACCCGGAGACGTCATCATGACATTGGGCGCCGGAGATGTTTCATCTCTAGGACCCATCATTGTTGATGGCTTAACAAAACGATTCCCAAATAAGTAGCACATTTGATGCCACGTCTTGTAAAGATATTGATCAGTGCCGTGGTGGTTGCAGCACTTGCATATCTCTTGGGTTGGTCATCAGTATTTACAGTCAAAAAAGTTGAGTTCAACGGAATTACCAACCAGGGGCAAATCCTGGCTGTCGAGAAAAAAATCGGAAATTTAAATGGGATAAAGCTTGCCCGTATCGAACCTCGTCAAATGGCAAGTTCAATTAAAAGTATTAGTTGGGTTAAAAACGCTGATGTATCCAGAGATTGGTTTTCAAGTTCTGTCCGCATCTCAGTTGATGCACGAGTTCCAATTGGAGTCTTTGGTGGCCGCTATATTGATTCAGCCGGAGTTGTATTTGACCCTATTGGAACAAGTGCCAAAGTTCCTTCAGTTGATGCCCCAAATACAGAGATCGGTTTGCTTGCCATAGAACTCTTCACATCCTTGCCCGAAGATTTTCGCCAGAACGTCACCTCACTTCGTGCCACTTCGGCCGCTGATTTCACCATGGCTATCAAAGGTCCACAAAAGGCTTTGATACTTCGCTTTGGAAGTGTTGATGACAAAGAGCTAAAAATCAAAGTATTTAAAGCACTTGCAGCCCTTGATGAAAATAAAAACATTTCAACAATCGATGTTTCGGCACCACATGCACCGATTGTTAAGTAGAAAGTAATTTAAAAATAATTCGTGGCGATGTTTGCTTAGAGAGTTAATTCGCTTTACTTTCACCTCACGAACAAAAGGGAACACTAAATCTCAACTCGAGGTTTACCGTTCTCAAGGAGGAGTACCGTGGCTTCACCGCAGAATTATTTAGCTGTCATCAAAGTAGTTGGTATTGGTGGCGGTGGAGTTAATGCAATCAATCGAATGATTGATGTCGGACTCAAAGGCGTCGAGTTCATTGCAATTAATACAGATGCACAACATTTGTTAATGAGTGATGCCGATGTGAAATTAGATATTGGTCGCAAGTCAACTCGTGGTCTTGGTGCAGGTGCTGCGCCAGAAAAAGGTCGCGAAGCAGCACTAGATCACATTGATGAAATTGAAGAAATTTTGCGCGGTGCAGATATGGTTTTTGTTACTGCAGGTGAAGGTGGCGGAACTGGTACTGGTGGTGCACCAGTGGTTGCAAAGATTGCACGCGAAATCGGTGCGCTAACAATTGGCGTTGTTACAAAACCATTTAGCTTTGAAGGAAAGATTCGTACAGCGCAAGCAGATGAAGGCATCGAAGCACTTCGCTCTGAAGTAGATACTCTTATTGTTATTCCAAATGATCGCTTGCTTGCAATCTCAGATCGTTCAATTACTGCAGTAGATGCATTTAAGAGTGCAGATCAAGTATTGCTCTCTGGTGTTCAGGGAATCACAGAAATTATTACTCAACCAGGATTGATCAACCTTGACTTTGCAGATGTGAAAACTGTCATGACTGGCGCAGGATCAGCCCTTATGGGAATTGGTTCAGCCCGTGGTGAAAATCGCGCAATCCGTGCAGCTGAGTTAGCAATTTCTAGTCCGCTATTAGAAGCATCTATAGATGGTGCAATGGGAGTTCTACTCTCTGTGGCCGGTGGCTCTGATTTAGGTTTGTTTGAAATAAATGAAGCGTGCGAATTAGTTCAATCAGCTGCTCATCCCAATGCAAAGATCATCTTTGGAACAACAATCGATGATGCACTAGGGGACGAAGTTCGCATTACTGTCATCGCAGCAGGCTTTGACGGGGGAGAACCTAAGAAGGTTTCTGTGCCGGTTATAAACGCTGCAACATTGGCTGGAAATGCCAATCCTGTTGCAAGCAATGATCCACTGGCTGTGGCTTTAGACCTTGAATCAGATTTCACTCCCCGTCCTCGCGTGACCTTCGAAGAACTCGTTGCTGAAGATGAAATTGATGTTCCAGATTTCATGAAATAAGAGTGAGCTTTACACTCTTTACCGATCGCCTTGGTGGATATAGCCAAGGCGATTTTTCTTCCCTTAATTTGGCGCTGCACGTCGAAGATGATTCACAGACAGTTATGCGCAATAGAGAAGTAATTGAGCAGGCTCATGGCAAGACCGTTTATATGAATCAAGTGCACGGAAATAACGTTGAGGTCATTTCGCAGGTCACAGATCAAGTTTTAACCTGTGATGGCTTAGTTACAAATGTCGCTGGCATAACCCTTGCGGTATTAGTTGCAGATTGCATTCCATTATTGCTATCTAGCCAGAACGTGGTCGCAGCAGTTCATGTGGGAAGACGTGGCTTGGTCAACGGTGTTGCTGCAAAGAGTGTGGCCATTATGCGTGGGCTAGGTGCAGATGCGATCACAGCGACTCTGGGACCATCTATTTGTGGTCCTTGCTATGAAGTGGATCAAGATACTTATGATGAAGTCATAGCAATTCATCCCAGTGCCCGAAGCAAAACCAGTGCAGGAACTCCTGCATTAGATCTGCCCGCAGCACTTGTTGCAGATCTGGCAAAACTTTCAATTACGTGTGTCGTTGACACTCGCTGCACCCGGGAAGATGAAGACCTATTTTCCTATCGCAAATCCCATCGCACCGGTCGTCAGGCAGGTTTAATTAGGTTATGACTTCACGCTATGAGGAAATCGCGAGCAATTTGGCGATTGTCCAAGACAAGATTGAAGCTGCTGCAAAAGCTGCACACAGAGGCAGCGATGAAATAACTTTAATTGCAGTGACAAAGACTTTTCCAATCAGCGATGTTCATATATTGGCAAGTTTAAATATTGATCACTATGGAGAAAATAGAGATGGCGATGCGGCTCCAAAAGCGGCTGCCGTTCCTGGTACATGGCACTTTCAGGGGCAGATTCAAAGTAATAAATTAAAATCTATTGCGTCGTGGGCCAATGTGATTCACTCACTCGATGAGATTCGACATATTCAGGCGTTAGATAAAGTCACTGCCGATCGCATCGGAGTTTTCTTACAAGTCTCACTAGATGGGGCCCAGGGACGAGGCGGTGCGCAACCTTCGGACTTATCAGAGTTAGCCGATGCCGTCATGGGCTCTGCCCATCTAGATCTGCTGGGGCTGATGGCTGTTGCCCCATTAGATGTGAGCAGTGATGAAGCTTTTGAAAAATTAGCCACGATTCATAGTGATTTTAAGGGCTCATACCCAGAGGCAAAATACTTATCTGCTGGCATGAGTAATGACTTCGAATCGGCAATTATTCATGGTGCGACACATATTCGAGTTGGCAGTTCAATCCTCGGTTCCCGCCCGTTAGCCCAGTAACCTTTTAACCATGTCGAATGCAATGCGCCGTGTCGCAAACTACCTTGGTTTAGTTGATGACCCAGAAATCGCAAGTTCAGTAGAAACTTCTGCTGCTCGCGTTCCCGATGTTCGTATTCGCACACGCGAAGCGCGTCACGTAACAAGTGTTTCCTCAACTGATGCAGCTCCACAATTAGAACTTCCTGTTCTTGATCGCATCATTACATTGCATCCACGTTTTTATAACGAAGCCCGCACAATCGGTGAGCACTATCGTCTTGGTAATCCAGTCATCATTAACTTAACTGACATGGATGAATCAGAACGTAAGCGCCTTGTAGATTTTGCAAGTGGACTTGTATTTGGTCACCACGGAACAATTGAACGTGTGACTTCAAAAGTTTTCCTACTCTCACCTGCAAATGTCAAGGTAAGTAGCGAAGATAAAACAGCAGCTGCTGAAGCAAGTTTCTTTAACCAGAGCTGAAACTTTTAACATGTTACGTATCGGTTCGATACTTCATTTAATACTGCAATTATTTCTCTTTGCTTTACTCGGACGTTTGATTTTGGATTACGTTCGGATGTTTAAACCAGCATGGCGACCAAGCGGACCTATCTTGTTCTTAGTTGAAGCAATCTATGCAATTACTGATCGCCCGATGAACTTTGTACGTAGATTTATTCCACCGCTTCGCTTAGGTGGAGTTTCACTTGATTTATCCTTCATCGTCTTATTCTTTGCAATACAGATGTTGATGCCTTTGGTTTTACTTATTTAACTCTTTTGCAACTGCGCATTAAAACCAAGTTCACCTTCAAGAGTTGCCACCCCTGCATCACGAGTAAATTTTGTAGCTAAAACTTCCGCACTGATGTGATCTCGGGCAGCCTCGATGGCGCTAGCAATGTCATCCGGTGCATTCCAAGAAATGACGATGCGATCTGAAATATCAAAGCCATTTGTCTTACGGGCTTCTTGAATAAATCGAATTACTTCTCGCACATTTCCGGCCGCAATTAACTCAGGCGTTAGCGTTAGATCTAGCGCGACGCTCTCTGCTTCATGGCTAGCAACCATCCACCCAGTGCGTGGCACTTCGGTGATAACTAGATCATCTAATTCGATGCTCCAGGTGGCAACATCTGCGCTGCCTTTTGCGCGAAGAGTCTTTACTAACGTTGTGGCATCCATGGCAGCGATTGCTTTGGAGATTGCTTGTACTTCGCCTCCAAATTTGGCGCCGAGTGTTCGAAAGTTTGCTTTAACTGAAATA
>JBIKPX010000064.1:0-5197 GCA_044357195.1 Candidatus Planktophila sp. | reverse complement strand
TGCGAATTGCATTGAAATACCAAGACCATTGATAAAGAGTGTGACTAGAGAAATTAGAACGTTATGTGAGAACCAGAAAATTGTGAAGCCAACAAATTGGAGAATAATAATTGTAATAAGTTGATGATCGAGTTCTAATTTCTTAAGAACAATGGCGCCATACCAACGACCAATTGCCATTCCTGTTCCCAGAGCAACTATTCCAAGAGTCGCAGCTGATGCGCTCCCGCCGACGCGATCTCGCAAGAGAGCAGCAGCCCAAAACGTGGTCGCAAACTCAGTACAGATGCAGATAAAGAAACCAAAGCAAGCAATCCAATACGTGCGTGAAAGCTTGCCACCCTGGCGCACACTGATCTCGCGATCGTGGGCGTCACGATTTTTATCTCGTGAGAAGAAATACAAAATTATTGTGGCCGGAATTGTGAGCAATAAACCAAAGCGCCAACTGATGGCAGTTCCTGCAAGCGTTCCGATAATGAGTGTGCCAAGAACGTAACCTGCTGAATTGACTCCATTGGATTGTGGCAAAGCAAGCGGTGTTGCTTCTTTAAAGTGGTGAGACAGGCGTGTGACCATATTGTTAATAACCATCGAAGTTCCCAGCCCACTTAAAAATGTAGCCGTTAAAGTAAAAGCCACAGGCTTAATGGTGACGAACATAAGAACGCCAAGACAAAAGAGCCACATTCCGATCCATGAAGTTCTTTCACGACCGAAGTAATGAACCAAACGTGAATTGGCTAAACCTGCACAAATTCCTGCAACACCCATTGCTGTTCCGTGTAAGCCAGCAATTGTTAGTGATGTTCCCTGATCGGCGCGCAGAAGTGGTTGGGCTGGGCCAAATCCACCCAGAAAAAAGTTAAGAATTGTTACTTGAAGTGCAATTGCCCAAAAGGTTTTATCGCGCGTAAATGAATGTGGCATTACTTTCCTTACGGAATAATTAAAGCGCGGCTACAACGTAATCAATACACGCGGTGAGTGCATCGACGTCGCTGGGATCAACAGAAGGAAACATACCAATACGAAGCTGATTCTTACCCAATTTACGGTACGGCTCGGTATCGACGATTCCATTTTCGCGCAGAATTGATGCAACTTTGAGTGCATCGATTGAATCATCAAAATTAATTGTTGCAACAACCTTTGAACGCATTGCTGGGTCTGTGACAAATGGAGTTGTATACGAAGTTTTTTCAGCCCATGAATACATGCGAGATGCTGAGTCAGCACTTCGACCTGTTGAGAATTTCAATCCACCATTTTCATTCATCCACTTGAGTTGATCTGCAAGCAAAATAAAAGTTGCAATTGCTGGGGTGTTATAGGTCTGATCAAGTCGTGAGTTTTCAATAGCAATATTGAGATCTAAAATCGCTGGGGTCCAACGTCCACTAGCTTTAATTTTTTCAGCGCGAGCAATGGCAGCCGGTGACATCAGTGCAAACCACAAGCCACCATCGGATGAGAATGATTTTTGTGGCGCAAAGTAATAGGCGTCAAATTCTTTTGCATCGACAACAAGTCCACCTGCGGCGCTCGTCGCATCTACTAGAACAAGAGCATCTTTGGTGCCTGCTGGTCTAATAATTGGCATTGCCACACCAGTGCTTGTTTCATTATGTGTAAATGCATAGGCATCTATGCCATCTTCGGCAACAGCTGTTGGGTGTGAACCTGGATCAGATTTAATAATTGATGGCTCACCTAGGAAGGGCGCATCTTTTGCACCCTTGGCGAATTTAGATGAAAACTCACCGAAGACAAGATGCTGTGAACGATTTTCAATTTGAGCAAAGAGTGCGATGTCCCAAAATGCAGTTGTGCCACCATTTCCAAGAATTACTTCATAACCATCTGGAAGTGAAAATAGTGATTTCAAACCTTCGCGAACTTCATGAACTACATTTTTAACAGGTTTTTGTCGGTGCGACGTTCCAAGAATTGATGCGCCACTCTTATAGAAATTATCTAAAGCAGATTGGCGAATCTTTGAAGGACCGCAACCAAAACGACCATCGAGTGGCTTAATGCCATTAGGAATAACGATGCTCATGGATAAATTCTAAGGGAAGTAACGCTGCATCTCCCAATCGGATTTCGCATCGCTTCTGTGATACCTAATACGGTCATGCAATCTGGAATATCTTCCTTGCCAGAATTCAATACTGTCGGGTATCACTCGAAAGCCACCCCAATGCGGTGGAGTTGGCACAACACTTCCTTCTGGCCATTTCTCTGCAGCACCTTGAAAGCGCATCTCTAACTCTTCGCGCGATGAAAGCGGTGCTGATTGAGCGCTAGCCCATGCACCGATCTGACTCGACCATGGTCTAGTTACAAAATAGCTCTCAGACTCTTCACGTGAAATTTTATCTGCTTGCCCTGAAATAATTACTTGTCGCTCCATTGCATACCAAGGGAAAAGAAGTGTTACTTGCGAATTCATTGCAATAGCTTGTGCTTTACGAGATGAATAATTTGTAAAGAAAGTAAATCCACCTTCTGAAATATCTTTTAGCAAAACTGTGCGGGTTGTAATTTCACCAGAACCATCTGCAGTTGAGAGCACCATTGCATTTGCCTCAACAATAATTTCATTTGTAGCCGCAGCAGCCATCCACTCTTCAAATAGGGTGATGGGATCAGCAGGCATTGCATCCAGCCCGACTTCGCCATAGGAGCGCCGCATTGCTGAAATCTTGGCCCTGATTCCGCTTTCCGTCATAGATGTATCTAACGTCACTTTGGCCCGTAGGGCTATCTCAACTTACGTGGTCGCCAGCACACCTTGTATGGGGGCAGAATTACCCCCGTAATACCCACTAAAGGAGCGCGTTGTGTCTGATGATTTCAAGCCAGGTCTCGAAGGTGTCATAGCTTTCGAATCTGAAATTGCTGAACCAGATAAAGAAGGTAGCGCGCTTCGTTACCGCGGTGTTGATATTGAAGATTTAGTTGGACGCGTTTCATTTGGAAACGTATGGGGATTATTAGTTGATGATGAATTTAATCCAGGACTTCCACCAGCAGAAAAATTTCCATTACCAGTTCACTCAGGCGATGTTCGAGTCGATGTGCAATCAGCAATTGCAATGCTTGCACCAGCTTGGGGATTTAAACCACTTCTAGATATTTCCGATGAAGAGACTCGTTCAAATCTTGCACGTGCATCTGTCATGGTTCTTTCATACCTTGCACAATCTGCACGTGGTATCGCTGCAACACCAGTTCCAGAATCTGAAATTGATAAGGCGCACACAGTTGTTGAGCGCATGATGATTCGCTGGCGTGGAGAACCCGATCCACTTCACGTGCGCGCAATTGATGCTTACTTTGTATCTGCTGCAGAACACGGAATGAATGCATCGACATTTACTGCTCGCGTTATCGCTTCCACTGGCGCAGATGTTGCAGCCGCACTTTCAGGTGCAATTGGTGCGATGTCAGGTCCGCTACATGGTGGTGCACCTTCACGAGTTCTTGGAATGATTGAAGATGTAGAACGCCTTGGTGATGCACGTAAATACGTAAAAGATTTAATGGACCGCGGAGAACGTTTAATGGGATTTGGTCACCGCGTCTATCGCGCAGAAGATCCTCGTGCTCGTACTCTGCGACGCACAGCAAAAGAATTAGGTGCACCTCGTTATGCAGTGGCACTCGAACTTGAAAAAGCCGCACTCGCTGAATTACATGAGCGCCATCCAGAGCGTGTTCTAGAAACAAACGTTGAATTCTGGGCAGCAATTGTTCTTGATTTCGCAGAAGTACCTGGTCCACTATTTACTTCTATGTTTACCGCAGCCCGCACAGCAGGTTGGTCTGCACATATTCTTGAACAAAAACGTACTGGCCGTTTAATTCGTCCTTCAGCTCGCTACATCGGTAAAGCGCCACGCAAACCAGAAGATGTACATGGCTGGGATGCAACGGTTCATCAACTACATAATTAACCCACTATGTCGCGCAGCATCATGTGGTTTCGGCGCGACTTACGACTGAGCGATAATCCTGCCCTCTTAGCTGCAATTGAATCTGGCGAAGAAATAGTTCTTGTATTTATTTTGGATCCAAAATTAATTAAAATTACAGGTGAAAAAGGCTTAGCGTACTTAGCGCAGTCACTTCGCAGCCTTGATGAATCACTCGGCAATAAATTGATCGTCCGCGAAGGTGATCCAGTTGATGTGCTCAAGGATTTAAAGAAAAAATATGATGCCACATCAGTTCATATTGCAACTGAATATGATGCTTATGCAGTAGCTCGTGATGCGCGTGTTGAAGCCGCGGGAATAGAACTCACACGCACTGGAAGCCCTTATGCAGTTGCACCTGGTCGAGTTAAGAAACCTAGTGATGCAACAAACTATCGCGTGTACACACCTTTTTATCGTGGATGGCTCTTACATGGTTGGCGCGCAGCAGTTGCAGCCCCTAAATCAATAAAGGCTGTTACACCAGATTCGAGTGATAGAAACTTTCCAACATGGCAAGTACCAGAAGGAACAGATATCCCAGTAGCTGGAGAGAAAGCTGCGCACGAAAGATTTAAAAAATTCAAAGCCAAGGGTCTTGATTCATACGATGAGACTCGAAATTTTGCAGGAATAGATGGCACAAGCAAAATGAGTGCACACCTTACTTGGGGAGAAATTCATCCACGAACTCTTCTCGCAGGATTAGGAGAAAGTAAAGCTCACGACACATTTAGAAAAGAAATTGCGTGGCGCGAATTTTATGCAGATGTTTTGTTCAACTATCCCCATACAGATAAAGATTATTACGCACCACAATTTGCGAATATGCGTTATGACGAACCAGGTGAGAAATTCAAAGCGTGGTGTGAAGGCAAGACTGGATACCCATTTGTTGATGCAGGCATGCGTCAATTGGTTACAGAAGGCTGGATGCACAATCGCGTGCGCATGGTTGTTGCTTCATTTCTTGCCAAGGATCTACATATCGAATGGCAGCACGGTGCTCTATTTTTTGAAGAACATCTAGTTGATTTCGATATTGCTTCCAATGCACATGGTTGGCAGTGGACTGCAGGGTGCGGCACAGATGCATCCCCGTATTACCGAGTATTTAATCCCATCGAACAAGGCAAGAGATTTGATGAAAACGGTGACTACATCCGAAAGTACGTTTCAGAGTTAGCGCATCTAGGAGCAGATGAAATTCACGA
>JBIKPX010000063.1:0-5293 GCA_044357195.1 Candidatus Planktophila sp. | reverse complement strand
CTTCTGGATATTCAACAGCCAATGTCTTTTTAAACATCGTGCGAAATGTGAGCCAGAAACCCTTTGCTTGCGCCGCTAACGTTGCAGGACCTTCGTTGACGACGGGTGTGTATTCAACTTTGTTAACGTCGATATCTTTAGAAACTCTTGGCTCTATGTGATCAGACACGATCGCTCCCCTTGCTCGGTAACTCTGGAACTGCAAAATCTGGCTTAGATAGCTCCGGACGTGGAGCGTTCTTCTTTTTCTGTTTTGCATTATCGAAAGCCACGTTTGCAAACATCACTAACGCAACAACAATTCCTGAGAAGATTAAAATTCCTATACGAGAAGTTCCTTGTTGTGAAAGTACGCGAAGTGTTGCAACGACCATAATCCAGAAGAGTGAGACTGGAATCAAAACTTTCCAACCAAATTGCATGAATTGGTCATAACGCATACGTGGAAGAGTTCCGCGCAACCAAACGAAAATGAAGAAGAATCCAGCAACTTTTATAAAGAACCAGATAGCTGTAAACCATCCACCTAGCCATGCCTCAGTGAACCCAAGGCCTGGAGGTGCGTGATATCCACCAAGGAAGAGTGTTGTTGCAAGTGCTGAAACACCAACAATGTTTACATACTCTGCCAAGAAAAAGAGTGCGAATTTAAGAGATGAATACTCAGTATGGAATCCACCGACGAGTTCGCCTTCTGCTTCTGCCAAGTCAAATGGTGCACGGTTTGTTTCACCAACCATTGAGATTGCATAAATAACAAATGATGGGAATAGAACTACTGCAAACCACCATTGATCTTGCGCTGCAACGATTTCGGATGTGGACATTGAACCTGAGTAAATAAATACTGAAACAAGTGAGAGTCCCATTGCAACTTCATAAGAAATAACTTGAGCACTAGATCGCAAACCACCAAGTAGTGGATACGTTGAACCAGATGACCAGCCAGCAAGCACAATTCCGTAGACACCAACAGAGGCAATTGCTAATACGTAGAGAACGCCGACAGGAATATCTGTCATCTGCATAACTGTTTTATGTCCAAACAAAGTTACTGGTCCTGTAACTGGAATAACTGCAAATGCCATAAAGCATGTAGTTGCGCTAATAATTGGCGCAATAATAAAAATGACTTTATCTGCAGCTGCGGGAATTAAATCTTCTTTCAGCGCCAACTTAACGCCATCAGATAAGGATTGAAGTAAGCCAAGTGGGCCAACTCTGTTTGGACCTGGGCGCTCTTGCATGCGAGCAACAATGCGACGCTCTGCCCAAATTGCAAGGAGTGTGAGAACTACACAGGCTGCAAAAACAAGAAGACCTTTAACTGCGATTATCCAACCTGGATCTGTTGCTAATAACTCTGCAGTACTCATGCCTTCACCACCTTTACAACGCCACCATGTGCGTTACCGAGTGTGGAAAGAAGTTCTGAACCGCGTGAATTACGTGGTGCCCATACGGCATCATCATGAATATCTTCAACAAGTACAGATAGCACAACACTTCCCTGCGCATTGGAAATTGAAATTCGATCTCCAGTTGTCACACCAATTGAATCTGCGCGCTTTGGAGAAATAACAGCGACAGTCTGGCGAGCAGTGCCAGCAAGATTTTCTTCACCCTTTTGCAGAGTTCCAAGATCTAGTAAACGTCGCCATGAAGTAATGAGTGCTTCATCTGCTGAAAGTGGCGTTGCGCTTCTTGCAGCAATAGCTGTAAATGGTGCACGTGCACCATCCCATGGACCAAGGGATGCAATCTCGCGAGCTGCTGCAGAAACCGTGCCGAGTGAAATTGTTTTTCCTAGCGCATCGGCAATCATGGAAAGAATTCGCACATCGCTGCGATTCAGTGAATCAGCAACAGCGGCATCGAATGCACGAGCGCTGCTAGTCCAATTTAAAAATGATCCACTTTTTTCTGTTACTGCGGCAACTGGCAATACAACATCTGCACGTTCGGTAACGGCACTTGGTGCAATTTCTAATGAAACAACAAATGCTTTCTTAAGCGCCGTCAGTGTCTCTGCGGTGTTATCCAAATCATGTGGATCAACTCCACCAACAACTAGTGCGTTGATATCTCCCGCATTTACTGCAGAGATAATTTCTTTGGTTGATCGACCAATATTTGCTGGTACTGAGGTAACAGACCACGCACTTGCAAGATCAACGCGAGCAGCAGCATCTGTAACAGGACGTCCGCCTGGAAGTAGATTTCCAATTGCTCCTGCTTCGAGCGCGCCACGTTCACCTGCACGACGAGGAATCCAAGCAAGCTTTGCACCAGATTGTGATGCAAGAGTTGCAACAGCTGAGAGCGCACCGGCGCTTTCAGATGCTCGTTCTCCGACCAAGATAATTGATTGCGCAGTCAATGATTGTGAAGTGATTGCTGTGCTTTCAGACCCAGGTGCGACCTTTACAAATGTTGCACCAAGTTTTTCTACGCCGATTGAAAGCTTTGTTCCAATTGATGTGACTTTAAGCCCGCGCTTTTTTACCTGCTTATTTATTCGCAAGAAAACAATTGGTGACTCTTCTTCTGGTTCGAAACCAACTAGAAGTACATGATCAGCCTTATCAATATCTTTATAGGTTGCACTGGTGCCAACAACATGAGCAGCTAGGAAATCGCGTTCTTCATCAGATGTTGCACGTGCGCGGAAATCAATGTCATTAGTAGCCAGTGCTACACGAGCAAACTTGCTATATCCATATGCATCTTCATACGTTGTGCGACCGCCAACTAGAACAGCAGCCTTAGCGCCAGATAATCCTGCAGCTGCAGCTGCGATTGCCTCTGGCCATGATGTAACAACTAATTCACCATCTGAATTTCGAACCATTGGTTGTGAAAGACGGTCAATTGCTGTGATGTATTTAAATGCCCAGCGACCCTTATCGCAGTTCCACTCTTCGTTAATTGTTGGGTCATCGCCAGCGAGTCGACGTAGTGTCTTTCCACGACGAACATCGGTGCGCATGTCACAACCAGATGCGCAGTGTTCGCATGCAGATGGTGTTGAAACTAAATCAAATGGACGTGCGCGGAAACGGTATGACGCACCAGTGAGTGCGCCTACTGGACAAATTTGAACTGTGTTTCCAGAGAAATAAGATTCAAAAGGTTGATCTTCATAAATTCCAACTTGCTGCAGCGCTCCACGTTCGTTGAGAGTAATAAATGGATCACTTGCAATCTGCTCTGAGAAGCGAGTGCAACGTGCACAGAGAACACAGCGTTCGCGATCTAGTAATACTTGTGATGACAAATTAATTGGTTTTTCAAATGTGCGCTTTTTACCTTCAAATCGAGATTCTGCTTGACCATTGCTCATTGCTTGGTTTTGCAATGGGCACTCGCCACCCTTGTCACACACTGGGCAATCAAGTGGGTGATTAACGAGTAATAACTCCATAACTCCGCGTTGCGCTTTTTCTGCAACATCTGATGTGAGTTGAGTCTTAACAATCATTCCTGGCTCCACAGGAATTGTGCATGAAGCTTGTGGTTTTGGAAACGCACGGCCATTAATTTCGATATCGACTAAACATTGACGACATGCGCCAACTGGATCTAGAAGTGGATGATCACAAAAACGTGGAATCTGAATTCCAAGTTTTTCTGCCGCGCGAATAACTAATGTTCCTTTAGGAACGCTGACTTCAAAGCCATCAATCACGACCGTGATCATGTCTACAACTTCAGTTGTCTGTGATTGTGTTGTAGTCATCGTGCACCTGCACTTGAAAACAGAGTCGATGCAACAGGATCAAATGGGCATCCCTTGCCTGTTACGTGTGCGATGTATTCATCACGGAAATATTTGATTGAAGATGTGATTGGGCTAGTTGCACCATCGCCGAGTGCACAGAAAGAGCGTCCCATGATGTTGTCGCAAAGATCGAGAAGTTTTGCAAGATCTTCTTCTGAACCGGAACCATTTTCGAGATCGCGAAGAATTTGAACAAGCCACCATGTGCCTTCGCGACACGGTGTGCACTTGCCACATGATTCGTGCTTATAGAACTCAGTCCAACGAAGAACGGCTCGAACAACGCATGTTGTTTCATCAAAAATTTGAAGTGCTTTTGTACCAAGCATTGATCCAGCAGCTGCCACACCCTCGTAATCAAGTGGAGTATCTAGATGTGCGTCAGTAAAGAGTGGAGTAGATGATCCACCTGGTGTCCAGAACTTAAGTTTGTGACCAGTACGAACACCACCGGCCATATCGAGAATTTCACGAAGTGTTATTCCAAGTGGGGCTTCAAATTGTCCTGGGTTATTAACGTGACCAGAGAGAGAATAAAGAGTCATTCCCTTGCTCTTCTCTGTTCCGTATTTTTGATACCACTCGGCGCCGTTAGCAATAATTGCTGGAACTGATGCAATGGATTCAACGTTATTTACAACAGTTGGACGCGCATACAAACCGGCAATTGCAGGAAATGGTGGACGCAAACGTGGTTGTCCACGGAAACCTTCGAGTGAATCAAGAAGCGCCGTTTCTTCACCGCAAATATATGCACCAGCTCCGACGTGTAGAACTAAATCAATTCCATTTCCAAGGTGACCAGCTTTATATGCATCTTCAATCGCTTGGTTCAGGCGACGAACAACGTGAGTAACTTCGCCGCGAATATAAATGAATCCATGCTTTGCGCGAATTGCATGGCAAGCAATGATGCAACCTTCGATAAGCACATGTGGATTAGCCATCATCAATGGTGTGTCTTTGCATGTGCCTGGTTCGGATTCATCTGCGTTAACAACTAAGTAATGTTCTTTGTTATCGCCCTGTGGAATAAATCCCCACTTCATACCTGTTGGGAAACCTGCGCCACCGCGACCACGTAATCCAGAATCCTTAACAAGTTGAATCACTGCATCAGGATCCATTGCAAGTGCTTTTGCTGATGCCTTGTATCCACCATTGCGTATATATGCCGCGATGGTAAATGAATCTTTTTCATCCCAATGTGCTGAAAGGACAGGTGCGAGCTTTGTCATTGCTTACTTACCTTCCTTTGATAATTTCAATCCAAGCAGAGTTGGCTGGCCGGCTTGCAAACCTTCGTTTGCGCGACCATCGTTAATTCCAGCAAGTACTGCTGAGTTTTCTTTCCAGGTTGGCAATGTGTTTGGTCCGCGAGTTGGTGCTGGTGGATTGCCATTGCGCATTGCATCAACTAAATCTTTTGATGATTGCACAGTCTGGTTGTCATAGAACTCCCAGTTAGCCATAACAACGGGTGCGTAGTCACAGGCAGCGTTGCACTCAATA